>NZ_JAQGMM010000197.1 GCF_028292365.1 Caballeronia sp.
CTGGTCAGCGACTACGCATTGCCGTTACCGGTGAATGTCATCTGCCGGTTGCTCGATGTGCCTGTGGAAGATGGCGTCAAACTCGGCTCGGCGGCAAGCCACTTCGGCAACGCGCTGGAAGCTGCGCCCATGGACGCCGCGCACCTTGCCGCGGCGAACGAAGCGACGCAAACATTGGAGCGCTATTTCAAGGGCGTGGTCGAGGAGCGGCGCACGAAACCCGGCAACGACCTCGTGTCCGCGCTGCTTCGCGCGGAGGAAGCCGGTGAATCGCTGACCGATGACGAGATCATCTCGAACGTGCTGTTACTGTTCGTGGCCGGGCATGAAACGACATCGAACATGCTGGGCAATGCGCTGGTTGCGTTGCATCGCCACCCTGAGCAACTAGCACGGCTCAAGGGGGGCGCGTCGCTGCTGTCCAAGGCGGTTGGAGAGTGCTTGCGGTTCGACAGCTCGGTGCAAATGATCGTGCGTACGGCGTTTGAAGACCTGGAGGCGGCAGACCACTCGATCGCGCGCGGCACAATGGTGTTCATGATGATCGGTTCCGCGAATCGCGATCCGGAGCAGTTCGAGAAACCAGACGCACTGGATATAGGCCGCCCGGCGCCGGGCCGCATGCTTTCATTCGGCGCCGGCATTCATCACTGCCTGGGTGCGCGGCTAGCGACGCTGGAACTCGAAACGGGGCTGGGCACCCTCATCTCGCGGCTGCCGGATCTGCGCATCACGAATCTCGATTCCCTGCAGTGGCGGCAACGCAATACCCTGCGGGGGGTGGAATCGTTAAGGGCGCTACGTTAGCCACCTGGTAATTCGTGATGTGCGTGGAATGCGCCCTTTCCATGAGGATCAAGTGGGAGGGTGCACCACCAACTCGTCTGCTCTCGACAGAAACAACTTCAGGACGGGAGACGTGTTTGACCTGCTGTAGCCGATAACAAGATCGATCGTCGGTGTCTCGCCTTCAAGAGGGCGGCTGACTACCGACCAGGGCAGCAAGTTGTTCGCATACTCCGGCATCAGAGCCAGCCCACGCGTGGATGCTACGAGCGACATGGCCATCGCCAGATTATCGACGCCATGTTCGGGCGTAACGTTTACTCCGCTCCGCTGTAGATACTGCTCGATTACTTCGTGCAGCACCTTCGCCTTGTTCGAAGCCATGATGAAGGTCTCGCCCACGAAGTCCTCGGGACGGATCGCCATTCGTTCGGTAAGCGAATGATCGCTGGGCATCAGCACAATCAGCTTTTCGCGGCTGACTACGCGATAGTCCAGATCGAACCCCGGTTCGGCACGCAGGAACGCGAGGTCGAGCTTGCCGCGTGCGAGCGCATCGGCGAGATCCGGCGAATAGTGGCTCGATACCGTCACGTCAATGTTCGGCAGTTCATCGCGCAGCACCTGCATCGCGCGTGGCAGCCAGGTCATTTCCTGACCGGTCAGAAAGCCGAGCGCAAAAACCTGTTTCGTGGGTTGCGCGGCACGGCGCGCCGCCTCAATAGCGGCATCGACTTGTGTGAGCGCTAACCGCGCGTGGTCAAGAAACGCCTTACCCGCCGGCGTCAGCTCAACACCACGCGCGCTGCGGACGAACAATGCCACTCCAACCTCATCTTCCAGATCGCGGATCTGCCGGCTAAGCGACGGCTGCGACGTATGCAGGCGGCGTTCGGCCGCGACGGTCAGACTACCGGTCTCCGCGACCGCCATGAAGTAACGCAGATGTCGAAGCTCCATTCGTTCCTCTCAGATTAGCCATGCTTTTCAGGCATGCCCGCCAGCCTACAAAGTCTTTTTACTTTCCGCAAGGCCCGGCTAGATTACGCATCAGGCAGCGACGAAACGGCAACGGTCTGTTCATCGCAACGAATTGGAATCTACCCCGCTCCATGCCTTTCATCTATATCGGAGAATCGTCATGACCAGCCACACGCACCAAACCGCCCCGACGCAATTCGTTGATGCAAACGGCATCCGCTTCGCTTACAGGCGCTTCGGCAAGACGGGTAGCGTGCCGCTCGTGTTAAACATCCACTTCACCGGCACGATGGACCACTGGGATCCCGCTGTCACCAACGGTCTTGCGCAGGGTCGCGAAGTGATCCTGTTTAACAACGCCGGGATCTCCAGCACGTCAGGTGAGGTACCGCAGTCGATTGAAGAGATGGCTGCCAACGCTGTTGCCTTCATCAAGGAACTCGGGCTCACGCAAGTCGACGTGCTCGGTTTTTCGATGGGCGGCCTGATCGCACAGGAACTGGCGCTGGCCGAGCCGCAGCTCGTACGCCGGCTGATCCTGGTTGGCACGGGTCCCCGTAGCGGCGAAGGCATGGCATCGCTCACGCCGGAAGCACAGGAAATTTTCGGCGCGACCTACGAGGAGCCGGATCATCTGTGGCTCCGCGTGCATTTCTCGCCGTCCGATGCGAGCCAGGCAGCCGGCCGCAAGTTTCTGCAGCGCTTGCGTCTGCGCACCGAGGGCCGGGATCCCGAAGCCAACGACAAGGTCGCACCGGCGCAACTCGCCGCGCTCGCCAAGTGGGGCGCGCCCCGCGAGAATCCTTTCGATTACCTGTTGGCGCTCGCTCAACCCACGCTCGTGATCAACGGGGATAACGACGTAATCATCTACTCGATCAACTCGTGGATCCTGCAGCAGAACATTCCGAACGCGCAGTTGATCATTTACCCGGATGCCAACCACGGCTCGCTGTACCAGTATCCCGAACGCTTCGTCACGCATGTGGCGCACTTCCTGTCCGAGAGCGACGAACACGCCTGAGCCTACGTACATATTCATTCAACCTGCAGGAGTCTGATCATGACCCACCTCACCGGAAAGACCGCTCTCGTCACGGGCGCTTCACGCGGCATCGGCCGTGCCAGCGCACTCGCACTTGCCAAAGAAGGCGCACAAGTGCTGGTTCACTACAGCAGCGGTGAAAAAGAAGCGGATGCGGTCGTCGCCGAAATTCGTGCGGCCGGCGGCAACGCTCAAAAGGTCGCCGCGAATCTGCGCGATGCAAACGGTCCGCATACGCTTGCCAACCGTGTACGCGCCGTGGTGGGTCATCGACTGGACATCCTGGTAGCGAACGCCGGCGTTTCAAAAGCGGCGAGCATTGAGGAAACGACCGTCGAAGATTTCGACAACCTGTTCGCCGTGAATGTACGCGCACCCTATTTCCTCGTGCAGCAACTACTGCCGGTGATGTGCAAAGGCAGCAGCGTCGTTCTGCTCTCCTCACTCGCGGCGCACGCCGCAGTGGGTACCCTCCCGGCCTACGCGGCAACCAAAGGCGCAGTCGATACACTCGTCAGGCATTTCGCTTCAGCACTCGGCATACGGGGTATTCGCGTCAATGCGGTAGCGCCCGGCGTGGTTGAAACCGACATGTCGAGCTTCACGAAGACTGACGCGGGACGCGAGGCCACGCTCGGCATGCAAGCGCTAAAACGGGTCGCGCAACCGGACGATATTGGCAGCGCGGTCGCCTTTCTCGCATCGGATGCAGCGCGCTGGATTACCGGCGAAACGTTGCGTGTGGACGGCGGTTCGAAACTCTAGTCCGAACGGATTCAAGCCTGATTCAAGTGTGTGTAAAAAACTCAATTGATTAGGCATCCAAATTCAAACGAAACAACTAAGGATGATTAAAATGACACTCTCACCACCCGTACTGTACGAATCGAAAGGCTCGCCGAACGCACGCCGCGTGCGCATCTTTATCGCGGAGAAGGGAATCGATATCCCCATGCACCCGGTTGACCTGGGCGCCAAGGAGCAGTTCTCCGACGCTTACCGCGCAATCAATCCGCGCAGCCAGGTGCCGGCGCTCGCCTTGGCCGATGGCCCCGTGATCGCGGAAGTGCTCGCCATCTGGCGCTATCTGGAGGAAGCGTACCGCCAATCTCCGTTGCTTGGGACAACGCCGGAATCAAAGGCGCTGGTCACCATGTGGGAACGCCGCGCAGAACTGGACGGCTTCGCGCCGGTCATGGAAGGCGTGCGCAACGCGGTTGCCGGACTGAAAGGCCGTGCGCTTTCCGGACCGCATGCCTATGAGCAGATTCCTGAACTGGTCGACCGCAGCAAACAACGCGTGGCGAATTTTTTCTCCGACTTTAACGTTCGGCTCGAGACAGTCCGGTTCGTCGCCGGTAATGAATTCTCGGCGGCGGACATCACCACGCTGGTCACGGTCGACTTCGCCGCCAACGCGCTGAAGATGCCGATTCCAGCAGAACATACCGCGTTTCGTCGATGGTACGACGAGGTCTCTGCCCGGCCGAGCGCCACCGCATAAAACCCTGGCGCCGGTCCTTGCGAGACCGGCGCCATCAGAAACTCATTCTGAATCACCTGCTAAAAGGAAAGATCATGGCTCGCTTGTTCACACCAAAGAAAGTTGGCGCCTATGCCCTCTCGCATCGTGTTGTCCTTGCGCCGATGACCCGCCTGCGCACCATCCAGCCCGGCGACATTCCCAGCCCGATGATGGCCGACTTCTACGGCCAGCGTGCATCGAATGGCGGGCTCGAAATCATTGAAGGCGTCAGCATCTCTGTCCTCGCCCGCTCGTACCTGGGCGCAGCCAGCTTCTATCACGACGGACAGGTCGAAGGCTGGAAGGCCATTGCCAAAGCCGTTCACGCCAAGGGTGGCCGGGTCTTCATGCAGCTCATTCACGGCGGCCGTCAAAGCCACGTCGAGATGACCGGCGGTGTCGACCCGGTAGCACCCTCGGTCGTCCCGTTTGATGGCGTCGCGCTGACCAAGGACGGGTTCGTTCCGGCTTCGCCGCATCGGGCACTTCGCATTGAAGAGATTCCGGGCATTGTCGAAGAGTTTCGCGTCGCGGCACAACGCGCGCTGGATGCAGGTTTCGATGGCGTCGAGCTTCACGGCGCGAACGGCTACCTGGTGGATCAGTTCATCCAGGACGGCGCCAACAAGCGCACCGACGCTTACGGCGGCCCAGTCGAAAACCGCGTCCGCTTCCTGCGCGAAACCGTTGAAGCCCTCATCTCCGTGTGGGGCGCGGACCGGGTCGGCGTGCGCATCTCGCCGTCAGGCGAATGGGGCGGCATCTCCGACAGCGATCCCGAAGCGACCTTCAGCTACGTCGCGAAGGTCCTCGACGAATACAAGATCGCGTATCTGCACGTGATCGAACCGCGCATCAAAGGCGATGAAACGCTGCACGAAGGGCAAGCGCCTGTTGCGACGAAGTATCTCCGTGCGCACTTCTCCGGTCCGATCATCGCGGCCGGCGGTTTCGCCGGCGACAGTGCCGAAGCGATCGTGGCATCCGGCGATGCAGATCTGGTCGCGTTCGGCCGGCACTTCTCGTCGAATCCGGATTTGCCGTATCGTCTGAAACGCAAGCTGCCGCTTACACCGTATGTCCGCGCCGCATTCTGGGGCGGCGATGAAAAGTATTACTCGAATTTTCCCGCTTATTTGCCTGCCGTGGAAGTGGCAGAAACCGTATGAACTGAGCGGCGCTTCGGCGCTTCGGCGCTTTGCCTGAGCCCAGCTTGAACGCAGCTCGAACCCCTTATTCTGGAGAGTCTCATGTCACGCACCATCAAATTTGCCAAAGCCGGCGGTCCCGAAGTCCTCGAATTCGTCGAGGCAGAAGTACCCGCTCCCGGTCCGTCCGAAGTTCGCATCACGGTCAAGGCGATAGGCATCAATCGCGCCGAAGCGATGTGGCGCGCGGACGCGTACATTGAACCCGTCAAGTTCCCGGCCGGTCTCGGGTATGAAGCAGCGGGTATCGTCGACGCCGTGGGTAGCGACGTCACCAGCTTCACGCCGGGAGACAAGGTCAACACCATTCCGTCGTTCTCGATGAACCAGTACCACACGTACGGCGAAGTCATCATCGCGCCGGAGCACGCGGTCGTTAAGCACCCGGAATCGCTTTCATATGCTGAAGCGGCATCGGTCTGGATGATGTTCGTGACGGCTTACGGCGCGCTTATCGAAGATGCGAAGGTGGGCAAGGGCGATTTTGTGATCATCCCGGCAGCGTCCAGCAGCGTCGGACTGGCAGCAATCCAGATCGCCAACTACGCCGGCGCAACGTCCGTCGCAACAACACGCACGGCCGACAAGAAGCAGCAGTTGCTCGATGCGGGCGCGGCGCACGTGATCGTCACCGACGAGACCGGCCTGGTCGAAGAAATCATGCGAATCACGGGCGGCCAGGGTGCGCGCGTCGTGTTCGACCCGGTCGGCGGTCCGACCTTCGCGAAGCTGATTTCCGCACTGTCGTTCCAGGGCATTGCGTATATCTACGGCGCGCTTAGCGAGGGCGTGACGCCATTGCCCGTGCTGGACATGATCGCCAAGATGATCACCGTCAAGGCTCACAACATCTGGCTGACGAGCGGCGACGCAACGCGTCGGAAGGCCGCGGTGGAGTTCGTGCTCAAGGGACTCGAGAGCGGCGCGCTCAGACCGGTGATCGATCGCACCTTCACGTTCGACGAAATGGTCGAGGTACATCGCTATCTGGAAACCAACGGCCAGTTCGGCAAGATCGTGGTGACCGTGTAAACAAAGCGCCGGCGCCCGGTCCCGGGCGCCGGTACCTGATGACTGGCGGTGCGACCGGCAGGACTCGCCTGTGCACTGCCCGATCAAGGAATAAACGAAATGTCTAACCACTCTGTTGTGCTTATCACCGGCGCGTTGACCGGCATTGGCCGCGCCGCCGCCTTTGCATTCGCCCGCGAAAACGCGCGTGTTGTCGTGTCGGGCCGCCGCGTTGAAGAAGGCCGGAAACTCGCCGCAGAACTGAACGCACTTGGCGTAGAAGCTGAATTTCTTCAGGCGGATGTCCGCTTCGAAGACGATGTCCGCAATCTCGTCGACGGCACGGTAGCCCGCTTCGGACGGCTCGACGTGGCGGTCAACGCCGCGGGCGCCGAAGGCGAGTCAGCGCCCGTGATGGAGCAGACGCCCGAACGCTACGCAGCCGTCTTTGACACCAATGTGCTCGGCACGCTGCTGTCCATGAAACACGAACTGCGCGTGATGAACGCGCAAGGCAGCGGCAGCATCGTCAACCTATCGTCAACAATGGGTGCGCGTGGGGCGGCAGGCGCGTCCCTCTACGTGGCCAGCAAGCACGCGGTCGAAGGTCTGACGAAATCCGCAGCGCTTGAGGCCGCGGCGTTCGGTGTACGGGTCAACGCCGTCGCCCCTGGTCCCGTGGAAACGGCAATGCTGAATCGGCTGCTGGCAGATACGGAACGCAAGGCGGCCTTTCTCGCGGCCGTCCCGCTCAAACGCGCCGGAACGCCTGAAGAAATCGCCGACGCTATTGTGTTCGTTTCGTCCGACAAGTCGAGCTTCATGACCGGCGAAGTGCTCAGGGTCAATGGCGGACGAACCGCGTCGTAGCCCTTTTGTCGCCCCTTAATAAAGCCAAGGAGATAACCGATGCTTTACGAAATCCGGACCTATACCTTTAAACCGTTGCGCGCCGCTGAATGGCTTGCGTTGTACAAAAGCGAGGCCCTGCCGCTTCAGAAGGAATTCCTGGGCGAACTGGTCGGCTTCTTCACGACCGAGATTGGCGACATCAGCCAGATCGTTCATATCTGGGCATACAAGAGCCTGGACGACCGGCTTGAGCGTCGCGACCGGATGGCCGCGGACAGTCGTTGGCAGGCATTCGGCAGCAAGGTGAAAGCGCTGGATATTCTCGTCAGCATGGAGTCGCGGATCATGCGCCCCACTGACTTCTCGCCGCTTAAATAGCTCAGACAATCCAATCAACACGCGGCCTTCAGGTTCGTCATACGGACCGACGCCGCTGCTTGATCCTAGCGATGGTGAACACCATGTCGACTCCGCTTTTCGATGACCTCCCCACGCCGCTCAAGAGCGTGCAAACCCGCCCTTTGTTCGTCATGCGGCTCGACGTCAAGCCGATTGTGATCGTCGGGGAAACCCCGGGGCCGTTTCGCCGCGTGGGAATTGTGCCGTCCGGAACGTTCACCGGCGAGCGGCTGTCAGGCAAGGTGCTGGACGGCGGCGCCGACTGGCAGACCGTACGCAGCGACGCAAGCACCACTCTCGACGTGCGCCTGATCCTGCAAACCGACGATGGCGTGAACATCACGATGGCGTATCGCGGCGTGCGCCACGGGCCCGCTGACGTCATTGCGCGACTGGAAAAAGGCGAGGAAGTCGACCCGGCAAGCTACTACTTCCGGATCAACCCCATGTTCGAAGCACCAGCAGGAAAGTATGAGTGGCTAAACCGGATAATCGCCGTGGGTGCGGGACACCGGTTCGCCTATGGGCCGGTCTACAGCGTGTTTGAGGTCTTGTAAGCGGTATGCTCGCGAGACGCGGTCGACCCGGCGGTTCGCCGGCTAGCCGCTGCTCTACAGAATCAGCAATGCTAGCCGGCGTGCGGCCAAAGCGTACGGCCAAAAAAGGTCAGCGTCCGGTCCCACGCCAATTGCGACCAGACCGGATCGAACTGGGTCCTGGCAATACGGCCCGGCCCGACCGCGGTCTCGTTGGCAAACGCATGATGCGCAAGGTAGCGATGAAACTCCACATCGACCTTGGCCTCGGTCAGCTTGCTTTCCAATGCCTCGACCGTTTCAGCCGGGAAGAACTCATCCTGCGTCGCCCAATGACCGAGCACGGGGGCTTTGATCTTCGATGCATCGATATATTCGAGCGGCGGGAAGCCGTACCACACCACGCCGGCAGAAATGCCCGCGACATGGCTCAGAGCCAACAGCGTCAGCGCGCCCCCCATGCAATAGCCTGTCACGCCGACCCGCTCCGAGCGTGCCTTGAGGTACTGCACGGCGCCTGCGACGTCCTGACCGGCGGCGTCGGCAAAGTCGAGCGCGCCTAGCAGGTGATTTGCCTCTGCCTCCTCGACGGTGGTCTTGCCGCGGAAAAGATCGGGGACCAGCACCAGATAACCGGATTGCGCGAAGCGGTCTGCCACGCCACGAATCTGGTCGTTTAATCCCCACCACTCCTGAATCACGACAATGGCGGGCGCACCCTCCAGTTTCTGCGGTGTCGCCAAATAACCCTGGACGTCTTTCCCGTCAGGGCGTTGGTAAGTGATCATGGATCCTGGTGACTGTTTCATGACATGGTCCTCGGTTGGGCGGAACCGGTAGCATAGCGCCAGCGGCGCGAGCGTGCTTAGCTGCGCACTAATCCGGCTGCTGATTGCAACGTGCGCCATTGTCTTCGGAGTAAGCGGCACGCAAGGATGTTCGCGCACCGCCTTGGCGAACCGGGTCGACCGGTTAATCAGATCCGGCATCAATATCTTTTTATAAACATAGGATTCCTGTTTTTATGCGACTCCCATGCTCAGGTAACACCACCGTTTACACCGAATGTACGCAATCCCTGTTCGGTTTTACATCATTTTTATTCGTGAAGTCCTATACCTTTAGTGAAGTCGGCAAAGCCTGGTTCATAGGGTACGGTCGCCTGCGTTCACGAGACGCAGGATTTAATGCCAAAGACGCCGCTAACTCATCCGCGCCTTGATGAAATCGATGAACAGACGGGTCCTGGCAGGCAATAATCGCGTGTCGGTAATTGCGTAGACCGGGACCGATGTAAGGCTCCAGTCAGGCAGTACCCGTCGCAAGCGACCTGACGCCACCTCCTCACGGGCGAGTTCCGAATCGAGCACGGCAATACCCACGCTCGACACCGCCAGCGCACGGCTCAGGCCAACACTGTTCATCCGGAAGCGCGATGCAATCATCACATTGACGACCTCTTCTCCGCGATGAAAGGTTCTCCGGGCCTCCTCCTGACTAGTCGCTCCTTGTCCGATGCACACCACGTGCCTCGTCAGATCGTCGGGATGAGTGAGCGGCGCAGCGGCCTTGAGATAGTCGGGCGATGCATAGAGATAACGCGGCAACAGCGCAATTTGCCGCGCGACCAGCGTTGACGGAGTCGTCGGCGGCGGCCCAATGCGAATGGCAAGGTCGAACGGATCGCTCTGCAGGTCCACGCGCCGCGGCGTCACGTCAAATTCAAAACTGATCAGCGGATAAGCCTTGGCGAAGTCGCGCAGGATTGGCGCGAGATGACCGGTCGCGAGATCGACCGGCATCGATACCCGCAGCGTGCCGCCGGGCCGCTCCACCACATCGAGCAGAGATTCGTGCGCAATGCGCGCTTCGTCGACAATGCTCTGGCACCGCTTGAAATACACCTCGCCCGCGGCGGTGAGTTCGACCTTGCGCGTCGAGCGATGCAGCAACTGCAGGCCAATCGTCTTCTCCAACTCCGAGATATGACGCGACAACGTTGAGTTGGGCATATCGAGCGCTTCGGCTGCGCCCCTGAAGCTTTTGGTCCGCGCCACTTCCACGAACAAACGCATATAGCTCAACAGTTCCACAATGATTGCTCCACTGGTGGATCACTGTTTTCAATTATAGCTATTTATCCCTTAAATGGATCAATGCACACTGTCTCCACCCCTCGTCAACCAAGGAACTGACATGAACCCGCTCTTCAGCACCACTCGTATTGGCCGCTATACGCTTCGCAATCGCTTCATCATGGCGCCGATGACCCGCTCACGCGCCGACGACACCACCGGCGCGCCCTCGCCCCTGGCAGTGGACTACTACGGCCAGCGTGCCGGAGCCGGCCTCATCATCACGGAAGGCACCTATCCCGCACCGATGGGCAAGGGCTACGTGCGCACGCCGGGTATTCATTCCGAAGCGCAGATCGCGGCTTGGAAGCATGTCACCGATGCAGTGCACGCCAAGGGCGGTCTGATCTTCCTGCAACTCATGCACACGGGTCGCATCTCTCATCCGAGTCTCTTGCCGAACGGCGCGACGCCGGTTGCTCCGTCGGCTATCCGACCCGCCGGCAAGGTATTCACGGCGACGGGACCGCAGGAGTTTGTGCAACCGCGCGCCCTTGAAACCGATGAGATCGCGGAAATCGTCCAGGCGTATCGGCTTGCCACGCGCAACGCGTTGGCGGCGGGTTTCGATGGCGTTGAATTGCATGCGGCCTCGGGGTATCTGCCCGAGCAGTTCTTGTCATCGGGGACGAATCAGCGGACCGATCTTTATGGCGGCTCGCTTGCAAATCGCGCACGCTTCATTTTGGAAGTAATCGGCGCGATGTCTCAGGAAGCTGGCAGCGACCGCGTGGGTATCAAGATCGCGCCGGAAATGGGCTTCAACGATGTGATCGATGAAAAACCGCAGGATACCTATCGATATCTCGTTGAGCAACTCGCTGCGCTCAAGCTGGCGTATCTGCATGTTGTGAAGACCAGCAGCGAATTCGATTACCGCACGTTCCTGCGCCCGTTGTTCAATGGCCCGTATCTGGCAGGCGGTGGGTTGACCAGTGAGACAGCGCAAATGTTGATCGAGCAAGGCAACGCCGATGCAACCGTATTCGGCAGCCTGTATCTCGCGAATCCGGATTTGCCGCAGCGCTTTCTTGGCCGTGCACCGCTCAACACCCCTGATCGCGACACGTTTTATTCACCCGGCGCGAAGGGGTATATCGACTATCCCGCACTGGAGAAAGCTCAATGAACCGCGCTCTTCGACTTCATGCCTATTGCAGTCCAGACGCCCTGAAAATCGACGACATCGCGATGCCGTCCGCCGCATCAGGTCAAGTCGTGGTTCATGTCCGGGCCGCTGGAATCAACAGTCTCGACTGGAAGATCCGCGATGGCTTCTTGCGGAACGATTTCCCGCTGCCCCTCCCTGTCACGCTCGGCGTTGAACTCGCCGGCGAGGTGATTGAAGTCGGCCAGGACGTGCCCGGGTTCACCATTGGCGATCGCGTCATGGGTCCCATGGCCGGCCTTGGCGCCTATGCCGATTTTATAGCGATCACTTCGAACACGTTGGTGAAGACACCTGCCAGCCTGACCGACGAACGTGCCGCGGCCATCCCGGTTGGTGCGCTGACCGCATGGCAAGCTTTGTTCGAAGCGGGAGAGCTGAAACGCGACCAGACCGTATTGATTCATGGTGCGGCCGGCGGTGTTGGAAGTTTCGCCGTTCAGTTCGCGCGGCGTGCGAGGGCGCGAGTCATCACGACCGCTCAGGGCATCAACGCGGGTTATCTGCGCGGGCTGGGTGCGGATGAGGTCATCGATTACCGGACTTCTTCGTTCTGGAAGTTGACCCGCGATGTCGATCTGGTGCTTGATCTCGTGGGTGGCGCAGCGCTGGCCAACTCGTGGCAAGTGTTAGCCGACGCGGGAAGAATCGTGAGCACGGCCGCGCCGGATATCGCGGCGCAGACTCCGCCGGGGAACCGCGGCACCTGGTTTCAGATGCGACCCGATGCGGCACTACTTGCGGAAATTGTAGAGATGGTCGAGCAAGGCGCGGTGAGGGTGGAAGTATCGGAAGTCGCCGGATTGAGCGACGCTACCGCTGCGATCGAGCGAAACAAGACGGGACATGGTCCGGGGAAAGCGGTGATCGTGTTTTGATAACGGCTTCGCGGCGGAAGGCCGCGTCGAAGTCATCGTTCACGCCTGGAGTGATCGTGATCGCTTAGACCCCGACCCGTGGCATCAAAGCCCTGATCATTGAGCCCCGAATTCACGTAGCCGATTCCAGTTTTCATCGGCACGGCCTTCCGGACTTCCCTCTTGTTGCCAGAGCACATACGCACGCTCGCGTAGATGCTGATGCAATGCCTGTTGCCAATAGTCGTCGGCCCGGCCCTCAGGGCAACCATCCTGTTCCCACATAAGATAGGCACGCTTGCGGATGTCCTCCTCCAGAGCTTGTTTCGTTTCCGAACGACCGTCAACGTCGTCGCCATAAGACGCCAGCTGACCACTGCGCCCCACATGAATCCTCGCGCTGAGGCTTGGCAGTTCGGCATCGGACACCAGTCGCCCGTGGGCGGCCGCCTCCAGCGCCTTTGCTTTGTAGCGCGAATCATCGGCGTGGTCCTCGTCCGGCCCAAGCGTGACCGGGTAGGTATGAATAACCGTTCCACTGCCGTCCAACACATCAATCAAGCGCTGCGCCATTGCCGTGCTCCTCAAGGGTGTTTGCCGAATCATCACTTTCAAAGAGCAAGCCCACCCGGACATAAATACCGCGTGGCCTTAAGCCCGGTGTCGCTCGCCAATCACATCCGCGTCATCTTTCACGACGGACCGATGTTGGCGCGCCTCACACACAGATGACTGCGCAAGGATCAATCCACGGGAACAAGAGTTCGGCATAAATCGGTCGGCGAACCCGGTTGAACATGCTCCGCGTGTCCAGTTCACCAACCGGGCCCGGTCCCCCGCTTACTTCGCAGCCGCCGCCAGCACCGGAGCATCAGCCGGTGCAGCCCAACTACTGCGGCGCACGTGATGGATGATCAGCGGCACTCCTCCAAACACCACAATGCCAAGCGTCACCAGTCCGATGTACATGGCGGGCGAACCCACTGGCAACTGGTCGGGCGGGAAAAACGACACCACGAAGCTGAACACCACGCCCGCGAGGCCGACACCCGCAAATATCCACATCCCCACGATCCCGCCGGGCACCGTGAACGGACGCTTGAGATCGGGCGCGGAATAACGCAGTTTTATCGCTGCTGCGTACATCAGCATGTAAGCGATCAAATACAGCGCAATCGTCATTGCCGAGATCAGGAAAAACGCGACCGATACGTCCTTGATGACGAAGTAGAAGCAAGACATCAGGGTAACAATCACCCCTTGCACCAGCAGGATATGCGTAGGCATTCCTTTTTTGTTCTTGGCCTGCAGCACCGGCGGCAGCTCACCCTCATGCGCTGTTTCAAGCAGCCCGCGCGAAGGGCTGCCGAGCCACGCCAACACACCGCTTATGGCACCCACGCCCACCAGCAGCGACAGCACCGATACCAGCCACTGCATGTGCCAGATGTCCGTGATGACCGCAGCGAAGGTATCGAATACGCCGGACTGCAGCGAGATCTTTTCGTACGGAAGAATGCCTGCGATCGGCAGCGCACCAAGCGCAAAAATCAGGATCGAGATGATGGCGCCCAGACCGATTGCCGCCGGGTAACCTCGGCTCGGGCTGCGCATGTCCATCACATGCACGGCCTGGACCTCTACGCCGGCGAACAGCAACACAATACCTGCCAGAAACGCGATGGTGCCAAAGCCGTGGATCGCGGGCCAATAACGCGCATGACCCGCTTCCGACAGCGCCGGGTCTTTAATGTGCTGCCAGCCGAGCGCGTGCCCGGTATAGATCCAGTATGCCAGCAAAGCGAGCAATACAAATCCGGGAACGATCGTGCCGATAATAAAGGTCCAGTTGGCGATCCGCGCAAACACTTCGACGCCTTGCAGCACCACCCAGGTAGCAAGCCAATAGGCAACGATACAAAACACGCCAACATATACTCCATTGGTCGCCAGTTCCGGACGGCCGATCGTATAAGCGATAGCCGCCGCGCCGAACGTCAGCGCAACCGGATACCAGACCACGTTTTGAATCCATTGCAGCCAGATCGCGAGGAAGCCCCATCGATTGCCGAATGCCTCACCCACCCACGTATATATTCCGCCGCGCCGGTCGGCGAAAGCACCGCCCAGTTCGGCGGAGATCAGTGACGCCGGGATCAGGTAGAAAATCACGGTGAACGCGAGGTAGACGAACATCGTCATCTCTTCTTTCGCGAGCAGCGGCAAGCCGCGCAAGCTGGTCACCACGGCGGCCGCCGTCATCAGGCCGATTGAAGTGGCACTCAGGTAAGTGCCCTTTTTTGCTGTTGCTGTCGCAGTCATACCAAACCCCTGGTCATTAAGTCGTCGCCTAAGTGGTCAACTAAGCCGTCAATGTCAGTCATGGTGAAATCCCGGTCCCGCCTTTGAATTAGGCATTGGGTTCTCAAGCAGATGGGCGATCGCGGTCTTGATGTCATTCAGGAGCAGTACGGCCATGTCGCGCGTGATGCCACGGCGAATCAGGATGCGCTGGACGATTGTTTCCTCCCGGTCAGCGGGAAGCTTGTAGGAGGCGATTTGCCAGCCCCGCATGCGAACACGATCCGATAAATCGAAAAGCGAAAAGCCGGCGGTATCGGGGTGGCGCAGCTTGTAGCAAACCGCAGGCAACGCGCCGCGGCCGTCGTACACCATTTCTATGGCGCTGAGCTTGGCGAGACCGTCCGCCAGGAATTGCGCCGTGTCCGCACATTCCTGCTGGATGCGCCTGTAGCCTTCGTGGCCTAGCCGGAGCAACAAGTAATACTGCGCAATGATCTGTCCCGCCGGCCGCGAAAAATTAAGTGCGAACGTGGGCATGTTGCCGCCAAGGTAGTCGACCATGAAGATCAGGTCGTCAGGCAAATCCTTCACGCTGCGCCATACGACCCAACCTACCCCGAGCGGCGCAAGACCATATTTATGACCCGAGCTGTTAATGGATTTCACCCGTTCAATGGCGAAGTCCCATTCCAGATCCGGCTGGATGAAAGGCGCGACAAATCCGCCGCTGGCTGCATCCACGTGAATGGGAATGTCCAGGCCAACATCTCGTTGCAACGCGTCGAGGGCGCCCGCGAGCGCCTTGACGGGTTCATAAACGCAGGTGAACGTAATGCCGAGCGTAGCGACCACGCCGATGGTGTTTTCATCGCAATACGCGGCAAGCTGCTCCGGTTGCAGACCGAGCGAATCCCCGCTGAGGGGAACCTGGCGAAGCTCGACATCGAAATAACGGGCGAACTTGTCCCAGCACACTTGCACGGGTCCGCACACAATATTGGGCTTGTCGACCGATTTTCCTTCAGCAAGACGGCGCTTCTTCCATTGCCATTTCAGAGCGAGTCCGCCGAGCATGCAGGCTTCGCTAGAACCAGTGGTCGAGCATCCCGTTGTCTCCCACGAACGTGGCGCATGCCACAGGTCGGCAAGCATATGGACGCAGCGTTTTTCAATCTCGGCGGTCTGCGGATATTCGTCTTTATCGATCATGTTCTTGTCGATCGATAAATCCATCAAGCGGCGGACTTCATCGTCTGCATAGGTCGTGCAGAAGGTGGCTACGTTCTGACGCGAATTGCCATCCATGAAAAGTTCATCTCGAACCAGATCGAACACCGCATGAGGTTCCGAAGGCATTTTAGGAATGCGATATTTCGGCAATGACGCGCCAGAGATAGTGGTCGAATACTCGTCATTGTTCGCTTCGGCGTTGCTGAGCGCGGGCTTAAGAAATGTCATTGACCATTCCGGTGGGAAGATTGAGCGGAGATGCCGGGCGTGCGGTGCTTAAAGCAAAATGGCTTCGTTGCGAAGCCATGCGGTTGATTGCAACCACGTGAAAGTGGTGTGTCTTGCGACTGCTTGAAGAGCCGGCCAAATATCAGGTTTGCGGTGCAGGTGGCAGCCGCTTCGCGCGGCCTGATACCGTTATATCCCGCTAATCCAAACGGTCGTTGACCTGTGTCATGCGCATGGCGGGCGGCTCTTCAAACCCTGAAGCAGGCATTGGTTATGGGCGACCCGCGGTTATGCGCGGTTACGTGCGGCTTTCAAACACGCTTATGGCCGCCGCCATTCATTCGCCATGACATCGATTAAGCCGGGTCGCGACGCCCGGATTAATCACCAATTACATCGCAGGAATCATCATGGGAACGTCGGTATGGTCTTCCACGCCCTTGACGCCCGGCACCTTTTCCGCAGCGATGCACATGGCACGCGCCTGCTCGGATGACGTGACAACACCCCATAGATGAACCGTGCCGCCATTCACAATAATGTTTTCTGAGGGCACGGCCCAACGGTGACCGCCAAGTTCCCGGAGAACCGCGTCGCGCAAGGTCTGGTCGGAGTCCAGCATGGTCACGCCCGCGTCCTTTGGAACGCTGGCCAACGCCTTCACCAGATTCGCCCGGCTAACAATTCCCATCAGCTCGCCGTCGTACAACACCGGAACGCGCTTGATACGATGCCGCTCCAGAAGATCGGCTATTTCGCTAACCGGCGTGGTCTCCTTGACGGTAATCACCTTGGGCGTCATGACGTCCTTAACCAGGCGCGCGTTCTCCTTGATATACGTTGCGGCAAGATTCTGCGTCGACGCAAAGAATTCAAGCCACCATGAGCGTCGCCGGGCTTGCGTGCCAATCTCGGCTCTATGGATCAGGTCACCCTCCGTGAGCATGCCGAGCAAGCGACCCTCATCGTCTACTACTGGCGCACCGCTGATGTGGTTGTCGGCAAACAGGCGCGCGGCCTCTCGCACGGTCGTGCCGGGTCCCACGGTAATGACCTTCCTGGTCATGACATCGACTGCTCGCATGGTATTCCCCTCAATGTGATCGGGCGAGTGACTGAACAAGGGTTGAACTACCCTCATGAGAACTCGCCACCACTAAGAATGCTAGTGAAGGATCGCGCGGCGGACATGATTCAGATCAACCGCGTTCGGATCAACCCTGCTCAGTCAGCCGTGCCGCCATCAGAAACGCATGCCAACGCCAACGCCGACTATCAGCGGGTCGATCTTGAGCGACCCAAGCGATGCGCCGTCCGCCGACGCGCTGGTGCGCATCCAGATTTTCTTGATGTCGAAGTTGACGAACAGATTGCGGGCAACCTGCACGTCGACACCCGCTTGCAGCGCAGGGCCGAAGCTTGAGTTCTTGATCGATACGGGCGTATCTCCGGCGTGCAGCCCGTTGTTATAAAACAGCGTGTAGTTCACGCCCGCGCCAACATAGGGGCGAACCTTGCCGGCCGCGTTGAAATAGTACTGAAGCAAGAGCGTGGGCGGCAGGACGTTCACGCCGCCGAGCGCGCCGGCGCTCGACGTAACCTGATGACGCGAGGTGGCAAGAATCAACTCGATGCCAATGCTCGGACGCACCATATAAACAAAATCGAGCTCGGGAACGATGCTGTTGTTGACGCCCGTCCCGATGCTTCCCAGTGTGCCGCCTGCGGAAACACTGGGCTGGATGCTGATCGCCCTGACTCGCGCAAGAATGTCGCCCTGATCGGCCTGTGCCGGCAGGCATACCGCCGATAAAGTCGCGCTCAACAGCGCCGCTGCAAATAGTGAATGCTTTCCCACGGATTTTCCCCTTGTTTTTCCGGTCGCGAATGCGTTTTGCCGTAGGGGGATTTTCCGAATGGAGCTGTTACTGCGCCATGATGTGGATCAGCAAACCGGTATAACAAGGGTGTGGTGTATTGCGCTTTCCGCGTGGACTGCACTGTCCACTTCAATATGCGCATGCCGGGCTCATTCCGTGCTGTCCAGCCGGCGTACCACAGCGGCGCACCCCGCCATATACAATTGATCCTGGCAAACACGCTCTGCGCCAACCTTACGCTTAGGGCGGCGCCCAGAGGTTTAACGAGCGACACGAGCAATTCGAGCCGGAGAACCACGTGCCAAGCGACCGCCCCGCTTCACCGTTGTCTTCACCGTTGTCCAGCAGCACGCCAGCGAACGACGAGTTCGCCAGCAACGCATTTCCCCATGCCCTGGGCGATATCCACTTCAGGATGCTTGTCGACGCGGTACAGGACTACGCCATCTTCATGCTTGATCCGGACGGGCGTGTCGCGAGCTGGAACCGCGGTGCGCAAAACATCAAGGGCTACGCGGGCCAGGAAATCATCGGGCATCACTTTTCGGTTTTCTATACGCCCGACGATGTTGCCGCGGCCAAGCCGCGCACGGAACTGGCGCTGGCTGCATCTGAAGGTCACATTGAAGATGAAGGCTGGCGTGTGCGCAAGGACGGTTCGCGCTTTTGGGCAAACGTAACCATCACCGCGATTCACGCACCCGATGGCACGCTTCGCGGCTTCGCCAAGGTCACGCGGGACATGACGGACCGGCTGCGGCTGATCGAGCTTCAGCATGCCAGTGCGTTGTCTTTGCACGTTCAGAGCGCACGCGAGGACGAAAGAACCCGGATCGCACGCGAGCTTCACGACGACCTCGGCCAGCAACTGGTCGCGCTCAAGATGGATGTCGCCGCGCTGGGTCAGACGGCGGACGACAGCAAAACCGCGCGCCAACCCATTGAGCAGACGATTGCGTTGCAAGCGCAAATTGATTCGATCATCGCCTCGGCCCGGCGTATTGCAGGCGGTCTGCGTCCTCCCATGCTCGACGATCTGGGCCTGGGGGCTGCGACCGAATGGCTCGCCGAGGAATTTCGCAATCGCTACCGGCTCGCCGTCACCGTGCGAAACGAGGTGGATCAACTGGTGTTATCGCCGACGGCTGCAACCGCCATTTTCCGCATCGTGCAGGAAGCGCTGACCAACGTTACGCGTCACGCCGAAGCCACCCGGGTGCGCGTAGAGATGCGTGTCGTGCAAGACGAATTCCGGATGCATATTGAGGATAACGGCAAAGGGACAACGCTCGACCGCAGCCGGAGCAAGCAGAACTTCGGACTACTCGGCATGCAGGAAAGGGTACGCCAGTTACACGGACAAGCAACATTCGACAGCGCGCCGGGCGACGGATTTCGAATTGACATCTCATTGCCCGTCGACGCCGTCAAGGCGAACCAGGGCGGCAACCAAGGCATCGCCACGCCGCCCTACAGATGAATCGTTTCAGAACGCTTCAAGCCGATCCATACAACGCCTTCGCGCAAGCCGTCGAGCACTGCCTCCCACTCGCGGGCAAAGATTTTCGAGTGCCGGAACTGATGCTTGAATTCACCTGCCGGCCCGCTATGCGCGACGTGTACTTCACAGCAAAAGCTGTCGTCGACCGGAATGCCTTGAGTGGAAACGCTCCAGTTATCTCCGGTCACCTGACCCGTCAGTGCCATGTCATGTCTCCTTACTCGACGGCCTGACGGCCGCTCCGTGTTTGTGCCGCCAACATCGAAAGCGCCCCATCCAGGCCAACGCCTACAGAATACCTCCAGTTTTTTTACGATTCAATAATCACCTTGAGCGCATGCGTATCGGCGGCTTGAGAGAAGGTCTCATACGCTTTCAGAACGTCGTCCAGCGCAAAGCGGTGAGTGATGAGCTTGCCCGCTTCCAGACGCCCGGAACCTACGGTCTTGAGCAGCATGGGCGTGCTGACGGTATCCACGAGTCGCGTCGTAATCGTGATGTTGCGGTCCCACAGGCATTCCATGTGCAGATCGACCTTCACGCCGTGCACGCCCACATTGGCGATGGTGCCACCCGGCGCAATGATCGATTCGCATAGCTCGAAGCTGGCCGGCATGCCCACCGCTTCGATCGCGCAATCCACGCCAATGCCACCCGTCAGCTTCATGATTTCCGGAACCGGGTCGCCGCTTGCATTGTTCACGCACGCGGTCGCGCCGAAGGTTCGCGCTACTTCCAGCCGGTTCGCATCGCGGTCGATCATGATGATCTGCGCCGGCGCGTAGAACTGCGCCGTGAGCAACGCAGCCAAGCCAATTGGACCCGAACCGACAATGGCAACCGTGCTGCCCGGCTGCACCTTTCCGTTCAGCACGCCGCACTCGAAACCGGTCGGAAGGATGTCCGAGAGCATGACCAGCGCGTCTTCGTCGGCACCGGCGGGAATCGGATACAAGCTCGTTTCCGCATGCGGGATCCGCACATATTCAGCTTGCGTGCCGTCGATCTTGTTGCCGAGAATC
>NZ_JAQGMM010000020.1 GCF_028292365.1 Caballeronia sp.
AGCTACGGCGAAGGCGCGGTGATGGGCGTGCCGGCGCACGACGAACGCGATTTCGCGTTCGCGAAGAAATACGCGCTGCCGATCAAGCAAGTGGTCGCCCTTGAAGGCAAGACCTACAGCACGGACGTGTGGGAAGAGTGGTACGGCGAGAAGGGTACGGGCACGCTGATCAACAGCGGCAAGTACGACGGCCTTGCTTTCGAAGACGCGACCAACGCGATCGCCGCGGACCTGAAAGTGCGTGATCTCGGCGATAAAAAAATCACGTGGCGTCTGCGCGACTGGGGCATTTCCCGTCAGCGCTACTGGGGCACGCCGATCCCGATCATCCATTGCGCCACGTGCGGCGACGTGCCGGTGCCGGAAGCAGATCTGCCTGTGGTATTGCCGGAAGACCTGGTGCCGGACGGCACGGGCAATCCGCTCGCCAAGTCTGAAGCCTTCGTGAATTGCACGTGCCCGAAGTGCGGCGCACCGGCGAAACGCGAGACGGACACCATGGACACGTTCGTCGATTCGGCCTGGTATTTCTCGCGTTATGCCGCGCCGGACGCGACATCGATGGTCGACGAACGCACCGACTACTGGATGCCGATGGACCAGTACATCGGCGGGATCGAGCACGCGATTCTTCACCTGTTGTACTCGCGGTTCTGGACCAAGGTCATGCGCGACCTGGGCCTGGTGAAGTTCGGCGAGCCGGCGAAGAACTTGCTCACGCAGGGCATGGTGCTGAACGAAACCTACTTCCGCGAAGATTCGGCGGGCAAGAAGACCTGGATCAACCCGGCCGACGTGACCGTTACGCACGACGATAAAGGCCGTCCGGTCGGCGCGGTGCTGAACGCCGACGGCAAGCCGGTGGTGATCGGCGGCGTGGAGAAGATGTCGAAGTCAAAGAACAATGGTGTCGATCCGCAATTGCTGATTGATGCCTACGGCGCCGACACCGCGCGTCTCTTCGTGATGTTCGCCGCGCCGCCCGAGCAGTCGCTCGAGTGGTCGGGCACGGGCGTGGAAGGCGCGAGCCGCTTCTTGCGTCGTGTGTGGCAACTCGCGCATGGTCGTGCCGACGCGCTTAAAACGCACGCCAAGCTTGATACATCGAAGTTCAACGACTCCGACCGTACGCTGCGCCGCGAGATCTACACCATCCTGAAGCAAGCCGATTTCGACTATGGCCGCTTGCAGTACAACACGGTGGTATCGGCGGCCATGAAGATGCTGAACGCCGTCGACAGTGCAAAGGATGCAACGCCCGCCGTTCTCAATGAGACCTTCGGTGTGTTGCTGCGCGTGCTGTACCCGGTCGTGCCGCACATCACGTTCCAGTTGTGGCAGGAACTCGGTTACGCCGATCTGCATGGCGGTTTGCTCGACGCGTCCTGGCCGAAAGTGGACGAAAGCGCGCTCGAACAGGCTGAAATCGAACTCGTGCTGCAGGTCAACGGCAAGGTGCGTGGAACACTCACCATGCCGAAGGACGCGTCGCGCGAGGACATCGAAAAGGCGGCGGTCGTGCACGAAATGTTCGAGAAATTTTCGGAAGGGCGCGCGCCGAAGAAGGTCGTCGTGGTGCCGGGCCGGTTGGTGAACGTGGTCGTATGAGCCGGACATCGCGTGCCATGAAAATCCTGGAGGACGTTGTGAGCAGGAAAGCTGTCAGCTTGAGTTCGACCAACACGAAGACGAAGCGCGCGATCAGCCGGCGCTCGATCCTGACGCTGGCGTGCAGTGCGGTGCTGCTGTCGGCATGCGGCTTTCAGTTGCGCGGGCAGCAGGACTACGCGTTCAAGCGGCTCGCCATTAACGGCGGCACGCCGGAAATGCTTGGACGCCTCCAGCGTGTAGTGGAAGGCGGCAGCGACACCGTGATCGTCAAGGTGTCTGAAAAGCCCGACGCTATCCTGTCGCTGACTGGCGGGAATGGCATGAGGACCTTGAGTCTGAATGCGCAAGGCGTCGTGCAGGAATACGAACTCGACTACAACCTGAATTACTCAATGGTCGGTGCCGATGGTACGTTGTTGATTCCACCAAGCGTGATTTCGCTGAACCGTGCGCTGACCTATAGCGATCAGTTCACGCTGGCAAAGGGTATTGAAGCGCAGACGCTGTATCGCGATATGCAGTTCGACGCCGTGGATCAATTGACGCGCCGGCTCGCTGTCGTGCGTTCTCTGCATCCTTCGCCGAGTGAAGCGTTGCCGGGTATTGCGCCGCGTGCGCCGTTGCCCGTGCCGCCGCTGTAAGCGCGGGGACGTCGCTAAAAACCATGCAACTTCGACTCGACGCGCTCGACCCGCATCTCGCGAAAGGACTGAAAGGCTTGTACGTCGTCTATGGCGACGAGCATCTGCTCGCGCAGGAAGCGTGCGACAAAATTCGCGCGAGTGCCCGGGCGCAGGGGTTCACGGATCGCTCGGTGTTTGTGGTCGACCGTTATTTCGACTGGAGTTCGTTGCTGGGCGCGAGCCAGTCGATGTCGCTGTTCGGCGACCGGCAACTGGTCGAGTTGCGCATTCCCACCGGCAAGCCTGGCAAGGAAGGCGGGGAAGCGCTGAAAACCCTGGCCGGCGCCGATAACCCCGACGTTCTCACCCTCATCACCTTGCCACGGATCGACGCCGCCACGCAGAAGTCCGCGTGGTTCACGGCGCTGAGCGGCCCGGGCGTGATGATGAAGATTGATCCGGTTGAACGCGCCCAGTTGCCCATGTGGCTCGGCCAGCGCCTGAACGCGCAAAACCAGCGCGTCGCGCTGGGCGAAGACGGGCGGCGGGCGCTGGTGTTTATCGCGGAACGGGTGGAGGGCAATTTGCTCGCCGCGCATCAGGAAATCCAGAAGCTGGGTTTGCTTTATCCGGCGGGCGTCCTGACGTTTGAACAGATCCACGACGCCGTGCTCAACGTCGCGCGTTACGACGTATTCAAGTTGAACGAAGCGATGCTGACCGGCGACGTAGGCCGGTTGACGCGCATGCTCGACGGTCTGAAGGGCGAAGGCGAAGCAGGGACGCTCGTGATCTGGGCGCTGGTCGAAGAAATCCGCACGCTCCTGAGAATGAAACGGGGCATGGCGGCAGGCAAGCCGCTCGCCACGCTGCTGCGCGAGAACCGCGTCTGGGGGCCGCGCGAACGGCTGATCGGCCCCGCGCTCACGCGAGTGACCGAAGCGGCGCTGGAACGGGCGTTGTCGCTGGCGGCGAAGCTGGATCGGCAAGTCAAAGGCTTGTCGGGCGGCACGGGCCCGCGAGGCAGCGCGAACCCTGGCGATCCGCCGCCCGATCCGTGGGATGGCATGTTCGAACTCGCGATGACCATCGCTTCGTCGGGCAGTCCGCTACAAGGTAGCGCGCCCGCAGCGGCGCCGGCTAAGCGTCCAGCCTGACAACGGCCTAAAATCAACTTCCAGCAGCGCGTTTTGGTCCGGCAACGGCTCCGCAAAAAGCGTTGAACGAACCCATGAGAATGACGATGACCGACATCGACGAATACATGACCGAACTCGGCCGCCGTGCGCGCCGGGCTTCACGCGCCATGGCACGTGCATCGACTTCTGCGAAGAATGCCGCGCTCGAAGCCATAGCGGACGCTATCGAACGTGAGCGCGCTGCGTTGAAAGACGCGAACGCGCGAGATCTCGTCCGTGCCCGCGATAAAGGCTACGACGCCGCCTTCATCGACCGCCTGACGCTCTCCGACAAAGCCATACACACGATGATCGAAGGCTTGCGGCAAGTGGCCGCGCTGGCTGATCCTATCGGCGAAATCACGGGGCTGAAATATCGGCCGAGCGGGATTCAGGTCGGCCAGATGCGCGTGCCGCTTGGCGTGATCGGGATCATCTATGAATCGCGGCCGAACGTGACTATTGACGCCGCCGCCTTGTGCCTGAAATCAGGTAACGCGGCCATTCTGCGCGGCGGTTCCGAAGCGCTCGAATGCAACACGGCGCTGGCGAAGCTGATTGGCGAAGGTCTGGCCGCGGCGGGGTTGCCGCAGGACGCCGTGCAGGTCGTGGCAACGGCGGATCGCGCAGCAGTGGGCAAACTGATCACCATGACCGAATACGTCGATGTGATCGTGCCGCGCGGCGGCAAAGGCCTGATCGCGCGACTGATGGCGGAAGCGCGCGTGCCGATGATCAAGCACCTCGATGGCATCTGTCACGTGTACGTGGACGATCGCGCGGATATGGCGAAGGCGCTCAACGTCTGCGATAACGCGAAGACGCACCGGTACGGCACCTGCAACACCATGGAAACGCTGCTGGTCGCCCGAAGCATTGCGTCGGAAGCGCTGCCTGTGTTGGCGAAGGCGTTCCAGGCGAAGGAGGTGGAGTTGCGCGTGGACGCTGCAGCGCGCGCCGTGCTTGAAAAGGCAAACTTCGATGGCCCGCTCATCGACGCCACCGAAGCGGACTGGAGCACGGAGTATCTCGCGCCCATTCTGTCGATCAAGCTGGTGAAGGACCTCGATGAAGCCATCGATCACATCAACACGTACAGCTCGAATCACACGGACGCCATTGTCACCGAAGACCACGACCGCGCCATGCGTTTCCTGCGCGAAGTGGATTCGGCGAGCGTCATGGTCAATGCGTCCACCCGTTTCGCCGATGGTTTCGAGTTTGGCCTCGGCGCTGAAATCGGTATTTCGAACGACAAGCTGCATGCGCGTGGTCCGGTCGGACTGGACGGATTGACATCGTTGAAATACGTGGTTTTAGGCCACGGCGAAGTACGAACATAACAGTGAGAAAACACCTTCGATGCTCTGGATCAAATCACTGCATATAGTATTGGTGGCCTCGTGGTTTGCCGGCCTGTTCTACCTGCCGCGTATTTTCGTCAATCTCGCGATGGAAACCGAGCCGGCGGCCGTTACCCGCTTGTTGACGATGGCGCGCAAACTGTTTCGATTCATGACGTTTATCGCGGTGCCGGCGTTGGCTTGTGGTTTGTGGCTGTTGCTGGTGGTCGGCATTGGCCAGGGTCAGGGCTGGATGCATGCCAAGCTGGGAATCGTTGTCCTGATTATTATTTATCACGCGTATTGCGGCGTTTTGCTGCGGACGTTCGCGCGCGGTGAGAACAAGCGCTCGGACAAGTGGTATCGCATGTTCAATGAATTGCCCGTGCTCGGGTTGCTTGGCGCAACGCTGCTGGTCGTTGTCAAGCCGTTCTAAGCAACGCAAGCGTGTTGCAGCAAATGAAACGCCGGCCACCAAAGCGCCGGCGTTTTTGCATCTGATGGCCCTTCGACGCAATCGCTCGTAGCGGGGATCTCTCTACGCTTCATCCATGCACGACGACTACAGAGCGCTGCGTCGTTAGCCGACCCGGTGCAGGTTTTCCCAACCTTCATTCGCCTTCGCGATGATCTGTTTCACCAACTCAGCCGATGTCTCCACGACGGCGTATTCATCCTGCCCCGGACCGCCCATCTTCACCCGTTCAGTGCGATAGCGCATGCCGCTGGCAAATGGCGCGCGGCCGGAGGTGTGAAATTCGACACAGCCCGTTTCAGCCACCAGCCGCGCAATATTATTCAGCCGCACGCCCGCGCCGGGCATAACAACCAGCCGTTCCCCAGCGGCCTCCCGCAGCTTGCTGATCAACTTGGCACCTTCGGCCGCACTGGCTTCCTGGCCGGAGGTCAGGAGGCGGTCGCAGCCCGTATCGATAATATCTTCCAGCGCCTTGAACGGATCACGCGCTACATCGAACGCGCGATGGAAGGTCACTGGCATGGGTGCGGCCAGTTCAACCAGCCGTTGGGTTCGGGGCACGTCGATGTCACCGTCGGCGGTGAGCAGCCCGATCACCACGCCGTCCACGCCGAGCTTTTTGCAGGCGAGGATGTCGCGCTCCATCACATCAAATTCGACATCGGAATACAAAAAGTCACCACCGCGTGGGCGGATGATCACGTTTAACAGTATGCGCAGCTTGTCCCGCGCGCTGGCGATAGCGCCGTAAGAAGGCGTGGTGCCGCCTTCCAGCAGGTTGTCGCAAAACTCGACACGTGCTGCGCCGCCTGTCTGCGCCGCCAGGCACGAGGTAACGGAACCGGCACAGATTTCCAGCAGAACAGGGGGTTTGGACATGCGAGGGTTTCCTGGTGAAGGCCTGGCCCGTAGCTTAGAGCAAGGCATGGCGGTCTGCGAGCATAAGAGGATCTTGGCGGCGTCTTAAGAACGTTCTCATGGTTTCTTAGGCCTTCAACGTTCAGAACCGTCCGAGTGTTATCAGGTCGCATGCCGGCCATGCTGGTTTGCTTGATGACATGTATTGAGTGCCGGCCATTACCAAGTTTTCCTAATTGCAATAGTCGAAACGCTGACCGCAAGCAGCGCCCTTGTCTGGTCTCCACGCTTCACCGCCCGCCGTTGCTCACCTTCCCCGCATAAGTCCCTGATCCCGCTCGAAACAACGTCTCCCGTTTCACTGTCCGGCATCCGTTTAATTAGGACGTTTCTCATGGTCCTCCGATGCGCCGACGACGAGAATCCACTCATCGCACGAAGCCTGTGCTCCGAGTAGCAATTACGGATTCCTTTCTGGATTTGTATTTAGGACGCTTCCGATTTTCCGCGCCCGTTGCCGTACAGATAATGCACGCGCTGAAAAAAATGCATCCCGCGACGAATCGTTTCGCGTCGTCCCAGAGCGACGTATCCACCCCGTCCGAACTAGAGGCCAATGCCTCCCGCCCGGACGCTCAAAAGTCAAAGCCATGAAAAATGATGCACCGGGCGGCATGACGCCCAATCAACCGGACGACGGCGAGGACGCACTGGCGCTATCGACGAAGGTTGATGACACCTTGCTGAAAAGCCTCGTCTGGATGGCCGCGTATCACGGCAAGCCGACAAGCGAAGCAGCCATGCTCTCCGGCTTGCCCGCGGGACGTTTCATCTCGCCGAAGCAGGCGCAGCAGGCGATGGAGCAGTCCGGCTTCACGGTAGGCGTGATCGAACGCCAGCCGAACGAAGTATCGCCCATGCTTTTGCCCGTCGTGTTGTTCCGCAAGGACCACGGCGGCTGCGTCCTGATCGGCCGCTCGCCGACGGACGTCAAGCTCATCAAGCCCGCCGCTGAGATCAAGCCGGGCGAGCAGCCGCCGCAAGACGAGATGGAAGCCGCGTACCTCGTGGTGCTGCCGGAAGCCGGATCGAAAGTGGTCGCCATTGGCGTGAGCCAGTTGAAGGCGAACTACACCGGTTTCGCGATGCTCGTGAAGCCAGTCGGCCGCGAAGATGTGCGCGCCGGCAAACCTGAAGCCAAGCAGGACGGCCACTGGCTGCTGGGCACGTTGTGGCGCTATCGCCGCTATTACTGGAGCGCGGCCCTCGGTGCGCTGCTCATCAACGTGCTCGCGCTCGCCGGCACTTTCTTCACGATGAACGTGTACGACCGCGTCGTGCCGAACCAGGCGTTCGTGACCTTGTGGTCGCTGGCTATCGGCGTGGCGATCGCCATGTTGTTCGAGTTCATCGCGCGTAATGTGCGGGCTCACGTGCTCGATGTCGCCGGCAAGAAAGCCGACCTGATCATGGGCGCGATGCTGTTCAAACAGGCGTTATCGATCCGGATGGAACACAAGCCGGCGTCGTCGGGATCGTTCGCGAACCAGTTGCGCGAATTTGAATCCGTGCGCGATTTCGTGGCGTCCGCGACGCTCGCGAGTATCTCCGACTTGCCGTTCACGTTCTTGTACATCGCGGTGATCTTTGCCATCGCCGGGCCGCTCGGCTTCATTCCCCTGGCACTGATTCCGGTGATTATCGGCGTGAGCCTTGCAATCCAGTGGCCGCTCAAGAAGACGATGAAGGAAAACCTGCGCGAGTCGTCGCTGAAGCAAGGTGTGCTGATTGAAACCGTGGAAGGTATTGAAACCCTGAAGGCCACGGGCGGCGAGCGCTATATGCAGGAACGCTGGGAATTGTTCTCGGCGAAAGCCTCAGATACCTCGATGAAATCCAAGCGTCTCTCCGCGCTCGCGACAAATTTCGTCTCGTGGATCACGCAATTCGAGACGGTGATGATCGTGGTGGCCGGTGTGTACTTGATCGCTGACGGCAAGCTCACGCAAGGCGCGTTGATCGGCTCGGTGATTCTCGCCAGCCGCGCGCTTGCTCCGCTTGCCCAGGTGACGGGTCTCGCCGTGCGCTTCCAGCAATCGAAGGCCGCGCTCGATTCACTCAGCGGCTTGATGAAGAAGCCGGTCGAACGCGATCCCGATGTCGACTATCTCGACGGACCGGTGGTCACGGGCGCGCTGGAACTGAAGGGCGTGGGTTTCCACTATCCCTCGCCGAACGGCATGAAGCCGCCCGAGTTCCTGAAGGACATCAACATCAAGATTGAAGCGGGCGAACGCGTGGCCATTCTCGGTCGCGTGGGCAGCGGCAAGTCGTCGCTGCTGCGGGTGATGTCGAATCTTTATCGTCCGACGAGCGGCAAGGTGTTCAGCGACGGCATCGATCTTTCCCAGATCGATCCGGCCGACTGGCGCGATTCAGTCGGTTACGTGGCGCAGGACAGCCGCCTGTTTTATGGATCGCTGCGTCAGAACGTGATGATCGGCCGTCCCGATGCGTCCATTCACGAACTGCTGCGCGTCGCCAAGGTGACAGGTATTGACGCCATTGCCGCCGGCAATCCGCAGGGCTGGAACATGCAGATTGGCGAGAACGGTGACGGTTTGTCGGGCGGCCAACGCCAACTCGTGGCACTGGCTCGCTGCCTGATCGCACGTCCCAGGCTGTTGCTGATGGACGAGCCGACCAGCGCCATGGACACCCAGACCGAAGCCGCGTTCATCCGCGATCTCGCTGCCGCCACGAAGGGCACGACGCTGGTCGTGGTCACTCACAGACCGTCTCTCTTGCAGCTAGTGGACCGCGTGATTGTGGTCGACGGCGGCAAGGTCGTCACCGACGGCCCCAAGGAAACCGTGCTCGCCGCGTTGCGTACGCCGGCTGCGCCAACGGTCACTCATACGCCGTCAGACGAAGCTCGCGCTGACACAGCTACGAAGGAATGACAATGAAACTGCTTACCAAACTGGGCCGCTGGGTCCGCGGATTGACGCCGGCCGGCCGCCGCAAAAACGCCGAGCCGCAAATTCATCCCGCTCACGCCGTTTATATGAACGATCTGCGCGAATCGCTTCTCGCGCAGTCCATCCCCGGCACGATGATCACGCTCTACCTGGTCGCCGCAATCCTCGTCAGCGGGCTGGTGTGGGCGAAGTTTGCCCGTGTCGAGGAAGTCACTCAGGGACAGGGTAAGGTGATTCCGGCCAGCCGCGAACAGATCATCCAGAGTCTCGAGGGCGGGATTCTCGCGGACATGCACGTGAAGGAAGGTGATGTGGTCCAGAAAGGGCAGCTGCTGCTCAACATTGACCCGAAACGTGCCGATTCGAACTATTCCGAAGGGCTCTCGAAGCTGATTGGCCTGAAGGGCAAGGTTGCGCGGCTGCATGCCGAGGCGTTCCATACGGCGCTGGCTTTTCCGCCCGATGTCCAGGCCGACAAGCTGGTCGTTCAAAGCGAAACCATGGCCTATCAGGCTCGCCGCCGGGCGCTGGAAGACAGCGTGGCGTCTTTGCAGCGCAGTTATTCGCTCGCCATGAGCGAGTTGAACATGACCGAGCCGCTTGCCAAACGTGGTCTTATTTCGGAAACCGAAGTATTGCGCATGCAGCGCAGTGCAAACGACCTGCAGTCGCAGATCGTGGAACGCCGCAACAAGTATCAGTCCGATGCCAACGAAGAACTGTCGCGTCTCGAACTGGAACTGGCGCAGACGAAAGAAAACCTCGCGGGCCGGGCTGACGTGCTGGAACGCACGACGGTGGTGGCGCCGGTCAAGGGCACGGTCAAGGACATCAAGGTGACGACCATTGGCGGGGTGATTCAGCCGGGCCAGCAAATCATGAGCATTGTGCCGTTCGCGGACCAGCTGATCGTGGAAGCTCACGTGAAGCCTTCGGACGTCGCGTTCCTCAAGCCGGGCCTGCCGGCCATGGTGAAGATCTCCGCGTATGACTTCGGTATTTACGGCGGCTTGAAAGGGCATGTGATCAACATCAGCCCGGACACGCTCGTCGACGAAAAAGCCGCGCCGGGTAAGCCTGACGCCATTTATTACCGCGTGCAGGTCCTGACCGACAAAAGCGAACTTACGGCGGCTGGGAAGCACCTTCCGATCATTCCGGGCATGACCGGCAACGTCGAGATTCGCACGGGCGAAAAGACTGTTCTGTCGTACTTGCTGAAACCTATTTTCAAGTCGCGCGAAGCGTTCCGCGAGAGATAAGCATCATGTCGAAATCAAATCGTATCGCGCGGGCAGACCGTAGCGAAGCACAACTAATCAAAGATGCCTTTAACCGTCGGCCGCTGTTTTCGTCGATGAGCGTGCTGGTGGGTACCGGTGTGGTGGCGCTCTCGGCGCTGCCGTCGAGCGCCCACGCAAAATCCGCGCTGGACGAGATGGCGTGGCTGCCGCAACACACGCAGTTGACGAACAACGCAGGCGCCGTGCTTAACGCGGCTAGCGCACCGGTGGCGAGAGCGGTTGCTGTCACGCCGGCAAGTCTTCCGGCGTCAAGGCCAGTGATAACAGAGGCGCAGGCCGTACCTGTGGTCGTTCATCGCGCGGCCGAGTTGGTTCCGCGCTCGCGAGGTTTTGCCGATGCAGGCATTGTTCCCTCCGCCCAGCAATGGCCGGATGAAAACGACGCTGCTACCGCGGATGTAGTCCGCACCGGTAAACTTCAGGTCGCGGTAGCCGCCCCACAGGTTGCGCCAGCCGTCGAGCAGGTTCGCACGCCCTTGTCAGTCCACAACGCGACCCCGGCGCGCATAGGCGTCTCTACATCGCCGATGCGTCCCGCCGCTACTGCAGTCGTGTCTGCCGGACCTCCCCACGACATGCAGGCCGATCTGCAAACCTTGCGGGGCGTGGTTGCCACGAGCGCAGTGGTGCTCGAGGATCAGCAAGCTGCCTTGGCGCGCCCGAACCGGATTGCAGCCGTCGCATCGCGCGCCTTACCGGTTACGGGCGCAGCCGACACGACGTTTGCCGCGAGCGGCATCGACACACCCGTCACGAAAGGCCGGCGTGTGGCGCGCTCGACCGATCAGGGCTACGCGGACTGGCTGGACGACTCCGCCGGTGCCAAGGCGCAGGCCGATCGCTCCGTCGTTCCTGAACAGGCGGTCAGGGCGGCGCTCCGAAG
>NZ_JAQGMM010000216.1 GCF_028292365.1 Caballeronia sp.
TGTCGCTGTCCTGATTGCCGACGATCAGCCAGCCCCCGGTCGGATCAATAACAAATTCGCGTGGCGTTTTGCCAAGCGTCGAATTGCGGCCGAGCAGCTTGAGATGACCATCGGACGGATTCACGGCGTAGGTCAGGATTTCGTTTGCATCGCCGCGATTGGTGGCATAGAGAAAGCGGCCATCCGGCGACATATGGATCGCGCCGCCGCCCACCTTGCCCTTGAAGCCGGGCTGGGTCATCGGCAAGGTTTGCCTCAACGTGAGCTTGCCGTCGTCATAGTCGTACACCGATACCGACGCGTTCATTTCGGTCGTGAGGTACGCGTGCTTGCCGGCTTGATCGAAGATCAAGTGGCGCGGCCCGGAGCCCGGTTTCACGAGCGTATAGCGTGACTCGGTCGGGCCGAACAAGCCGCGGCTGCCGTCGGGCGTATATCGATACGAATAGATCTTGTCGGCGCCCAGGTCCTGCGCAAACAGATAGCGGCCGTCGGGCGAAAACACGGTGGAGTGCACATGCGAATTGTCCTGGCGCCCTTTCACGGGACCGCCGCCGTCGTGATGCACCGTAAGCACGGACGGATCAACCCGGTCGCCTTTCAGCGGAAATACGGCGAAGCTGCCACCCGGATTCGATGCCACCGAGTAGTTGGCCGTTAGCAAATAACGGCCATCCGGCGATAAAGCGAGATACGCGGGATCGTTGCCATCGGAGGAGACGCGGTTCACGAAGGTGAGTTGCCCGCTCGGCGGATCGAAACGGAATGCGCTGATGCCCCCGCGCTGCGAAGCGGGACCGTTGTCACCGGGAAGCTCGTTGACGGCGTAGACATGCTGCCGATCTTTGCTCACCACCAGATACGACGGATTCACCGCCTGCGCGGATGAAAGGCGCGTGATCGCGCCGGTGCCCGTATCGAACCGGTACACATAGATACCCTCGCTCTTGCCGCTGCCGGTATACGTGCCCACGAGCAGGTCGAATACGCCGTTACTGGACGCACCGGAAGCAGTAGTTGACGTGCCGGCCGCCGTCCCCGCCCCTTGTGCGAAGGATTGGGCCGCAGCAAACGACAACACAGCGGCAACGCCCGCCGCGACACCTTTCGACATCAATTGCGCCCGTCCGGGTTGACGTTCGGACCCAGACAAACCCGCCGGCCCGGCGCCGCGGCACGATCTTTGCGTGGGAGCGAAGTTCCGGACACGGAGCGTGGAAGCAAGATGAGGAAAGCGACGAGAAAAACGCGTCAAACGAGTGAAATAAGTGAAATCCGCCAATTGCATACTGCCTCCTGATCGTTCGTTATTACGGCTTGTTCAGGGCTTGTTTCAAGCTTGTTTCAGGTTACGCGAGCCGTGGAATGCGCCCGATTGTCCCAATTGTCACCGGTCACCGCTTCGGCGCATGATGCAGACCATGTAGACCTGATGCACACCCATTCCCATCAAAAAATCAACAAGGAGTCACCATGGATATCCATCTGAGCCTCGGACCGCTGGTTGCGCTGATAGCAGGCATTCTGATCCTCATCGTGCCGCGCCTGCTCAACTTCATCGTCGCGATTTACCTGATCGTCATCGGACTGATCGGCGTGTTCGGACTTAGCGCGACCCATTTCTGACGACGGCGGCCCCAACACCGCCATAGCGTTGTCATCCGCGACGCGCTCCTTAAGACGCGCTTAGGAGAGCGAGGTTCCAAGCGAGGTTCCGAACGACGTGCAAACGCTGAGCGCGGGATCGCAATTCGCGATCCCGCGCTCCAGGAATGGTTTGCAATCGAATCAAGGCGCTGCGTGCTGCAGCGCAATCAGGTTCAGTTGTTGGCAAGCTGGTCGAGCCGCATGCGGCCCTGCAGCGACAAGCCACCTACCGCGGTATGCCCGTTGATCTCGCGATGCCGCGTGAAGCAGGCGCGTTCGATCAGGAACGACGCAGCGGTTTCCATCCCGTTGCGGGACAGGCCGAGATTCTTGTAATTGAGATCCAGGAGCGTATTTTGATCGGCGATACGGCTCGCAGCCGACAGGATGGCGATGCAATCAGCTCTCGACGGATTCAGCATGGCTTTCACTTTCGATGTCCTCGAAAACGTTAAGCAAGCAGGGAGCGCGTGACGTGCATCAACGGGTCCTGTGCCGCGAACCCGCGTGGCTATCTTCGGACGAAACGTCAGACGCAAAGATTCATTCTAGGCATTTGTCACAAGTTTTTTCAACCTTCCTGCGCTTGCGGGTTTGCAAGGCCGTTTGCATCCGGATTGGCGGGCCGCGACCTGGGACAAAAGCTTGATCCCGATAAGCACGAAAGACGCGAAACCCGAATGCGCTTCATAATCGATCGCTCGAAAGGCTGGAAGCTTGCCTCCCCCAACTACGCGGCGCGTGAACTGCGGCCGCATCGACTTCACTCTCCTAGCCTATGCCCGCATTGATTGAGGACTACGCCCTGGTCGGCGACGGCCACACCGCCGCCCTGATTTCAAAAGAGGGCTCAATAGACTGGCTGTGCTGGCCACGCTTCGACTCCGGCGCGTGTTTTGCGGCCCTGCTGGGCACGCCGGAAAACGGCCGCTGGCTGATCACGCCCGACCTGCCCGACGGCGCCCCTCCACCAGTCATCACCCGCCGTTATCGCGGCGATACGCTGATCCTGGAAACGGATTTCGAAACGCCCGACGGGAAGGTTTCGCTTATCGACTTCATGCCGGTCCGTGACGGCGCGTCCGACCTCGTGCGCATCGTGGTGGGGCGGCGCGGAACGGTGAAGATGAAGATGGAACTCGTGCTGCGCTTCGATTACGGTTCCTCCATTCCCTGGGTCAGCAAACTCCCCGACGAAAGCGGTATTCGCGCGATCGCCGGTCCCGATCTCTGCGTGTTGCGCACGCCGATCGAGCTCAGCGGCGAGAACATGCGCACGGTCGGCGAATTCACCGTGAGCGAAGGCGAGCGCGTCCCCTTCTCACTCGTTTATTCGCAATCGCACTTGCGCCTGCCGCGCGCGCTCGATCCCCATACGCAGTTCGCACGCACCGAGAATTTCTGGCTGGAATGGTCCGGACGCAGCAACCTTGACGGCCGCTGGGGTTCGGCCATCCGCCGCTCGCTGATCACGCTCAAGGCGCTGGCCTACGAACCGACCGGCGGGATTGTCGCGGCGCCAACCACGTCGTTGCCGGAGCAACTCGGCGGCACGCGTAACTGGGATTATCGGTACTGCTGGTTACGCGACGCCACCATCACCCTCCTCGCGATGATGCGCAGCGGGTATTACGACGAAGCGCGCGCCTGGCGCGCATGGCTGGGCCGCGTGATGGCCGGGTCGCCGGATCAGGTGCAGATCATGTACGGCATTGCGGGCGAGCGGCGTTTGCCTGAATGGGAGGTCGACTGGCTGCCGGGTTATGAGAACTCCAAGCCCGTACGCATTGGCAACGGCGCGGTCAACCAGTTGCAACTCGATGTCTACGGCGAAGTCATGAATGCGCTGCATCTCGCGCGCGTGGGCGGCCTGCAAGCCGATGACACCGTGTGGTCAATTCAGCGCGCCATGCTCAATCATCTCGACACGGTCTGGCAGGAAGCCGACGAAGGCATCTGGGAAACGCGCGGCGGGCGTCAGCAATTCACCTTTTCGAAGGTCATGGCGTGGGTGGCTTACGACCGCGCGATCAAATCGGCGGAACAGTTCGGGCTGGAAGGCCCGCTAGACCACTGGCGCAACCTGCGCACCACCATTCATGCAGACGTGTGCCAGAAAAGCTGGAATCCGTCGATGAACTCGTTCGTGCAGACGTACGGCGGCGACGCTCTCGATGCCAGCTTGCTATTGATTCCGTTGCTCGGCTTTCTCCCGCCGGAAGATCCTCGCGTGATTGGCACTCTCCACGCCATTGAGCGTGATCTCACCCACGACGGGCTGGTCAAGCGATACCACACGACGGAAGTAGAGGACGGCCTGCCGCCCGGGGAAGGCACGTTTCTGGCGTGTAGCTTCTGGCTGGTCGACAATCTCGCGCTACAGGGCCGCCACGACGAAGCCTATGCGATGTTCGAGCGTTTGCTCGGTCTCGCCAATGACGTCGGCCTGCTGGCCGAGGAATACGACACAGTCGCGAAACGCCTGGTTGGTAACTTTCCGCAGGCGTTTTCGCATGTTGCGCTCGTGCATACCGGCATGAACCTGATGCGTCACGAACAAGGCATGGCGAAGGCGACAGGGCAGCCTGCGTCGCGTCCGGACAAACCCTCGGACGCAGCGCTCGCAAAAGAAAGCAAATCGTAATGTTATTCGAATGATTGACGAAATTTGACGGTTTTGACGCAAAATTCCTGCTGAATAGCGGTACAGAGCACGTATGTTGCGTTGCACAAAAGCGCGTTCTTAGCTATGATCGAAGAGGCTTTCCGACCGGTCGTTCGGCGAATGAATAGGTTTATTGGGGTCTTATAGCAGTCTGTGTGACGGCTTAGCCGGCGTGTGTTTCGTGTGCTGTTCCATGTTCAGCCCAGAAGGCGCAATGCCGGCTTGCCCAGTCCCCGCTCCATTCCCGTGACCCTCGTTGAGCAAATAAGCAATAACGAAGCAATAACGAAGAACCACGAAGCAACAACTAATAACTGCCAGCACCACAATGCGGTGCAATCGACGAACTGCACGCCGGGCCGGGAACCAGCGAAAGCCTGATCCCGGCATGACGCCACCGCCGATAGAGGCCAACCGCCGGACAGGCTCCCGAACACGGGCGTAACCGGTTTTTTACAGGTCAGACATGCTCTATCAATTCCACGAATTTCAGCGGGCCATGTTGAGTCCCCTCACGGCATGGGCGGAAGCGGCATCGAAGTCGTTCACCAATCCTTCCAGCCCGCTCGCGTACGTGCCCGGTTCCACGCGCCTCGCGGCCGGCTACGAATTGCTTTACCGCTTGGGCAAGGACTACGAAAAGCCAGAGTTCGAATTGCATCAGATCGAGAAGAACGGTCATGCCATTCCTATCGTCGAGCAGATCGTGATGGAAAAACCCTTCTGCCGGCTGATCCGCTTCAAGCGTTTCTCGGACGACAGCGCGACTGTCACCGAACTCAAGACCGAACCTATCGTGCTGGTCTGCGCTCCGCTTTCAGGTCACCACTCCACGCTGCTGCGCGACACCGTGAAGACGCTGCTGCAGGATCACAAGGTCTACCTGACAGACTGGCTCGACGCTCGCATGGTGCCGCTCGAAGACGGGTCGTTCCATCTGGACGACTATGTGGAGTACATCCAGGACTTCATCCGCCATATTGGCGCGAAAGATCTGCACGTGATTTCGGTGTGCCAGCCGACCGTGCCGGTGCTCGCCGCCATCGCGCTGATGGCCAGCCGCGGTGAAGATACGCCGCGCACCATGACCATGATGGGCGGCCCTATTGATGCGCGTCGGAGCCCCACGTCGGTCAACTCGCTGGCGAGTGAACATTCATACGAATGGTTCGAGAACAACGTGATCTACACGGTGCCGGCGAACTATCCGGGTGTAGGCCGCAAGGTGTATCCGGGCTTTCTGCAGCATGCCGGCTTTGTCGCCATGAACCCGGAGCGGCACGTGACGGCGCACTGGGACTTCTATCAGAACCTGATGCGTGGTGACGACGAAGATGCGGAGCAACATCGCCGCTTCTATGACGAATACAACGCCGTGCTTGACATGGACGCCGACTATTATCTCGACACCATTCGCATTGTGTTCCAGGAGTTCCGCCTGGCCGAAGGTACGTGGGACGTCAATGGTGAGCTCGTGCGTCCACAGGACATCAAGAACACGGCACTGCTGACCATCGAAGGCGAACTCGACGACATTTCCGGTAGCGGCCAGACACGTGCGGCACATGACCTGTGCACCGGCATTCCAGCGAAGAACAAACGCCATTACATGGCTGAGAAGGCCGGCCACTACGGCATTTTCTCGGGACGCCGCTGGCGCACGATGGTGTATCCGCAACTGCGCGAATTTATTCTCGCGCACGACAAGGCGCCTAAGAAGGAAGCTGTCGCGGCTTAATTCGGCGTTGATCCGGATCGATGCCTGAAATTAATTGGCATGACAAAACACGCTGCGTTTTACGCGGCGTGTTTTTTTGTGCGGCCTCTCTTCAGTGAGAAGGCCGCATAAGGCAGATGCGTTAGCGTCGCAGCAAATACGCGAGCAACAACTCCGTGTTCATCTTGATGATTTCATCGCGTTCGGCGTCGCGGCTGAAGTCGAGTCCGAACGTGGCTTCGAGCGTGAATCGATTCGATACGATGTAATAGCCCAGACCCGACAAGGTCACGTAAAAGCGCAGCGGGTCGACGTTATTGCGAAATAGTCCGGCGTGCTGACCACGTTCGAGAATCTTCGTGAGCGTGGCGACCACAGGCGATATCAACTCTCGAATCCGCGTGGAGCCCTTTATATAGCGGGCTTCGTGCAGATTTTCGTTATTGATGAGCCGCAAGAGTTCGGGATGCTCACGATAATAATTCCAGATGAAATGCGCCAGTTGCGTGATGGCTTCGACGGGTGCGATTCCATCAAGATCCAGCGTCTTTTCAGCGTCCGTGAGTGCGGCGAATGCATGTTCGAGCACAGCCGTGAACAACTGCTCCTTGCTGCCGAAATAATAGTAGAGCATTCGCTCGTTGGTTTCGGCACGGCGTGCTATCTGGTCGACACGCGCGCCGAACAAGCCACCCGCAGCAAATTCCTCTGCGGCGGCAAGCAGGATGCGACGGCGTGTACCCTCGGGATCTCTTTTGATTTTTGGCTGGTTCATGGTGGCTTTGTGATCGACAAACCGCGTTATCGAAATAGCGTCACGCGTTCCCGTGTCCTCAGGAAGCATGCGATGGATCGGTTACGCCAACGTGAGTGGGGAATACCGTCCTGCAGTCAATCGAAAGCAATTTGATTATGTGCACATCGTTGGCATGTTGGCAATTGGGAATGATTGGGAACCGCTTGAAATTCAGCGATAATGCCGCTTCCCGTGCGCCGGTCGGAAACGCCCGAACATGACGTCAAGAATGAGCGCGCACCTGAACGGTCGACATGTCCCGTGAGCTGTCACTGAATGTCGCCGAATGCGGATCGTACGGGTCGAGCGAATGGCCAAACATCTGTTTTGTCAGATCGACAGGCCCTGCTAAAGCCGTATGAGCGAGCCGTTCGCGTTGTACGCATTAGTGCCCGGCTCACCAAGCCCGTTCGCGCCGCCTCCCCATGCTGTTATTAGCAAGCCGTTAATGTGACCGTAGTGACTGCAACCTCTTCCAAGACACTCGCCGACCAGATCGAAGACCGGCTGCCCCAGACGCAATGCACCAAATGCGGCTACCCCGCATGCCGCCCGTATGCTGAAGCCATTGCAGCAGGCGAGGCAAACTACAACCAGTGCCCGCCGGGAGGCCAGGAGGGGGTGGTCCGCCTCGCGAGCCTGCTGGGCATGCCTGTCATTGCGCTGAATCTGGATAACGGCGTTGAGCGGCCACGGCCGCTTGCGGTCATCGACGAAAATCTTTGCATCGGATGCACGCTGTGCCTGCAGGTATGTCCAGTCGATGCAATCATCGGCGCGGCGAAGCAGATGCACACGATCATCCCCGAACTGTGCACCGGCTGCGACTTGTGCGTGCCACCCTGCCCGGTCGATTGCATCGCCATGGTCCCGGTCACGGATGAGAAGACCGGCTGGGACGCATGGAGCCAGCAGGAAGCCGACGCGGCGCGCGAGCGGCACGATGGGCGGCTGGCACGCCTCGCCCGTGAACGCAACGCGGCCGAAGCGCGCAAGGCGGCACGCATGGCCGGGTCGTCGGGTACCGCGTCGGGCAGCGAGCCGGGCATTGAGTCACGCACTCAAGCGGATGGTCAGCCGGATGGATCAGTTGATCCAAAGAAGGCTCAATCCGCCACCGCCACTGCCACCGCCGCCGAAGATGACGCACAGGCGAAAAAGCGCGCCATCATCCAGGCGGCGATGGACCGTGCCCGCCAGAAGAAAGAAGAAATGGCCAGACTCGGCGCGGGACCGAAAAATACCGATGCGATCAGCCCGGAGGTACAGGCGCAGATCGATGCAGCGGAAGCTCGGCGACACCGGCTCGGCATGATCCGCGCGGATGACGACAAAAGTTCGACACCGGCCATCGACCCTGACCGTGAACCGGGTAACCCTGGTAGCGATAACAAGACCTGAACACGATGAACCCCACAAAACGCCGTGCGATCTTTGAAACGCTGCAAAGCCTGAATCCGCATCCGACTACCGAACTCGAGCATGAATCGCCGTTCGAATTGCTGATCTCGGTGATGTTGTCGGCACAAGCCACCGATGTCTCCGTGAACAAGGCGATGCGACGCATGTACCCGATCGCCAACACACCGGCCAAGGTGCTCGCACTCGGGGAAGAAGGCGTGACGGAGTACATCAAGACCATTGGGTTGTTTCGGACGAAGGCGAAGAATGTGATCGCCACGTGCAAGATCCTGATGGAGCAATACGGCGGCGAGGTGCCGGACGATCGCGAGGCGCTCGAAGCACTGCCGGGCGTAGGACGCAAGACGGCCAACGTGATCCTGAACACAGCGTTCGGCCATCCGACCATCGCCGTGGATACGCATATCTTTCGGGTATCGAATCGCACCGGGCTCGCGCCGGGCAAAGACGTGAAAGCGGTCGAAGCGGCGCTTGAGAAGTTCGTCCCCGATGAATTCAAACAGGATGCCCACCACTGGCTGATCCTGCACGGCCGTTATGTATGCCGCGCACGCGTGCCGGAATGCTGGCATTGCGCGATCGAGCCGCTGTGCGAGTACCGGCCGAAGACGCCGGCGCCTATTGAATAGGCAGGATAAGCGCGGCGGGCCAAAGCGGGCCAAAGCGGGCGAGAAGCGGGCGAGAAGCGGCGATGCAGCTTAAAATGAGCCTCTGAAAACGACACTCGCAAGCACGCTCCCCAACCATGTTCAACCCCAGCCGCGACGAAGTTCGCCAATTTTTCACCGACACCTGGCGCAAGCAGCGCGAAGGTGGCGTCCTGACACCGCTTGAGAGCATTGCCGCGGACTGGATCGGTGAGCATCCTGAATATCAGCAAGAACTCGCCGATCCCGACGTGGCCCACGCCGACTACTCCCCGGATCAGGGCAAGAGCAACCCGTTCCTGCATTTATCGATGCATCTTGCGATTACCGAGCAACTCTCCATCGATCAACCGCCCGGCATCCGGCGCGCGCATGAGCGGCTGGTCAGCCGCATGGGTTCGACGCACGACGCCCAGCACGCGATCATGGAGTGCCTCGGACAGATCATCTGGGAATCACAGCGCGACAACACGCCGCCGGACACCGACGCGTATCTTGCGCTGATAGAACAGCGGGCGTCGCGAGACTGAAGGGCCGAGCGCTGAACCGAAAACAAAAACACCCCGCGGGCAGATTACCGGCGGGGTGTTTGTTTATGCGCACATCAAAACAACAACGGACAACAACGATCCGGCGACGCCTACTTCTTCACGACCAGATCGCCGTCCAGCGATTCGATATACGCCGAGATGTCTTTCAGATCGCTTTGCGACAAGCTTTGCACCTGAGCCGCCATGATCGGATTGTTACGCCCGAAGTTCGGATTGCCGTTGCCCATCTGGTACTGACGCAGCGCCCAGTAGAGATAATCGGCGTGCTGGCCCGCAAGCTTCGGATACTCCGCGCTCACGGGCTTGTTCAGGTTCGGGCCGTGGCAGGCCGCGCAATTGTGGGCCTCGGTGAGCACCTTGCCATTGCTTGCATCGGCTGCATACGCCGGCTGCATGGCCAGGACGTTGATCGCGCCGATCAGCGCGGCTGCCGTGCATGCTGTCTTCAACACTGTGTCGAGTGCCTTCATGAATTCTCCTATCCGCGATTAGTGATTACCGGGTGACGGGCGCCCTGGATCTGACAATCAGATACGGGCGCAACGCGGATCACTTGTCGGGATTGTTCTTCGAAGAGGGGGTTTGCGCGGCGTAATACGCTGCGATGTCGGCTATATCCTGATCGGACAGCGTGGTCGCTATGCCATGCATCGTTTCAAAATGGCGATCGCCCTTCTTGTAGGCATGCAGCGCGTTCTCAATGTAGCGGGCGCTCTGGCCGCCGAGCATGGGAACCCGGTACACCTCGGGATACGCGGTGCGATAACCGGGAATGCCGTGGCACCCGATACACATCGCAACTTTGCCCTGGGCTGCTTTCGCGTTGCCCACGACATCGGCGGATGCCTGTGTCGCGAAGCCGGCAAGCCCCGACAGCGCTGCGATCACGGCACATTTGCCGACGAATTTATTCATAGCTTCTAACCTGGCATGAGGGGAAATCCGGCACCTTGGACGCCTGGCGTTCCGGGACTTTCTCGGGACTGGTCAAACGGACGCGCGCGGCAATGATGGCATTGAATGGTCGCATTCAATCGTACCTTGGAGGGCATTTCCACGAACTTCCGTTTTTCCAGCCACGCGGGCCAAAAAAATCGCGCTAATTGTACCGCGCGACCTACCCTGCGTCCACCGGCCGCAGCGGGGTCGGCTCCAGCGCGCAAGGCCGTGGGGCTTGGGGTCCCGGGAGACTGCGACAATCTGTCCGATGGACATTTGCTTCTCCTTCGGCCGTAACGCGGCGATTGAGGCCCGCTTGAGCCCGATCGGACCTTCCGGGGGCGGCGCCCCCAAAACCCTTCTGACTTATACTGCAATTTTTCCTTCTCCGAGGGACGCGTCATGCGTTTTGAAGGTTCATCGCAATACGTCGCCACCGACGATCTCAAGCTCGCCGTCAACGCCGCCATCACCCTGCAGCGCCCGCTTTTGATCAAGGGCGAGCCCGGCACCGGCAAGACGATGCTGGCCGAGGAAGTCGCCGCCGCGCT
>NZ_JAQGMM010000146.1 GCF_028292365.1 Caballeronia sp.
ATGAAGTCTGACGGTCTCATAAGGCTGCTTGATCAGGAAAGCTGCCATGGGCGGATAGTGCGCGGAATCGAAAGGCTTTATTGGCGCACCAGGAGTTGGACAGGTTCGGGCCACATCGCGATAAAAAACAGAATAGCAGGTCGCCATCCCGTCCATCAGCCACAAATGTATCAGCCAGTGTGATGCCTCCTTGTCCCCACCTGGACGGTTTGGCAAAAAACCGGTCGTGGAAGGCGACTACCTGACACGTCACCCGGATCGGTCAAAGGGAGTGCATACATCTTTCACGCGCATTACTTGTCCGTTGCCTACGCATGTGCGTTGCGACGGCGTGTCGTCCGGCCAAGAATGAATGTGACAGCAACGCGAAGAGGGCATTCATCGAGTGCGCCCTGATCGGTTGATCGTCGCCGCGAGCCGGATTGTCCCTGGTTTGTGCGAAGACTGCTGTCGGCCGGTCGGCGAACGATGCGCAGGCCGATCCCTTAAACGCCAAAGGAGAACGCTCATGAAATTTCATCAATCGATCGCCATCTGTCTTGCCCTGACGGCTGGCGTCGCAGCTGACGGATGCTTTGCTCAATCAGCGACCAATCAGACCGAGTCGGTAGCGGCTGGCAGCGCCTCGCAGGATCAAGGGGCCACTGTTTCGGCCGTCACACCAGCGCCCTCCGTTTCCTTAGGAAAAACACGCGAACAAGTGAGGCGTGAGCTGGAAGATTTTCAGCACAGTGATCAGGCGGCGCAGATGCACGAGCTTTACCGAGGAAGCAATTGAGCGCGGTGTCGCGGGCCGGTCGAGATTGTGGATCAATGTCGGAGGTGGGGAGGTCGGTAAGATACCTATCAAAAGATTAGTTATCCATAGTACGGGTTCAGCGAGCCGCCTTAGGTCCGCCAGACGGCCGTTTAGGCGACAACGGGCTTGGGAGACGCCCCGCACCGCTTTGTGGCCTCAACGAACAAGCGGACATTTGATCTGCTACTAAACCGGGCAGATCTATTTGCTTGCCCCTTCTCGTTCATCACGGTATTATTTTTTCATGAACAAGCGCTACGTCAAATCGATTATTACCGCCGCTACCTGATCGGCGGAATAGCTCTCGACTTGAAAGTTCGTAAGCAACCCGCCCAGAAGGCGGGTTTTTGCTTTCTGGGCTCCTACAGAGGATTTGGAAACATGGGCAGGAGTCGGAGCGGTTCGGACGAAGCAGCCGTGCTTCATATGGTCTGCGGCAAAATTGCGTCGGGAAAATCAACGCTGACGAAACGATTGGCACGCTCGGAAAATGCCGTGGTCATCAGCGAGGATAGTTGGATGGTGCATCTCTATCCAGGCGAAATCCACACGCTGGATGACTATGGTCGGTGCTCGGGGCGCATTAGGCGAGCGCTCTCGGATCATGTCCAGGCACTCCTGTCGGCCGGGATGTCCGTGATCCTCGATTTTCCCTTCAATACCATCAACAGTCGCGCATGGGGGCGCGAATTGTTTGACGGCGCGGGCGTGGGACATCGGCTTCACTATCTCGACGTCAGCGATGTGATTTGCAAGACTCGGCTCAGGGCTCGAAACGCGTCGGGCGAGCATCCGTTCGAAACGACCGACGCTCAGTTCGACCAGATAACGCAGTACTTTGTCCCGCCTTCTGCAATTGAAGGGTTTCAGATCGTCCTGCACACTCCCGGGTGAGCGCTGGTTGTAACGATCACCCGTTTGGAGCGTTCCGGGTGAGTGGCGGGGCATTAGCCGGGAGGCGCTGACGCATTCATCAGCCTCGCTATTTCGGCGTTTGCGGTCTCGCGAGACCGGTCCGGGATTCACCGCTTCCGTGTCCTCCTTTTCAACGACCCAAGCCCTGTCGAAAACACTGTATGGGTGTACAGTGTCGACTTCATCGGCCGTTATCTCGCTAATGCGTGTCGAACGGCGGCTCTCTCAAGCGCGAGCCACGCTTCGCCCAAGCGCCACTGGCGGACGATCTAACTCATTGAACCGGTTAGGAAAAATTGGCATCCAACAACGCAATCCGCATTCGCGGCGCTCGCCAGCACAATCTCAAGAACATCGATCTGGACCTTTACACGGGTCAGATGACCGTGGTGACCGGTCCTTCGGGCTCGGGCAAATCGAGCCTTGTGTTCGATACGCTCTACGCCGAAGGCCAGCGTCGCTACGTCGAAACGTTCAGTGCTTATGCGCGGCAATTTCTCGACCGGATGGACCGTCCGCAGGTGGATCGCGTGGACGGCGTGCCGCCGGCAATCGCCATCGACCAGACCAATCCGGTGCGCAGTTCGCGCTCGACCGTCGGAACGATGACCGAGCTGAACGATCACCTGAAGCTGTTCTACGCACGCGCCGCCGAGCTCTTCGATAAAAAGACCTCGCATCAGGTCCGGCACGACACGCCGGAGACTATCTACGTCGAATTGCTCGAGCGCACGAAGGCGAATGATCCGCGGATTGCGATCACTTTTCCGGTTGAGCTGCCCGAGTCCGCGAGCGACGACGAAGTCGCGCAATGGCTTTCCGCCAGCGGCTACACACGCGTGCAGGCCAAGCGGCATGTGGATGGCCGGCAAATGCTCGACGTGGTCGCCGACCGGTTCCGCTTGCAGAAGACGGAGCGGTCGCGGGCGCTGGAGGCCATTGAAAGCGCATTGCTGCGGGGCACGGGCCGTGTGAACGTTTACGTGCTGCCGGAGCCGCGTGAAGAAACGCCTGAAACAAACGACGTGCCAACGTGGCGCTTCTCAACCGGCCTTCACAGCCCGGAAAGCGACATCCGCTATGCCGATCCGCAACCCGCGTTGTTCTCGTTCAACTCGGCGTATGGCGCGTGCGAAACGTGTCGCGGTTTCGGCCGGGTGATCGGCGTGGATCTCGGCCTCGTGATTCCTGACGAGCGCAAGACGCTGCGCGAGGGCGCGGTCAAGACGTTGCAAACCCCTGCATGGAAAGAGAATCAGGACGACCTGCTGCGCTACGGCGCTAAAGCGGGTATTCGCCTTGGTGTGCCCTGGAGCGAGCTCACCCAAAAAGAGCGCGACTGGGTGATCGGCGGTTCGCCCGACTGGACCGGCAAGTGGCAAAACCAGTGGTACGGCGTGCAGCGTTTCTTCGATTACCTCGAATCGAAAGCGTACAAGATGCACATCCGCGTGTTGCTGTCGAAATATCGCAGCTATACGAAGTGCCCTACGTGCGAGGGTGCGCGCCTCAAGACCGAAGCGCTGCTGTGGCGTCTCGGTACGAAGGAGCAAGCAGACGCCGTGCTGAAGCCGGGCGATCGTTTCCTGCCTGCCGGTGTGGAGTGGACGCGGACGCAACTCGAAGCGCTGCCGGGCCTGACGCTGCACGATCTGATGTTGATGCCGATCGACCGGATTCGCCGCTTCTTCGACTCGCTGACGTTGCCAAGCACGCTGCTCGACGACGCGCTCAAGCTCCTGCACAACGAAGTCCGGACGCGCCTGAAATATCTCTGCGATGTTGGCCTCGGTTACCTCACGCTGGATCGCCAGAGCCGCACGCTTTCCGGCGGCGAAGTGCAGCGGATCAACCTGACGACCGCGCTTGGCACGTCGCTGGTGAACACGCTATTTGTGCTCGATGAACCCAGCATCGGCTTGCATCCGCGCGACCTGAACCGCATTGTCGAAGCCATGCACCGCTTGCGCGATGCGGGCAATACGCTCGTGGTGGTGGAGCACGACCCGTCGGTGATGCTCGCGGCGGATCGACTTATCGACATGGGTCCGGGGCCGGGCGAACGCGGCGGAGAGATTGTCTATGACGGGCCGCCGAACGAGATCGAGCATAGCGACACGCTGACGGGCGCGTACCTCGGCGGCCGCAAGCACGTGGCGCATGCATCGAACTGGCAGCGTCGCGCGGTCGATGCAAAGACACCGCGGCTCGTGCTCGAGGGCGCGACCGAACACAACCTGCGCGACGTCACGGTCGAGATTCCGTTGCAGCGGCTGGTGTGCGTGACGGGTGTATCGGGGTCGGGTAAATCGACGCTGATCCAGGACGTGCTCGCCCCCGCGTTGCTGCGTCATTTCGGCAAGGCGACTGAATCGCCGGGCGCATTCCGCGCGTTGAAAGGTGCGGACGCGTTGAGCGAAGTGATCTTCGTCGATCAATCGCCGATCGGCCGCACGGCGCGGTCGAATCCGGCGAGTTATGTCGGTGCGTTCGACGAGATTCGCAAGCTGTTTGCAAAAGCGCCGCTGGCCGCGCAACGTGGTTACAGCGCAGGCATGTTCAGCTTTAATTCCGGCGATGGCCGTTGTCCGACTTGCGGCGGTTCGGGCTTTGAACACGTCGAGATGCAGTTCCTGAGCGACGTCTATTTGCGTTGCCCGGATTGCGATGGACGGCGGTATCGGGCGGAAATCCTGGATGTGCAGATCGAGCGCGACGGCAAGTCGCTCAGCGTGGCGGATGTGCTCGACCTCACCGTGAGCGAAGCCGTTGCATGCTTTGCAAAAGACAAGGAAGTGCTGCGGGTATTGCAGCCGATTGTCGACGTTGGACTGGAATATGTGAAGCTGGGGCAACCGGTCCCCACGCTCTCGGGCGGTGAAGCGCAGCGCCTGAAGCTGGCGGGTTTCCTGGCAGAAACGGCACAGGCGAGCGGCAACCTGCCGGGCCGCTTGTTCATGTTCGACGAGCCCACACAGGGTCTCCATTTCGACGATATCGCCAAGCT
>NZ_JAQGMM010000285.1 GCF_028292365.1 Caballeronia sp.
TCAGCGCATCGTAGTAGTGCTTGTTGGTCAGGTTCTGCACGTTGAACTGGATGTCGTAATGCTTTTGGTGGAACGCGGCCATTGCGTCCCAGCGCGTGTACGCAGGCACTTGCACGAAGTCGTTGCTCGCGGCATATCGTGCCGATGTGTACACCGGACCGCCGCCGAAAGTCCATTGCGGCGTGAGGTCGTAAGTCGTCCACAACGTGATCATGTTGCGCGGCGTGTTCGCCAGCGTCTTGCCGTTGGTGTTGTCCAGCGCCTTCATCACCTGGCCGTCCATGTACGTGTAACCGCCAAACACTTGCCACTTGTTCGTGATGTGGCCAGCCAGCCCAAGTTGATAACCTCGCACGCGCACGTCGCCGTCGAGCGAGTAGGTGCCGTCGGCCTGGAGCGTGCGGGCGTTGGTTTTATCGATATTGAACAGCGACTGCGTCACCGACAACCCGCCGTTCAGCAAATCCCACTTCGTACCCACTTCATAGGAACGGTTCGATTCCGGCGGCGTGTTCTGCTGGTTGTTCGTCAGCGTCAGCGCTTCCAGCGACGGGTTGAACGACGTGCCGTACGACACGTAGTACGACTGCCAGTCGGTCGGCTGGAAAATGATCCCGCCGCGCACGCTCGTGAAGAAATTAGTTTGCGTAGCGTACGAAGGCGCATTGAGCGTGTTCTTGATCGACGCCTCGTAGCGGTCCCAGCGCAAGCCGCCCACCACCTTCCAGTACTGGCCGATAGAGACCGTATCGTTGGCATAAATGCCGACACCGTTCGCACTCGATTCCACCAAATTGGTCGCCACTTCCTGCGTATTGGCGGGTCGCGTGGTGTATTGCGGATTGAGCAGCGGCACGATCGCGATGGTGTTCGACGGCAGGCCCGGCGTCGTCGCGGTGAACGACTGGTTGCTATAGGTCTCGTGGCTCAGGTCAATGCCTGCGATCACCTCATGCTTGAGGAAGCCGGTGTTGAACTTGTAATCGATATCGGTCGTGTTGTAGACCGAGTGATCGTTGATGTTGCGGTCCTTGCCCTGCAACTTCACATATAGCGACGACAACGGCAGCGTCGTGAAATTGCCGTTGGCAAGTGCAGTGGATGTTCCCAGCGGCCCGGTCAGGACAGCCGCCGCGTTGGTCGCGGTGGCCTCGGTGCCGTAGTGGCTGAACTGGGTCTCGTTGCGCAGCGTGAGGTTGTCGTTGAAACGATGCTGGATGCGCGCCGAAAGCGTCTGCACGTCCTGGATCGTCCGGTCGCCTTCGAAGCCATAGAACTGGCTCTTGCTCACCGGGACCGGCGCGCCGTTCACCGGCGGAATGCCATAGTCCGGCTGGTCGCGGTTGTGCTGGATCAACGCTGACAAGGTGACTTCCGTCGGCGTTCCAATGCCGAAGCGCACGGTCGGCGCGAAGCCGTAGTCCTTGCTTTTCATCACGTCGCGCGTGGAACCGAGGTCTTGCCCGAACGCGTTGAGGCGCACGGCGGATGTGTCGGACAGCGGCTGGTTGATGTCGAACGTGGTGCGGTAGCGGTCGCTCGTGCCGACCATTGCGGATACCGATGCGTGCGCTTTCAAACCCGCCTGCTTGCTCACCTGGTTGATCACGCCGCCCGTGGAGCCGCGCCCGAAATACAGTGATGACGGACCATACAGCACATCGATGGATTCAAGATCGAACGTGTCCCGATAGTACTGGCCGCGATCGCGGAAGCCATCGAGATAAATGTCGGTGCGCGCCGAGAAACCGCGCAAATTGATGTTGTTGCCGATCTGGCCGCCTTCCGCTGCACCAATGGTGACGCCGGGGACGTTGCGAAGGGCATCGGAGAAAGAGGTCGCTGCCTGGGACTGAAGCACGGCTTTCGGGACCACCACGGCCGCTTGGGGGATATCGCGCAACGCGGTCGGGACCTTGGCGCCTACGCTCGACGTTTCGGGCTGAAAATCGGGCGTGACGGCTTGGGCGTTGACGTGCACGGCAGGCAGCGCGGCGCCTTCAACGGGAGGTGCGGCTTGCGGGGCTTGTGCGGACGGGTCCGCCTGGGCAGTTTGATCGGCCTTGTTGACTGGCGCGGCCTGCGCGTGAGCATAAAGCGGTACGGCAACAGGAGCCGCCAGCGCGGTCATGATTGCCGCGGCAAGCGGTGTCTTCCTCAACATGTGTTTCCCCGAGTGTGCTTGATGGTCAAAAAAGCCGGCGCCGTTGCGCCATGCCGGTCAATTGCTTCCGCGATGCCCGCGGTGGCTTGAGCGGTCGATATTCGGCGCAGCAGTCCGTCGTTGCGGAGGATGTGCAGCGTTTGCCGAATAGTTCCTAAATACGAATCAATATCATTACACAGGTAAGAATTGTTTTCAATACGACTTCGGGAACTATGCGGATAGCTGACGGACAAAGGCTCCGCAATTTTCACGCGGCGGTTTTATCGGACGAAATAAACGCGCCGCGGAGGGCAGGGCGTTGAGGGGCGGGGATGAGAGGGGTAATGCCGGCAATTGGAGGGCGACCAACGATTCCGTGTAGGCCGCGGTCAACCGTAATAATTGTACAAATCAAGTTCTTTCATTCAGGCGAGTTTGGGGTGTCTTCAAACGTCCTGAGTGCCGCTGCCATGTCGCGTTGTAATTGCCCGAGGGCGGCGACCTTCGGATTGGGCGGCTGCAAACCCTGCCAAAGAAGCAGGGATAACCGCTTCGACGTCTCTTCAATATCCACCGTTTTCTTGCTGATCGCGTCCCACAGCACATGTTCCATCGGCCCATAAATGCTCGAGCGCAACAGGCTTAAGGGCAGGTCGTCGCGGATATCGCCGGCTGCCACGCCGTCCGACAGCACCTGCATCAGCGGCGCGGTATAGCGCCGCTGGAGTCGCACGATTTCATCGCCGAAGGTGTCGTCTTTCGCGCGTCCTTCGGACAGGATCAGCGCGCACAGCCCCGGCCCATCGATCATCAGCCGGTACAGGTGCGTGCGGATCAGGAAGAACAGCTTCGCGCGCGTGCCCGTGATATGCGGCAACGTGGCTTCGATCTCCGCGATGATCTCGTCATACCAGTCGCAGATCACTCGCACGCAGAGGTCGCGCTTGCCGGAGAAATACGTGAACACTGTCGCCTCCGATACCCCCAGCCGACGCGCCATATCGATGGTCGTCGCCGACGCATATCCGCGCTCCGAGAACACTTGCCGCGCCACGAGCAAGATGTCCTTGATGCGTTGTTCGGACTTGATGCTCGACGGCGCACGCCGTGCGGGGAGGGTTTTGGGCTGACTCATAGTGGCGATGAAAGTCGCTTGTCACAGGAAGTAATTTGAGTGTAGCTCAATTGCACTGATACGCAAATTTAAGCCGTTGTTTTGACAAATATTAAGGGTTAACCGGCTTGACGTTGGCATGGTGTTGAGTTTTACTCAAGCACATTGAGGCGCACTCACCCAGTTACGTTGAGAATCATGGAAACCAATCCGAACGACCGCCACGGTCCGCATCAATACCGTTCCGTTTTCCGCCCCGGCCTGTTCGCCGGCAAGGTTGTCATGGTGACGGGCGGAGGCAGCGGGCTTGGCCGATGTACCGCGCACGAACTGGTCTCGCTGGGAGCTTCGGTGATCCTGATCGGACGAACCCTGGCGAAGCTGGAAACCGTGCGCGCCGAGCTGGCCGAGGACTACCCGGAAAGCGCCGAACGCGTGCGCTGCCACGCCTGCGACATCCGCGACGAAACGAGCGTCAAACACGTCGTCGCCGCGGCAATCGCCGATTTCAACCGGCTCGACGGCCTGTTCAATTGCGCAGGCGGCCAGTTTCCCGCGCCGCTCGACAAGATCTCGCTGAACGGCTGGGACGCGGTGGTGCGCAACAACCTGCACGGCACTTTCCTGATGTCGCGCGAATGTTTTACACAATGGATGCGCGATCACGGCGGCTCGATCGTCAACATGCTCGCGGACATCTGGGGCGGTATGCCCGGCATGGGCCATTCGGGCGCCGCGCGTGCGGGCGTCTGGAACTTCACGGAAACGGCCGCGTGCGAATGGGGTTACGCCGGCGTGCGCGTGAATGCCGTTGCGCCGGGATGGATTGCATCGGCGGGAATGGATAGTTACGACGAACGTTATCGTGCGTTGTTGCGCGAGCTCAAGCACAAGGTGCCGTTGCAGCGCTTCGGGACCGAATCCGAACTGGCCGCGGCGGCGGTATTTTTATTGTCCGAGGCATCGGCGTTTATCAACGGGACGGTGATTCGCGTCGATGGCGGCGTGCCGAACGCACGGCATTCTTGGCCATTGGCGGCCGCTGGGCGTAC
>NZ_JAQGMM010000317.1 GCF_028292365.1 Caballeronia sp.
GCGGAGATCGATCTGCTGATCGTCTCCGATCCAACCAACATGAGTTGGCTCACCGGCTACGACGGGTGGTCGTTCTACGTGCACCAGTGTGTGCTCTTGCCGATGGAAGGGGAGCCGGTATGGTTCGGTCGTGGGCAGGACGCGAATGGCGCGAAGCGCACGGTCTTCATGCAGCACGACCAGATAGTGGGCTACCCGGACGACTACGTGCAGTCGCCGGTCCGGCATCCTATGGATTATCTGTCGCGTGAAGTGATTGCTGCCCGCGGCTGGGATAAATGCCGGATAGGCGTGGAGAAAGACAACTACTATTTCAGTGCGGCCGCTTACGCGTCGTTGACGCACCATCTGCCGCAAGCAACATGGGTTGACGCGACGGGGATCGTCAACTGGCAGCGCGCGGTCAAGTCGCCGCGTGAGATCGAGTACATGCGCGTTGCAGCGCGGATTGTCGAGAAGATGCACGCACGTATTCTCGATCGGATCGAACCGGGCATGCGCAAGTGCGATCTTGTTGCGGAGATCTATTCGGCAGGCATCACGGGCGTGGAGGGTTACGGCGGCGACTACCCTGCGATTGTGCCTTTGCTGCCAACAGGTTCTGATGCAGCCGCGCCGCATCTGACCTGGGACGACGCCGAGTTCAAGACGGGAGCGGGAACGTTCTTTGAAATTGCCGGCTGCTTCAAACGGTATCACTGCCCGCAATCGCGTACGGTGTATCTCGGGCGTCCGCCCCAACATTTTATCGACGCGGAAAAGGCGATCGTTGAAGGCATAGAAGCGGGACTCGCAGCAGCCAGGCCTGGCAACCTTTGCGAAGACATTGCCAACGCATTTTTTGCGGTGCTGCGCAAATCCGGAATCGAGAAGGACAGCCGCTGCGGTTATCCGATCGGTGCGAGCTACCCGCCCGACTGGGGCGAGCGCACGATGAGCCTGCGCCCGGGGGACAAGACGGTCCTCGAACCCGGCATGACGTTTCACTTCATGCCGGGGTTGTGGCTCGACGACTGGGGCCTGGAAATCACGGAAAGTATCCTGATTACCGGCACGGGCGTGGAGACGTTCTGCAACACGCCTCGTCAATTGTTCGTGAAGGAGTAGCAATGCGTGCGTCACCCATTGCGCCGACGGTGGATCTGGCCGCCGTTGGCGAGCAACACGGGTTCCTCAAGTTGCCGTATTCCCGCGACGATTCAGCGTGGGGCGCCATCATGATTCCCATCACCGTGATCCAGCGCGGCGAGGGGCCGACCGTGCTCCTGACGGGCGGCAATCATGGCGACGAATACGAAGGACCGATCGCGCTGTCCAAGCTTGCTGCAACGCTCAAGGCAAGCGATGTCACCGGGCGCGTGATTGTCGTGCCCTTCATGAACTATCCGGCATTCAAGGCCGGCACGCGCACGTCATCGGTGGATTCCGGCAACCTCAACCGGAGTTTTCCTGGCAAGGCGGATGGTACCGTCACAGAAAAAATAGCGGACTATTTCCAGCGGCATTTGCTGCCGATATCCGACTACGTACTCGATATTCACGCGGGTGGCCGGACGCTGGATTTCCTGCCGTTTGCCGCCATTCACGTCTTGTCTGACGCCCAGCAGCAGGCGCGGTGCGAAGCCGCGATGCGTGCGTTCGGCGCACCTTACTCCATGCGCATGCTCGAACTCGATAGCGTTGGACTGTTCGACACCGCGGTGGAAGAAGCGGGGAAGGTGTTCGTTTCCACCGAACTGGGCGGCGGCGGAACCGCGACGGCCGCAAGTGTGGCGATTGCCGAGCGGGGTGTGTATGGCTTTCTCGCGCATGCGGGGGTGATCGACCGGGAAGGGATATCGCCACGGGACGACCTGCGAGGCAACAACCGCACGACGACGCTGCTGGACATGCCGGATGGCACTTGCTACACCACCAGCGAGCACAGCGGCTTGCTCGAAATGTGCCGTCACTTAGGGGACTTTGTTGAGGAGGGCGACGTGCTGGCCCGCGTCTACGACGCCACGCGTACTGGCGCGCCTGCAGTCGAATATGTAGCGCGGCGCAGCGGCTTACTGGCGGCGCGGCACTTCCCGGGACTGGTGCAGATCGGTGATACGGTCGCGGTGGTCGCCGATGTAGTGGAACGCCATATTCCGGTGGTCATCTGATCGTGATCAAGCTCGACCGCTACGACATCGCCATCTTGCGCATCCTCGCTCGCGACGGCCGCATCACGAAATCGCGACTCGCCGAGGAGGTGAACCTGTCGATTTCTCCTGCGTGGGAACGCGTGCGCAAGCTGGAGGAAAGCGGTGTCATCAAGGGTTATCGGGCGGAACTCGATTGGGTCGGTGTCGTTAACGCGAGCCGGATCGTGGTGGAAGTGACGCTGGCAAAACACACCGCGCACGACATGCGTCGCTTCGAGGACCGTGTGCTCGCAGCGCCCGAAGTTGTTCAGTGCTACGCGACGGGCGGCGGCGTGGACTATGTGCTGCATGTGGTATCGCGCGATATCGATCATTACCAGCGCTTTATCGACTCCCTGTTGATCGATGAAATCGGCATTGAGCGCTATTTCACGTACATCGTCACGAAGGTCGTGAAGAGCATGCCGGACAGCATTCCGGACTGGGAATAGCGTGGGAATAGCGCCACATCCAGGGAATCTCGCGAGAACGGCACGCAGGACAGAAAAAACACCACGCATGGCGGTTCACATCGAAAAAATCGCGCGGCGGCGAGGACGAAAATGGACGTCATACAGTGCAATCAGGAGCCGCTCATGTTGCTGGGTCATCCCGTCCTTTTCAAGTCGCTTTGTTATGTCGATGGCCGCTGGATTCATAGCGACAGCGCCGCAACCGTCGCCGTGCAGAATCCCGCCGACCAGGAGGTGATCGGTCACGTGCCCATGCTTGAGCGCGCGCAAATTGAAGCAGCGGTCGGCGCCGCGCACCGTGCATTCGAGTCCTGGCGATGGGTGCCGCAAGAGCGCCGCAGCGCGATCCTGCTGCGCTGGCATGAACTGATCCTGCGCCATCAACACGACCTGGCCGGAATTTTGTCGCTGGAACAAGGCAAGCCTTTGGCTGAATCAAGAGGAGAGATCGCCTATGCGGCGAGCTTCGTTGAGTGGTACGCCAACGACGCAAAACGCCTCTGCGGCCGCACGATTCCCACCCACATCAATGGTGCCCACCTCGGCACGGTGATGGAGCCGGTCGGCGTCGCCGCGCTGATCACGCCGTGGAATTTCCCGGTTGCAATGATCACGCGCAAGGCGGCTGCCGCCCTTGCCGCGGGGTGTACGGCGATCGTCAAGCCCGCGCACGAAACACCTTTCTCGGCGCTCGCGCTGGCGCAACTGGCGGAAGAGGCGGGTTTTCCCGCAGGTGTATTCAACGTGGTGCTGGGCGAGCCGCAAATGGCGATGGAAGCACTGGTACGCGACGTACGCGTGCGGGCGATCAGCTTCACGGGATCCACTCGTGTAGGTGGGCTTGTCGCGCGTGCGGCAGCCGAGTCCGGCATCAAGAAACTGGCGCTTGAACTTGGCGGCAACGCACCGTTCATCGTGACGGAAGACGCTGATCTCGATCAAGCGGTCAAGGTGGCGATTGGCGCGAAGTTCCAGACGTCGGGACAGGATTGTTGCGCGGCGAATCGCATCTTCGTGGCCGCGCCATTGTATGAACAGTTTGTTCAGCGATACAGCGAAGCGGTGCGCGCGTTGAAGGTTGGGCCAGCCTTCGAGGCGGGTGTGGAGGTGGGGCCGCTGATGCATCAGGCTGCCTTCGATACCACTGCTGCTCGCGTGGCCGATGCCCGTACGAAGGGCGCGCGCATTACCGCAGGCGGGCAAGCGCATGCGCTTGGCGGGTGGTTCTTCGAGCCGACCGTGGTGGCCGACGCGGCGCCCGGGATGCGTATTTACGATGAAGAAAACTTCGCGCCGACATCGGCAATATCGTCGTTCAACACGCTGGACGAAGTGGTGTCTAAAGCGAATGACACTGAGCACGGGCTGGCTGCTTACGTCTGTGCCACGCGCATGGACACAATCTTTCAACTGGTGCGCCGGCTCGACTTCGCGATGATCTCGGTCAACGGCGTCAAGTTCACCGGTGCAACCATCCCGTTCGGTGGCATGAAGGCGTCGGGACTCGGCCGCGAAGGGGGATCGGAGGGTTTCGAGCCGTTCGTCGAAACCAAATACTTTTGCCTCGGCAACCTCGGCTTGCCGCTGAGCGTCACGGCTTAATGGAATCACACGAATCACACGAATCACAGAAATCCAAGGAGCAACTCATGACACAGCAACTCGAGCAACAGTTCAGCGAAGACCGTGCACACTTCATGCATCCGTCGACCCACGCGCACGATCATGCGAGCGGCGCTCTTCCGGGCAAGATCATTCGTGGAGCGAAGGGTATTCGCATTGAAGATCACGAGGGCAAGAGTTATATAGACGCCTTCGCAGGTCTTTACTGCGTGAACATCGGCTATGGCCGCACCGAGGTGGCCGATGCCATCTACGAGCAAGCCAAGAAGCTGGCGTATTACCACACGTACGTGGGCCATTCCACCGACACCATCATCCAGCTGTCGTCCCGAATTATCGACTGGTCGCCGGCAGGGATGAAGAAGGTTTATTACGGCATGTCCGGTTCGGACGCGAACGAAACGCAGATCAAGATTGTCTGGTATTACAACAACGTGTTGGGCCGTCCGAACAAAAAGAAGATCATTTCCCGCGAGCGGGGTTATCACGGTTCGGGCATCGTGACGGGTAGCCTGACCGGTTTGCCGAGCTTTCATCAGCATTTCGATTTGCCGATCGATCGCGTGAAGCATACGGTCTGTCCGCACTGGTACCGGCAGGCGCCGGCCGGCATGAATGAAACGCAGTTTGTCGCCTATTGCGTGGAAGAACTGGAGAAGCTGATCGCACGCGAAGGCGCCGACACCATTGCGGCTTTCATTGGTGAACCGGTAATGGGAACGGGCGGCATCATTGCTCCGCCGGAGGGTTATTGGGCCGCGATCCAGCAGGTACTGAAGAAGCACGACATCCTGCTGATCTCCGACGAAGTGGTATGCGGCTTCGGCCGCCTCGGCTCGAAAATGGGCGCGCAGCACTACGGCATGCAACCCGACCTGATCACCGTCGCGAAGGGTCTCACGAGCGCCTATGCGCCGTTGTCGGGCGTGATTGTGGGTGAACGGGTGTGGGATGTGATCGAGAAGGGCTCGCAGGAACATGGTGCGATGGGGCACGGCTGGACGTATTCGGGCCACCCCATTTGCGCGGCTGCCGCTATCGCTAATCTGAACATCCTTGAGCGCGAGAACTTGACGCAGAACGCGGCCGATGTCGGCGCTTATCTTGGCGCGCAGTTGCATGCTGCATTCGACCAGCATCCGCTAGTGGGTGAAGTGCGTCAGACCGGCATGCTGGCCGCGCTTGAATTCATGGCGGACAAGGCGGGACGTAAGCCTTTCGATGCAGCGTTGAAGGTTGGACCGAAGGTATCAGCGGCTGCGTTGCGTCGTGGAGTGATTGCGCGGGCCATGCCGCACGGCGATATTCTCGGCTTCGCGCCGCCGCTTGTGACCACGCGGGCAGACGTGGATGAGATTGTCGGTATTGTGCGCGAAGCCGTGGATGAAGTCGCCACGCAGACGATTGCATAACGTCGCATCAGGTCACATCAGGCTGTGTTCAAGCATCAATAAGTCCGGCCGCCGGCTTTGTCCCAGCGGCTTTTTTTCGTGCTGCAATGGACCAGTTCGACACGAGACCATTCGCTGCGGTCAAGCCATGTTTCATTGCAACGCAGCATTCGCGCAGCACCAGAACGCGTAACCCGCGGCTAGCGCACTTCTCTCAATCTTCCGGGTTGGCGATATCACTGGCGACTATCCGTTCGCCATGCATGACTGCCGCCTCGCGCGCTGCTTCTCGCGAGGGGTACGGTCCGAGCACCGGGGACCCCTGGAACGGGAATAGCATGCGGCCGTCGGTTTTTCTAATAACCTTTAGTGTTCCTACAAACAATCCACCGGCATTGATCTGGTACGACGCATACACCGCGAAGTCTTCGGGGCTCATGGTTTCGCCTGATCCCCGGCTTTGTAGCTGGGTCATGGATAGGACAAGTTTCGGTTTTTTCATGGCTTTGTACGTGTTTCAATCGTGCTCGTGTAGAGGCGTGGCGTGCGTCCAGCCGAGCGCCGAAGCGGTCGATTTTTCCTGGCCGGGAACATCACGACGTTCACTAAGATTTCACAGCACTTGACGCTGAGCAATTACTAGTCCGCGCTCGCAGTACGTTTCTTGCGGGGGTGCTGGAAGCAAGCACAAGGTGCTGGCCGGCGGCGCAACGCATCGGGTCTGTATCACTTCATTCGTTCAGAATCCACGCTATCTGGACGAATACAGCATGTTTCGTGACTTGAGGGCGACTGATCCATGAGGTGCCACGCCGGCGAACCCGCGCCGGCATGCGTGCAACCCGGGCGCGTTTCGGCCTATGTGAAGCCATGCCCATTGATAAGAAAGGAAAGCACATGGACGCCCTCATCGCAGTGTTCGGCAGCGGCCACGACCTCGATTCGCTACAGATGGCCGCTCGCGCGGTCGCGGTCTTCATTGGCGCGCTGGTCTGTATTCGAATCTCCGGCCGGCGTTCTTTCGGCCAGCGTTCTCCGTTCGACTATGTCGTCGCCATCCTTCTTGGCGCAACGCTCAGCCGTGCGATCGTGGGTGCTTCACCCCCGATCCCGACGGTGGTCGCCTCACTGGTGATTGTCTTGCTGCACCGGGTGCTTGCATGGGGCTGCCTGCATTCGCCGAGACTGGAGCGGCTGGTGGGCGGGACCGAGCGGGAGCTGTACCGCGATGGCCGCTTCGATGAGAAGCAGATGTCCGCTGCACTCATTACGCGAACTGACCTGTTCGAAACGGCGCGACAGCAGCTAGGCGCCAACGACCTGTCCGGGATCCGCGCGGCCACGCTCGAACGCAATGGAGAGATCAGCCTGATCCGCGATAAGGACGCCCGCTAGGGGCCTTGCGGGACCCGGTCTTATGCTGGCCGGAAGCGGAGAAAGCTGGGCCAAGAGACGGTAGCCAGCAAGAATTGTCCCCGGAAGGTGCGCTTGAGAAGTGTGGGCTGGAAGCGTCGACGGCGTTCTGCGAATGAGGCTTTGGAAGGTAAAATAAGAGCCTATCTACTGACGTTTCAAACTCTGCAACGCTGAGGAGCGTCGTACGGTTAGGCGTTGCTTATCGGCCCCCGCACATGAACGAAAGACAACCGACCGATGGCCTGGTACACGCCTTCCTGGAGGGCGGCGGCGAGGTCGCCAGGATCATCGCCTCCAGAGACTGGTCCACGTCGCCACTGGGTCCTCTCGAAGGCTGGTCAACAACGCTGACCGGCACTATCGCCCTGATATTGCAGTCGCCTGTTCCCATTGTGACGCTCTGGGGTGTCGATGGCGTCATGCTCTACAACGACGCCTATTCGGTTTTCGCGGGCGGCCGGCATCCTCAGCTTCTCGGCTCCAAGGTGCGGGAAGGGTGGTCGGAGATCGCGGATTTCAACGACAACGTGATGAAGGTCGGGCTAGCCGGCCGAACGCTGCGATACGAAGATCAGGAACTGACGCTGCACCGCCACGGACGCGGTGAGCAAGTGTGGATGAACCTGGACTATTCGCCCATTCGTAACGAGCAGGGCGTGCCGGTCGCGGTCATCGCAATCGTCGTGGAGACCACCGCAAAGGTGCGCGCGGAGCGTTGGCTGAGCGGCGAGCGCGAACGGTTGCGGCGGATGTTCGAACAGGCGCCCGGCTTCATGGCCATGCTGACCGGCCCCGAACACGTCATTGAATTGACGAACGCTTCCTTCACGCAACTGGTTGGCGATCGCACGATCCTGGGCAAGCCGGTGCAGGAAGGATTGCCTGAACTGCGCGGGCAAGGGTTTGTAGCGATCCTGAATCAGGTCTACGCCTCTGGAATGCCCGTCTCGGGCAGTGCGCAGTCCATCGTGCTCAATCGGCTCCGTGGGGCGCCTGCAGAGCAGCGCTACGTCGACTTCGTCTATCAGCCGGTTCGCAACGAAGCCGGTGCCGTGATCGGCATCTTCATTCAGGGAACCGACGTGACGGACCGCCTTGCGGCGGAGCGCGCGGTTCATGAAAGCGAACAGAAATTCCGCACCTTCGCTCAGGCTATGCCGAACCAGGTCTGGTCGGCGGGGCCCGACGGTCAACTCGACTGGTTCAACGACCGGGTCTACGAGTACAGCGGTGCGGCGCAGGGCACTCTGGACGGTCAGGCGTGGGGCAACATCATTCATCACGACGACCTGCAGGCTACCATCGGACAGTGGGTTGACGCGGTGGCATCGGGTACGACCTACGAATGCGAGTTCCGGGTTCGACGAGCCGATGGCGTGTACCGCTGGCATATCGCCCGGGCGCTGCCTATTCGCGACAACGCCCACCGCATCGTCCGCTGGATTGGCACAAATACCGACATTGAAGACCAGAAGTCCGCGGCACGCGCTTTGGAGCGGCTGAACAAGACGCTCGAACATCAGGTGGCGGAAAGTGTTGCCGACCGCGACCGCATGTGGCGGCTTTCTACCGACATGATGCTGGTCGCCGATTTCCAATCGAATATCGTGGCAGTGAATCCGGCCTGGCAACAGATCCTTGGCTGGGATGAGAAGACGCTTATCGGCCATTCATTCCTTGAGTTCGTGCATCCCGATGACCGGGTCGAGACACTCGCCGAAATGGGCGAACTCAGCGAGGGTATCCGCACGTTCAAGTTCGTGAACCGGTATCAGCGGCAGGATGGGGCGTATGTCACGCTCTCGTGGACGGCCGTGCCCGACGACCGTTTCGTTCATGCCGTGGGTCGCGACATCACCGCGGATCGTGAAGCGGCAGACGCACTGCGACGTACCGAACTCGCGCTTCAGCAGGCGCAAAAAATGGAGACAATCGGCAAGCTCACCGGCGGGGTCGCGCACGATTTCAATAACCTGCTGCAGGTCATTTCAGGCAACCTGCAACTGCTTGCGTCGGACGTGGCGGGCAGCGAGCGGGCAGAGCGGCGCCTGGCAAATGCGCTTGCCGGGGTCAGCCGCGGCGCGAAGCTGGCGAGCCAGTTGCTGGCCTTCGGGCGCCGGCAGGCGCTCGAGCCGAAGACGATCAGGATCGGACGGCTCATCACCGGCATGGAAGACATGTTGCGGCGCAGTCTGGGCGAGGCCATCGAGATCGAGACCGTTGTTTCCGCCGGCCTGTGGAATACATTCGTCGATCCCACTCAGGTCGAGAACGCGGTCCTCAATCTCGCCATCAATGCGCGCGATGCCATGGACAACGCGGGCAAGCTGACCCTCGAAGTAGGCAACGCTTTCCTCGACGACCGCTATGCGCTCGATCATGCCGAAGTGAGCGCCGGGCAATACGTGATGCTCGCGGTGACCGATACCGGCTGCGGGATGACACCTGAAGTGCTGGCCCAGGCCTACGAGCCGTTCTTCTCCACCAAGCCGGAGGGCAAGGGCTCGGGGCTGGGGCTCTCCATGGTCTATGGTTTTGTCAAACAGTCGGGTGGACACGTCAAGATCTACAGCGAACCGGGCCATGGCACGACGGTGAAGTTGTATTTGCCACGGACCCACGACAAGGAAGATCTCGGGGCGGCGATTGAAAGCACGCCGGTGCTCGGTGGCGCCGAGACAATCCTCGTGGCTGAAGACGACGAACAGGTCCGGGTGACGGTTGTGGAAATGTTGTCCGAACTGGGCTATCGCGTGCTTAAGGCGAACGACGCCAGCAGTGCGCTTGCGATCATCGAAAGCGGCGTGCCAATCGATTTGTTGTTCACCGACGTCGTCATGCCAGGTCCACTGCGAAGTCCCGAATTGGCTCGCCGTGCGCGGCAACTCATTCCCGGCATTGCGGTGCTGTTCACGTCCGGCTATACGGAAAACGCGATTGTCCATGGCGGCCGGCTGGATGCCGGCGTAGAACTGCTCGGCAAGCCCTACACACGAGAGGCGCTCGCGAGAAAGATCCGGCACGTTCTCGCAAATCAAACCCAGCGTGCCGCACCCATGGTTGTGCCGGCGCCTCCGAGCGTGCCGTCAGCGGTCGCGCTCAGTGCGCCTGCTGGGCGCTCGCTAAATATCTTGTTCGTTGAAGACGATGACCTGATCCGCTCCAATACGAGCGAGTTGCTCATGGCGCTGGGGCACGTGGTCCATGAAGCTGCCAACGCACAAACGGCTTTGGCGTTGATTCAGAAAGAGACGGTGGATTTGCTCATCACGGACGTCGGCTTGCCCGGCATGTCGGGCGAAGAACTCGCCTTACAAGCGCGTGTTTTGCGCCGTGACCTGGCTGTCATATTTGCAACCGGCAACCATCATGTTTCAAAAGTGCCGGGATACTTTGTGTTGCGAAAGCCCTACGATACCGTGAGCATGGCCGCACTCTTGCGGCAGATGCAATGATCGCAGCCACGTGTTCCCACAATCCGTTGAACGCGTTGCCGGAACGTCCTGTGGACCGCGCCGGCTCGCACGGCTTATGACGCGGGAGGGTCGCTCGGGACACCCGGCTTGGCGGCGTCGGTGGCCAGCGCGTCACGAAACCCGGACAGCCGCTGCTGGTAATTTTCGCTATCGCCGTAGGCAAGGAACGCTTCAGCCCTTGCCGGGGAGCCGAGTATTTTTCGAGCGTGCTTGATGGGGCACCAGTGCTGCTCGGTACGCGCGGCGATCTCGGTTCCTAAGCAAGCAAGCCGTTCCCATACGCGCAGTACGCGCAATTAAACTTCTCCATGAAGTTCAGGTAGCTCAGATGCCACCGATCCATCACGATATAGTCTGAGCGCCTGACCTTGTTGATCCTGTACACGGGAAAGCATAGGGACTGGTACACGGTCAGGCCGAGGTCGAGAAAGAGCAACGGCACGATCAGCCCGTAGATGACAGGCGCGACCACAACCGTTGGTGGACGACTCTTGAAGATCCACTGCAGCAGGCCCGTTTTCGATCGCTGGTGCGCCTCCCTGACCGATTTGTCGAATCTGATCCGCTTGCCGTTCACGCGATAGAACAGGGGCACTTCCGCACGGTGCACAACGGCTCTCAGTTCATCTTCGAGCACGTTTATCTGCGCCATCAGTTGCCGCGCTTTCTCCTCCACATGACCCCTGTGCCAGTTGGATACGATAGACAATCCCGCCAACTCATTACTCTTTGATAAAGGCACCAGGACTTTTCCGCCTAACACGCACTCGGCGACTAAGAGGAGGCATTGGCGGCGGGTGCCTGGTCTGCTCCTGCCGCCTTGCGCAGATAAGCGGCCGCCAATCGTCGAAGCTCTTCTTCAGAGGCATCCTCAATCCCGATCAGGTGATTGTCCGCAGACCGGTGAGACGCAAGTAACTCGTTGAGTTTCAGGTGAAGCGCCACGCTGTCCTTGTTCTGGCTTTGCTGGATCAGGA
>NZ_JAQGMM010000339.1 GCF_028292365.1 Caballeronia sp.
CGCAAAAAGTGGGCGCGCAAAGCGGTCCTCATCCGAAGGTTCGCGATCGCAAGATCGAGCATCCGAACGCCGAAGGTTTTATCCAGTTCGCGCGCAACGGCGTCACGCCGCTCGCGAAGAACTTCCCCGCGCCGCTCAAATGTATCGATGCAGTGGAAGCCGGCGTGAAGCTCGGCTTCGATAAAGGCCTGGTCGTCGAACGCGAATGCTTCATGGCACTGGTGCAAACGCCCGAAAGCCGCGCGCTGCGGCATGCGTTCTTCGGCGAACGCGCGGCAAGCAAGATTCCGGATGTACCTTCGAGCACGCCGGTGCGCAAGATCGAACGTGTTGGCGTGATCGGCGCAGGGACGATGGGCGGTGGAATCGCGATGAATTTCGTCAATGCGGGCCTGCCGGTCACGCTGTTGGAGACGGAGCAGGAAGCGCTGGATCGAGGCCTCGCCACCATTCGCAAGAACTACGAAAGCGCCGTGAAGAAGGGCCGTCTGACGGCGGAAAAACTGGAAGAACGCATGGCGCTGATCACGCCAACGCTCGCCTATGAAGACCTCAAGGACGCCGACCTGATCATCGAAGCGGTGTTCGAAGAACTTGGCGTGAAAGAGCAGGTGTTTTCGAAACTCGATCAGGTCGCGAAGAAGGGAGCGATCCTGGCATCGAATACGTCTACGCTCGATGTCGACAAGATTGCCGCGTTCACGAAGCGTCCCGAAGACGTGGTCGGCATGCACTTCTTCAGCCCGGCCAACGTGATGAAGCTGCTGGAAGTCGTGCGCGGCGCGAAGACATCGAAGGACGTGCTCGCCACCGTCATGCAACTTGCCAAGAAGATCAAGAAGACGGCCGTGGTGTCGGGTGTCTGCGATGGTTTTATCGGCAACCGGATGATCGAGCAGTATCTGCGCCAAGCGCTTTTCATGCTCGAAGAAGGCGCGTTGCCGGCACAAGTGGACCGCGCGATCGAAAAATTCGGCTTCGCAATGGGACCGTTCCGCATGAGCGACCTCGCGGGCAATGACATTGGCTGGGCGATCCGCAAACGCCGTTATCAAGAGAAGCCGGACCTGAAGTATTCGAAGATCGCGGACCGCTTGTGCGAGACCGGGCGTTTCGGGCAAAAGACCGGCGCGGGCTGGTACGACTACAAGGCCGGCGATCGCACGGCGCATCCGTCGAAGATCGTCGACGAGATGATCGTTGCGTATTCGAACGAGCAAGGCGTCACGCGCCGCAAGATCTCCGACGACGAGATTGTCGAACGGCTGGTGTTCGCGCTCGTTAATGAGGGCGCGCTGATCCTTGCGGAAGGGATTGCATCGAAGGCATCGGACATCGACATGGTCTACCTGACCGGCTACGGTTTCCCGCTGTATCGCGGCGGACCGATGCTGTATGCGGACACGGTTGGCCTGTACAACGTCGAACGCGCGATGCGCAAGTATGCGGGCCAGGGCAACGGCGAAGCATGGAAGCCCGCGGCACGCGTGACCGAACTGGCCGCTGAAGGGCGTGGCTTCAACAGCTAGATTCAAGAGCTAGCTACAACCGGGTGAGATTCGCGATGAAAGGCGCTGACGAAGTCCTGCTAGTGATCGATGTCCAGAATGACTTCATGCCTCGCGGCGCGTTGCCGGTCGCTCACGGCGACGAAGTCGTGCCCGTGATCAACCGCCTCGCGCGTGCGTTTTCGCATGTGGTGGTGACGCAGGACTGGCATCCGGCGAAGCACATTTCCTTCGCCGAAAATCACGCGGGGCGCGCGCCTTTCGACATGGCCACGCTGAGTTACGGCCAGCAGGTCTTATGGCCAACGCATTGCGTCCAGAACACGGACGGCGCAGCGCTGCATCCCGACCTGAACGTGCCGCACGCGCGGCTGGTGATCCGCAAGGGTCATCACGTGGATGTCGATAGTTATTCGGCCTTCATGGAAGCTGATCGCATCACGCCGACGGGCCTGACGGGTTATCTCCGCGATGTCGGCGTGAAGCGGGTCTATTGCTGCGGGCTGGCGACGGATTATTGCGTCGCGTGGTCGGCGCTCGATGCGCGCAGCGCGGGTTTCGAAGCGGTTGTTATCGACGATGCCTGTCGCGCGATCGATCTCGACGGCTCGCTTGCGCGTGCGTGGGAACAGATGACGGCGGCGGGTGTATCGCGCATCGGATCGACAGACTTGCTGCGCTGAACGGCGGGTGAACCTGCGGGTTCAGCCAAATGAACCAACACTATTCGTATTCGAAGTGGAGACAAGCATGACTGACGCGGTAATCGTATCGACGGCACGCACGGGCCTTGCCAAATCCTGGCGCGGCGCATTCAACATGACCCACGGCGCGACGCTCGGCGGCCATGCCACGCAGGCGGCGGTGGCGCGCGCGGGCATCGACCCGGCGCGCGTGGAAGACGTGATCATGGGCTGCGCGAATCCGGAAGGCGCGACCGGCATGAACATCGCGCGGCAGATTGCGCTGCGTGCGGGACTGCCGGTCAGCGTGCCGGGCATGACCGTGAACCGCTTTTGTTCGTCGGGGCTGCAGACCATCGCGCTGGCGGCGCAACGCGTGATCGCCGGTGAGGGCGATGTCTATGTGGCGGGCGGCGTGGAATCCATCTCATGCGTACAAAACGAGATGAACCAGCACATGCTGCTGGACGGCTGGTTGAAGGAACACAGGCCCGCCATCTACTGGTCGATGTTGCAGACGGCCGAGAACGTCGCCAAGCGCTACGAGATATCGAAAGAGCGGCAGGACGAGTACGGCGTGCAGTCGCAATTGCGTGCGGCGGCAGCGCAAGCGGCGGGCAAGTTCAACGACGAAATCGTGCCTATCACGGTGCTTGCCGGTGTCGCCGATAAAGCCACGGGCCGCATGTTCACGAAGGAAGTCACGCTCTCCGCCGATGAAGGCATTCGCGCCGACACGACGCTCGAGGGGGTATCGAAGATCCGCACCGCGATGCCTGGCGGCGTGGTCACGGCAGGCAATGCGAGCCAGTTCTCCGATGGCGCGTCGGCATGTGTGGTGATGAACGCTACGCTGGCGGAAAAAGAAGGGCTGAAGCCGCTGGGAATTTTCCGGGGGTTTGCGGTCGCGGGTTGCGAGCCGGATGAAATGGGTATTGGCCCGGTGTTCGCGGTGCCGAAGCTGTTGAAGAAAGCGGGCCTCAAGGTCAGCGATATCGACCTGTGGGAACTGAACGAAGCGTTTGCCGTGCAAGTGCTCTATTGCCGCGATACGTTGGGCATTCCGGCTGATCGCCTGAACGTGAACGGCGGTGCGATTGCGGTGGGACATCCGTATGGCGTGTCGGGCGCGCGGCTCACGGGGCACGCGCTGATCGAAGGCAAGCGGCGCGGCGCGAAGTTTGTCGTGGTGACCATGTGCATCGGCGGCGGGCAGGGCGCGGCCGGGTTGTTTGAAGTAGTGTGATTTTGACCGGTCGCCCGGCGTTTTTGATACGCTTGGGCGATCGGCATAGTCACTGTCTACAATCAGGAGCCCGTCTTGTTACGTCACATCGTCATGTGGAAGCTGAAGGAAAGCGCCGAGGGCGGCACTCGCGCTGAAAACATCGTCAAACTGAAAGCCAAGCTCGAAAGCTGCCGCAGCATTGTTTCGGGCCAGGGCCACTTTGAAGTGGGCGTGGCGCAGCCCGGTTTCGAAGCCACGTATGACGTCGTCCTCGTCTCCGACTTCGACAATCCGGAAGCCCTCCAGGCCTATCAGGTCCATCCCAGGCACCTGGCGATCAAGGACTTCGTTGCAGCGGTACGTGAATCGCGTCAATGCATCGATTACGAAGTTTGAAGCCATGACCGATTTCTCCACGCTCCCTGAAAGCCCGTTCGTCGATTCGCTCGGCGTACAGCTCATCTCCGCCGAAGATGGCGCAAGCGAAGTGGTGCTGCCGTTGACCAGTACGCACATGAATACCTGGGGCATCGCACACGGGGGCGTGACCATGACGCTTGCCGACGTCGCCCTCGCGATGGCCGCGCGCAGTCTTGCCGCGGATGGCATCGGCGTGGTCACCGTCGAAATGAAAGTCAACTTCATGCAACCAGGTCGCGGCGAACTCCGCGCGTTTGCCCGCGTGTTGCACCGCTCCACCACCATGGCGTATTGCGAAGGCGAAATTCGCGACAGCGAAGGCCACTTTGTCGCAAAGGCGCTGGGTACCTTCAAATATATGCGCAGGCTCGCCGTCGGCCGCGATATCGCGAAGCAACGCCTGCGCTCGGATCCCTCCGCCACACCCGGTCCCAGCGACGCCTGACGCCGCTACCAGGGCGCGCCTCGCGTCCTGGCTTGTCCCCGACCGCACAGGAGTATCACGATGTCAGAACACACTTCAATCAATCGCCAGATCCTCCTCGTTTCGCGCCCGCAAGGCGCGGCAAGTGTCGATAATTTCAAACTCGTCGAGACCCCGCTCCAGCCCCTGACCGAGGGTCAAGTGCGCGTGCGCAATCATTTCCTCTCGCTCGATCCCTACATGCGCGGCCGCATGGACGACTCGAAGTCGTACGCCGCATCGCAGCCGCTCAACGAGGTGATGATCGGCGGGACGGTGGGTGAAGTAGTGGAATCGAAAAATCCGAAGTTTGCGATCGGCGACAAGGTGGTCGGGAGCTACGGCTGGCAAGAATTCGGTACGTCGGATGGCAAGGGCCTGCGTAAGGTCGACGACACGCATATCCCGCTTTCGACGTATCTCGGTCCGGTCGGCATGCCCGGCGTGACCGCATGGCTTGGGCTCAACAAGATCATCGAACCGAAAGCGGGTGAGACGGTCGTCGTCAGCGCGGCAAGCGGCGCGGTGGGAAGCGTGGTCGGTCAGTTGGCAAAAGCAGCGGGCTGCCGCGCAGTGGGCATTGCGGGCGGGGCGGACAAATGCCGCTACGTCACCGAGACGCTCGGTTTCGACGCTTGTATCGACTACAAGGCCGGCAATCTCCATGACGACCTCAAGGCGGCGTTGCCCAACGGGGCCGACGGTTATTTCGAAAACGTCGGCGGCGAGATACTGGACGCCGTGTTGTCGCGCATGAACGCGTTTGGACGAATCGCGCTGTGCGGGATGATCGCGAGTTACGACGGTTCGCCGATGCCGCTCAAAAAACCCGCTCTGCTACTCACGCAACGCC
>NZ_JAQGMM010000351.1 GCF_028292365.1 Caballeronia sp.
AGTCGCTGAAGCTGGTCCCGCAGTCGAATAACACGGCACCCATCGCACTGGGTTCGGCGCAAGCGAAGATCCAGAAGATCGATGTCGCGGCGCGCACGGCGGCGCTGGACAGCGTCGTGCTGAACGGTCTTTCCATCGATGCAAAACGCCTGAAGGACGGCAGTATCGATCTCGCCGCGCTCGCCGGTCCGCACGAAACCGCGCCGGAAGCCAGCGCGACGCGCAAGGTCGAAAAGGCGAATGAGGCGGGTCCGGCGTGGCGTTATCAGATCGCCCAGGTGTCGCTCAATGACAGCAGCGCCGATTTCACCGACGAATCCACACCGCGTCCGGTAAAACTGCACATTGCGCCGCTGCAATTGGGCGTCAAGCAGGTCACCGACGACCTCACGAAACCGCTCGCTATCGACGGCAAGCTGACGATGAACGGCAAAGGCGTGCTCGCCGTGGCCGGCACGCTGACCGCTAAACCGCTGAGCCTCGCGCTGCACGTTGACGCCAACGCGCTCGACGCATCGGCGTTCGAGCCGTACTTCGGCGGCAACCTGAACGCGACCGTTTCAAGCGCGCTGCTGAGCGCGAACGGCGACGCGTCGTTCTCGGGTGAAGGACGCGCGCTGAAGGCCGGTTACAAGGGCGATGTGTCGTTGTCGAACGTGCGGCTGATCGACCGGGCGAATTCGGACCCACTGGCGGGCTGGAAACTGCTCGGCCTGACCAAGCTGAATGCCCGCTACGACGAACGAGGCGCCGACGTCGAGGCCGCGCGCATCACGTTTGCGAACTTCTACGGCCGCGTGCTGCTCGACGCGCAAGGCAAGCTCAATCTCACGGATATCGTGGCAAAGGACAAGGGAGCGGCCACCACGGTCGCCGCCACGACGCCAGCCTCCGCACCCGCAGCCCCCGCACCGGTCGCAACGCCTGTCGCGCCGAAAACCGCGTCGTCATCGGCGAATTTGCGCTTTGGCCAGCTCGTGCTGCAAAACGGCCGCGTGACCTACACCGATAACTTCATCAAGCCGAATTTCACCGCGAACCTGGTTTCAATCACTGGCACGATCGGCGCATTTGGCACGCACTCGACCACGCCGGCTCCCGTTGATGTCGCCGCAAAACTGTCGGCGAACGGACCGGTATCGATCAAAGGGGTCGTGAATCCGCTGATCGCGAAACCGTCGCTGGATCTCACCGCGAGCGCGCACGATGTCGAATTGCCGAATATCTCGCCGTATTCGACCAAATATGCGGGTTATCCGATCACGAAGGGCAAGCTCAACGTCGACCTGCACTACATGCTCGCCGACGAAAAGCTCACCGCGAACAACCATCTTTTCATCGATCAACTCACCTTCGGCGATCACGTCGACAACACCACCGCGACCAAATTGCCGGTGCGGCTTGCGGTATCGCTGCTGAAGAATTCGAAAGGCGAGATCGACGTCAATATTCCCATTTCCGGCTCGCTTTCGGATCCGCAATTCTCGGTAGGCGCGCTGGTGTGGACGGCAATTGTTCACTTGCTCGAGCGCGCGGTGACGGCGCCGTTCTCGCTGATTGCGAACGCGTTCGGCGGCAAGAACCCCGAAGAACTCGGCTACGTGGAGTTCGATCCGGGTTCGGCCACGCTGAGCGACGCGTCGAAGGAGAAACTCGACACCATCGCCAAGGCGCTAGCTGACAAACCGTCGATCACGCTGGAGATATCGGCGCGGGTGGATCCGGCGCTGGACGAACCCGGGTTGCGTTCGGCCTACGTTGACCGCCAAGTGCGACTGGCAAAGATGAAGGACGCGAGCGAAGACAATCCGAACATCAATCCAATGAGCATCCCCATTTCCGCCGATGAATACAGCAAATTCCTGACGAAAGCGTATAAAAGCGCGGACTTCAAGAAACCGCGCAACCTGATCGGCATGACGAAGAGCGTGCCCGACGCCGACATGCAGGCCGTGCTCGCGGAGCACGCGCCGGTGGACGAGGGCGCGCTCGGTGCGCTGGCGCAGCGGCGCGCGGCCGTAGTGAAGCAATATTTCGAGGGCAAGATCGACAGCAAGCGGATCTTCATCGTCGCGCCCCATCTCAACGCAGAGGGTATCAAGGACAAGGGTGCACCTACGCGGGTAGACTTCGGGCTGAAGTGATGGCAACGCGACGAAGCACCATAGCAACATGGCGACGAAGCGACAAAGAAGCGGAAACAAGCAGGTTCAGGCATGCGTTTTGGACCGTGCGCGCCGAACAAACCGAAACCGCTGCGACCATCGGCAATCTTGCCAATCCGCGCTACACTCATTTCATGAATGCAGCGGCGCATCGCGGCGCGCATGACGGGAACGCGGAGTGGCTAGGAACAGCCCAGTGTTGCGCGGAGCGGCTCATTGCCCGGCGTAGCCTCCAGCGGCGTTCCCGGACTCATCGCGCTTCATCGCAAAGCCGTCAAACGAGCCGTATAAAGTAAGCGCTTTGCGCAAAGCGCCCACGGCGTTCAGGCTCTCCACACCCGAATCCAGCGCTGCACAACCTGCAGGAGAATCCCATGCTGTTGCATGATCTGGCTGACCGGTATGGCCCGGCAATCGTCTTTTTCAACGTAATGGGCGCAGCGCTCGGCCTGCCTGTTCCCGCGATGCCAACGCTGATCGTAGTCGGTGCATCGGTAGCCATGATGGGCTTCAACGGCCAGGCCTTGTGGCCCCATCTCGCGCTGATGCTCGGCATTGCCGTGCTCGGCGGAGTGCTGGGCGATCTCGTCTGGTTCCTGGGAGGTCGGCGCTACGGCGACCGCACGCTCAAGACCATCTGCAAGCTCTCGTTGTCACGCGATACCTGCGTGAAGAAGACCGAGCGCTTTTTTGGCCAGTGGGGCGTGCGTGTGCTGCTCGTCGCGAAATTCATTCCGGGTTTGTCGCTGGTTTCAGTGCCGCTCGCCGGTGCAATGGGCGTGCGCACGCGCTCGTTCATTGCGCATGACGGCGGGGGCGTGGCGTTATGGGCCGCGGTTGGTCTCGCGGTAGGCGTGGTCTTCGCGGCTGAACTCGACATGGTGTTCGCCATGATCGCGCGGCTCGGCAAGCAGGCGCTGCTGGTCGTGGCGGTCGCGCTGGCGTGTTACGTGGCCTATCGCTACTGGCGCCGGAAGATGCTGATGAAGACGCTGGAAACGGCGCGCATTACCGTCGACGAGTTGTATGCGCTGATGGAGAACGAACCGCTGCCCGCTATCTTCGATATCCGTTCCGCCGAAAAACGTGTGCTTGATCCTTTCGTGATCCCAGGCTCCGTTTTCGCCGATGAACGCGAATTGCATAAGATCGTGGACAGTTATCAGCCGGATCAGAAAATCATCATTTATTGCTCGTGTCCGAACGAGGTCTCGGCGGCGTGGATGGCCAAGGCACTCCGCAATGCGGGTTTCAAGGACGTCGTGCCGCTGACCGGCGGCCTCGACGCCTGGCGTCTCGCCGGTCTCGACCTCAAGCCGCTGACCGACTTCGGCGGCGCGCGCGAGGACCTGGGCGAAATGGCCGCCATGTGCCCGTGGCCCGCGAAAGCGCCGGCCGCCGACAAAGGCGCGCTGCATGACGCCGTCTACCTGCATGGAGATCGCCACGCATGAGTACTACGCCCGAAGGGATCAACGAAGGGCCCAACCATGGCCACGGCCAACCGGAATGGCGCGACAGTCCGCCGGCTGCGACGGAAAACCTCAACTCGATCACGAACGACACAGCCGCCGCGGCGCCGGCAGAAGCCGCGGCCGACGCTCCGTTCTCGCCGCTCCAGAGCCGCAAGCACCAGATGTACCCGTATCTGACGGTCGAGGAAATCGACCGCATGCGGCGCTTCGGCACGGTGCAGTACTGGCGTGCAGGCGAACTGATGTTCGAAGTCGGCGTGCCCGGTCCGGGCATGTTCGTGCTGTTGAACGGCCGGGTGCGGGTGACGCGGCGCGACGGACTGGGCCACGTGCATCTGGTGACCGAGGCGGACCCCGGGCAATATCTGGCGGAAGTCGGCCAGCTGTCAGGCAAGCCGGCACTGGTCGATGGTCACGCGATAGAAGATGTTGAAGCCATCCTGATCGCGCCCGAACGGCTGCGCGCGCTGCTGGTGGCGGAAGCGGAACTCGGCGAACGGATCATGCGCTCGCTGATCCTGCGTCGCGTTGGTTTGATTGAAAAGGGCAGCGGGCCGATTCTCGTGGGCCAGTCGGACGATGGACGGCTGGTATCGCTGCAGGGCTTCCTGAGCCGCAACGGGTATCCGCACACGGTGATCGACGCGTGTACCGATCCCGAAGCCATTGCGCTGCTCGAGCGGATCTCGACATCGAAGGCGGATTTCCCGCTGGTCATTTGTCCTGACGGCACGGTGATGCGCGCGCCCGATGAGAACCAGCTCGCGTCGCAACTCGGCTGGCTGCCGGAATTCGATCCTGCGCATATCTACGATGTCGCGGTCGTCGGCGCCGGGCCGGCTGGATTAGCGACGGCCGTGTATGCGGCGTCCGAGGGGTTGTCGGTGGCGGTATTCGATTGCCGCGCGCCCGGCGGCCAGGCCGGCGCGAGTTCGCGGATCGAAAACTATCTCGGCTTTCCGACCGGCATCTCCGGCCAGGCATTGGCGGGACGCGCGTTCGTGCAGGCGCAGAAGTTCGGCGCGCACATCGCCATTCCGACGGAGATCAAGGCGCTTCACTGCAACTGCATGCCGATCCAGATCGAGCTGATGGACGGGCAGCGCGTGAGCTCGCATACGGTGGTGATCGCGACCGGCGCGGCTTACCGGCGGCCGGACATTCTTGGGCTCGACAAATTCGAGGGGCGCGGCACGTATTACTGGGCGTCGCCCGTCGAAGGGAAGCTCTGCAAGGGCTCGGAAGTCGTGCTGGTGGGCGGCGGTAATTCGGCCGGCCAGGCGGTGGTATATCTCGCCTCGCATGCCGCGCGCGTGCATTTGCTGATCCGTGGGCCGGGGCTCGAGCTAAGCATGTCGAAGTATCTGATCGACCGGATCGCGGCATTGCCGAACGTGACGGTGCATACACGCACGCAGATCGAGTCGCTGGCAGGCGATGGCCGGACGCTCGCCGCCGTGCACTGCAAGACGCCTGAGGGTCCGCTCACGCTCGACGTGCGGCACCTGTTCCTCTTCACCGGCGCCAATCCGAACACGGCGTGGCTGCGCAACTGCAACGTGAACACGGACGGCAAGGGTTTCGTGCTGACGGGACCGGCTGCCCACGGCGGTCACGCTGACGGCTCGACCTCGCTGGAAACCAGCGTGCCGGGTGTGTTCGCCATTGGCGACGTGCGCTCGGCATCCACGAAACGGGTGGCGGCGGCGGTGGGCGAGGGCGCGGCGGTGGTATCGCAGATTCACGGCCTGCTGGCCGAGCGTCAGGAGCTGGCGCTCAAGGCCGGCGCGGTGGAGTAGGCAGGGTGGAATGCGGGGTGGAATTCGGCAGGGCGGCGAATCGAAGGGTGAATTCGATCCAGCCGTCCGCTGAACAACTCACCGACGCCGACCCGCCGTGCAGCCGCATGATCGCCTGCACGATGGACAGCCCCAGGCCGCTCGATTCCGTGAACTCGCTGCGGGCTGCATCGCCGCGATAAAACCGGTCGAACAGGCGCGCGAGATCGTCGGGCGCTACTCGCATCCCTTGATTACCGATCACGATAAGTGCCCCTTGCCCGTCTTCGATGCCGGTCAGCCGGATCGTGGTGCCGGCTCCGGCATAACGCACCGCGTTGACCACCACGTTGCTGATTGCGCGCCGGGACATGATAGCGTTAGCCCACATCTCA
>NZ_JAQGMM010000374.1 GCF_028292365.1 Caballeronia sp.
GCAACGCTAGTTGCTGGGCTTGATTGGCGATAGCGCCCTCTTTTGGTAAACGCGCTCCCGAAAACACGACTTAAAGCAGATGAATAGGTCGATATCGAGGCTCGAACTGACATACCGCCAATTTTACTCATTAAACGCTTGTCTGCTAATAACAATTAGCAGACCAAATCATCTGGTCGTGAAATAAGTTCAGGTACGGGACTGCTGTCACGCGACGTTGGCAGTGGGCCTAAACCCAACAGTCGTGTCACCAACCGCCCTTTGAATCTTTCGATAATCTGTCAGCAAAAGTGCCCACTGCGAACCGTGGCCAACAGCTGCTTACGGCAGCCACGATATTAGCTAAAACAGGCAAGCGGACCGCATTGATATGGGCCGTCGAATCATCGCGCCCGGGTACCAGCGCAATAGCCAAGCATCACCTCCGACGGACCCGAAGACGGCACCGATATTGAGATCATTGACGTTAATCATTAACGTGTATGAACGATTAATCACCAGGATGAAAGTCGCCATGCCGATCTCAATCCGCAATCAGATCATCCGACTCGCATTCGCCGGCCGCGTTCGCGGGATCAGGTTGAAACGAACACTGCAGCAGCTTGGACGACCTCGTATCGGCGCCCTGGACCATGTCACCATACCGGTTCGGGATCTGGCACTGGCGCGACGGTTCTACTGCGATCTTCTCGGTGCCGCTTACTCAATGACCGTAGACGATGAAACCTTTCGACGCTTCGGCCGTCCGCCAGCCGAAACTGGCGGCGAAGGTTCGCACCACGTCTCAGTGTATTTGGACGGCTCAACCCGAGTTGACTTGTTCCTGCAGAGATCAGGGCAGCCCGCCTTGACAGCCGGCCATCCTCACTATGCGTTTCATGTTCCGCCGCGTCATCTCCTCAAGTGGAAAGGCCTCCTGGACTCCCACGGTGTGGCGACCGAGGGGCCGTTGCAGCTCGTCCTCCGGGACAGGCTTCGCTCTATCTCAATGATCCATTCGGCAATCATCTCGAGTTGGTGTGTCTCGAGTTTTCAATGCCCATTCCAGTTCGGCCGCCTGTGATGGCCGATATCGCATGGAAACAGGGATCGCTGCTATGACCGTTGAGCCGGCGCCCGGAGAGATCGGCGAGCTACTGCAAGAATTTGTCAACCGCGTATCGCACCTTCAAGGCAAGACGCTCGCCGTTCTGACCAAGGAGTCAGTCACACTGCAGCAAGTCCTACTGCTGCGGCGCGTGGAGCAGCTAGGCAAGTGCACACCGTCTGACATCGCTGAGCGCATGCACATGTCACTTCCCGCCGTGAGCCAGATGATCGATCGCCTCTTTCTGCTGGGCCTATTGATGCGTAACGAGGCGCTGGGCGATCGCCGGAAAAAAGATGTTGCCGTTACTCCAAAGGGCCATGCCCTCTTGGAGCGTATTCGCAGAGCGCGCTCGGCCGAATACGAGGCCGGAGTAGCCTCGCTGTCGCACAAATTGCATTCGGATCTCGCAAAGCTCCTGCGTAAAGCATTGGCAGTATTGCCGGAAGAGTCCGGGGCCGTCTCACCGGCTCGAAGTCGAAGCGCAGTCGCGCGTGGTAACGCTTGATAGCGGAAGATTGGGCTGCTCAATCCGTCGCGCTGGCTCGACGTGGCGTCTGCAACACCCGCGAGCGTCAGCTTTCCGCTAAGCAATTTACCGTCTGAAAGGTAGATCTCGACCGATACGTTGAATTGCCTCTGTCGGGAAACACTTGTTTTCCGACAGGGCGATGTCGGCCACGTAAACGCCCCCCGGAACAGCCCAAACAATGGATGTTTGCCGCTATCGCGCCCCTTGCTCCGATCAGTCCGGCGGCAGCTTGGGAAGCGCTGAAATGCGTGGTCCGCAGAGTTGCGAGCGTCCGAGACACGACGCAAGCGCTTGATCGCCGAACCATTTCTGCGTGTCGAGGTTGTAGTGCACGCTGCCGTCTCCGCCGCCCAGCGAACCGCCTTTGAAGATCCCGAAATCCGGCGGCTGTCCGTTCCAATCGGGCGACTGCGATGCATCGACGAAGCTGAAGGTGCGAGGATCCGCGTCGATGAAGCCGCCAAACACCTTTTGCATGGAGGCAAGACTGGTCGAATCATAGGGAGCGACCGCATTGGCGACATTGTCATAAGCTACCGACAACGGCTTCACAATCATTACCGGAAAATTCGATCCCACCGCCGCGGAAAAACCTCTGAAAAGGTTGGCGTAATTCTGCGGTGCCCGGCCGATGGTCGTCACATTGCCGGCGGAATTCAGCGGCCCAGCTTCCGCTTCCCACTGGTTCCACTCCAGACCCAGGACGCGTGGTTTCTTGCCGGTCGCAAGAATCTGTTTCAGTCCAAGATACATCATCCGCCGGGCGAACGGCGCAAGGGCATAAGTCGGGGTTTTGGTCGCGTCAAGCAAGGGTTGCCAGAGATTGACGCCGTGCATCGTCCAGCCGCAGCAGCCGCTGTACGCGTCGTCTGCGACGTCCACGCCCTGGCTACCCCAGCCGATATGAATAATATACAGATCGGGCAACGGTTCGCCCGCATTGATCGCCGACTGCCATGCGTAGGCGGCAAAATTGGCGGCATTTCCACTGCCGCCGTAGTATCCGAGATTCATGTCGGACGAAGTGCTGTCCGACCAGTTCACCCACGCCACCTGATCGATGGCGGATATCGGTTGGGTAAAGGGCGCTCCCGGCCCGTCGGCGTTGCCCGCGATATTGCCCCAGCCGTCGTTCCGGATACCCCATACATTCGGTGCTGGCATTCCACCGGCACTGGACCCGGTACCTGAGGCCCCGGTCAACACAAAGTTCGCGGGCAGGCCGTTAAGGCCGGCGCTGTTGCTCTGCCCCATCACGAATAGGACCGCGACCTCGTCCGGCCGGAATCGCTGAATTTTCTGCTCGACCATCACCGCAGCGGCACTTGCAGCATGCTCCGAACTGGCTGGGCTGGTCGGACTGTCCGCGCCTCCGCATGCAGCGAGTACAAACGAAAGCGCAATCCACACCAATAGATTTCTCATGCCTGTCTCCATACATTGCCGGCCCTGAATTTGAGCTGCAGCACCTTATTGTCGAAAATCGTTTTCCATTCCAGTCGGCACGGATGCCGACGTTGCCGCCTGATTCGAACGATCGCATCCACCAACGAATCCATAGGCGCGACAACTGAACATATGCCTCCCGCCATCACTATGCACTCCTTACGACACCGGCAAAAAACGCCCTGGAACAGCGATCTCGAAGCACCAGCCCGCTCGCCCCTACTGACACCGAGACCCCGTCACTGACCGCCATTGGTCATCGATGCGCCGAATAAATCTCGGCAATCAGCATGCGTCACGTCTTTCGCCAGGAAATTGCGATTTACTGATTCACAGGCTGACCGAGGCCATCAACATCGGGGCCATAGTTGCCAGGCACCATTGAGAATTTGATGGTATTGGCCACCCCGGCTTTCAATGGGACCGTTACCTGCACACTCGACAGGATGGGAAAGTCCCAGGTTCCTTCACCCGGGAATTGGACCGGAAATGGCGGGCCATTGTTAATGCTCACGTTCATTGCACGAGGTGCACTCGTCCCGTCGTCCGCACTGATATAAACAATTGGAACCGTATATGTTCCATCGACGGCAGCGACAATTCCACTAAACTCGAGGCTGGAATCAGAATTTGCCAAGTTACCCACTTTCGCGTGACCACTACATATAGCGCACGCCTGTATTGCCGCGTCCTGAAGAAGATTGGCGGGATTTTCTGCCTCATAGGCAACGGGTGGTAATGCAGGCTGCGGCCCGGCGATCAGCGTCACATCTTTGATTGCCGTAGCATGGCCGGCCCCGTTCGAGAGGACAAAAGTAAGCCCGTTGCTTCCCGGCTTGAACGGCATGAACAGTGTGACTTTACCCTGGCCGTGTTTGGCGGTAGCCGGAAGCACGACCGTCGTTAGTACAGCCTCGTTAAGAATCAGCGGCACCTTGAGCGCAGACGTTCCTTCGTTCCGGTAGGCAATGTCGATGTACCCGCCAGTGGTGGCATTCAGTGTATATCTGGCTACTCCGTCCGCTTTCGTCCCGGGTGTGGCACGGTGGATTTTTGACGCATCGTCCGCACTGTTGATCGTCAGCATGACGGAGCCGCCAGCCGGAACATCAGCCGCCGTGTATCCAGACGCATAGGAACCGAGATCGCTGTGTGCCCATACATCGCGGACATTGGCCGAAGCAATCGGATCCAATCCCAGATCTTTCCAGTTTACCGTGATCGATGCTGCGGACCCTGTAGTGTTAAGAAGCACAACCGCACGGCGACCATTGCCAGATAGCAGCTTGGCCCAGACTCCCAGACCACTCTTCGGCTCCGCCACCCGGATCGCCTCGAGACCGCGGCTATCCTGATCAACGGCAAGAACCTCCGGATTGGTCAGTGTAGCCATCGTGGCCGGACTGATCGGCGTTGTGAAATCAACGCCGAGAATCAGAGGCGCGCCTGCAATTGCCCACAGACTCATGTGTGTCTGATCCTGATCTGGAGACATGCCAAACCCGGCAAGCATCATGTCCGGATCGTTATAGGCACCAGTATGCTGGGCTTCAGGGAAAAGATTGCCGTAGAAATTCTGGTTAACAATTCTGGAGAAATCGGGCGTATTCTGCTTGCCCGGTACTCCGGTGGCATACGTAATATCCTCGGTCGTTCTCCACATATCCGCGATTTGCCCCCAGTCATAGGACCGGCCCGTCTTGTCGACATGGAAACTGTTTGGATTGATGCTGTAGACAATTCGTCGATTTACACCGGCAGCAGCATTGTCCAGTGCATCCCGCATCTTTTGAAAACCCGCCTCTTGATCTTCAAGCGTCCCGTCCGGGGTGCACCAGTCGTATTTTACGTAGTCGACGCCCCACGCCGCGAATGTTTTGGCATCCTGCACTTCATGCCCAAGACTGCCCATGGGAACGGTATGCCCAGTGTACAAATTGTTACGCTGTGCACAGGTTTCTGCTGCGGGAACCTCGTAGATACCAAACTTGAGGCCTCTGGCGTGAATATAGTCGCCGAGAGCCTTCATTCCATCCGGAAAGCGAATGGGGTCGGCTACCAGATTGCCTTGCGGATCGCGCGTCGGAGCAAACCAGCAGTCATCGACGTTGATATAGGAGTAGCCCGCTTTCATCAAGGTGCCGTCTCTCTTGAGGCCGCCCGAGACAGTGTCTGCGGCCGTTTTCACCAGATTTTGGTTGATGTTGCAGCCGTACGCATTCCAACTTGCCCAACCCATAGGGGGCAACATGATTGGACTCTGGCCCGCAATTGCTGAGGACGACGGAGTTGCTGAGGGATCGGCAGGTGAAATAGCCGCTGCCTGAACGGCACTCGTTGCCATGACAGGATTCTGCTGATCGCCTCCACAGGCGAACAGCCCGAAGGCGATCAAGACGCTCACGAAAAGCAGATACACCCGAACGGAACCCAGGATTTTCATGATTAGTTTTCCTTACTTAAAAGTGGAACGGGGACCTTTCGGGTAATCTGCTGTACAGGGCTTCGCTTCGGTTTGCTCAGAAAACCGGCTGCAAGCGGCCATCGAACCTTGCCGTGCCGTTCATGGGTATCCCGACCGCCCGCCAAACATTGCCGTATTGCAGGACCGTTTGTGTTCCTCCAACACTAGTGAGCTTGACGGACGACAGCGTTCCGCGGGTCCACGCGAGGTCCACCGCAAACCCTCCCTTTGCCCGCAATCCCTTAACGCTCCCCGTGCCCCATTGCGAAGGCAGCGCGGGGAGCAACGTGATGCGATCCATCCTGCTTTGCATCAGCATTTCCAGTATCGCCGCCGGGCCGCCGAAGTTCGCATCGATCTGGAAAATCGAGCCGGTGTACGCATCGAACATATTGGCAAACGTGCCATTCACACCGTCGTTGCCCGTCGAGTAGCGCAACAGCTTCGGAATCATCGAATAGCAGGTAGCGGCATCGTGGAAATGCGCCCAGCAGGCGATGCGCCATGCGAGCCCCCAACCCATGGAGTCGTAGCCACGCGCGGTCAGCAGTGCCTTCACGCCGGCCACGAGCTTCGGATCGCTGTCGAGCGTGATGCGCTCGCCTTCGAACCAGCCGATCAGCGGCGACAGATGCCGATGTCCCACCTCGCTGACGATGCTGTCGTCCATCCATTCCTGAAGCTGCCCACTCGTGGAACTCACCTTCGGCAGATAAAGCTGTGCTTTCAGATTCGCGACCGTCCCCGCGAAATCCGCATCCTTGCCGAGCAGCCCGCTTGCGGTGACATAGTTCGTGAAGAGATCCCAGACGAGCTCCTGCGCATACGTGATGCCAAGCTGCTGGTGAGGCCCCTGCTCCGGCGACCAGTCCTTGTCGTCGATGAGCAATCCCGTCTTAGGGTCCTTGATCAGGCGTGCCTGCCAGAATTCGCAGGCGGACTTCATGACTGGATAGACGCTCGCGAGATAAGCCTTGTCCAGCGTGTACTCATAGTGATTCCACAGCGTGCGGCAATACCAGGCGCTCGCGGGCGGACTCCAGTCCCAGCCGAGCGAGCCGTAGATGCCGGTCGAAATCGCCACCGTCCAGCCGGCCACCTTGCCGCTCGAATTGCTGTAGTTCACGTTAGCCGCGTCGTTGAAGTGGTTCCTCGTGGATTGAACCCACGACGGAAACTGCCCCGTGACGTAATCGGCAAACGGCTGTTGGCACTCGGGCAATCCGGCGCGGTCGGCGAGCCAGTAGTTCATTTGCACGTTGATGTCGGTGTGGTAGTCGGCCATCCACGCCGGGTCGTTCGTGGTGCTCCACAAGCCTTGCAGATTTGCAGGCAGCGAGCCGCGCGACGAGGAGATCGTGAGGTACCGTCCGAACTGCACGTACATCGCTTCGAGTTCGGGATCGGCCGCGGCGGCGTCCGCCTGGCGTGCCAGTAGCCGCTCCGGGATCGTCAGCGCCCTTTGCGCGTCGCTCGACCTGCCGAGGTTCAGTTGCATGCGCCCGAAAAGACCTTGATAGTCCTGCACGTGGCGCGCCAGCAGGTTCCGGTATCCCCGGGCTACAGCGTTCGTCACGTCCGTGATTGTGGCGTTGCGCGGGTTGATGCTCGTCAGGTAGTTGTCGACGTAGCGCCCGTTGTAGTCAGTACGCGCCGCCAGGATGATCGTGAGCGCCGGACAGCCATGGAGCGTGATCTGGGCATTGGCCGCGCTTAGCGACGCGACACCTGCGTCTGGAATGACCGCTACGTAGGTGACGTATAGCTCTCCGCTTCCGCTGACCGCACCGGAGAACGACAGCGCGTGGTTCGATTCACCAACGGTTTGGGTGCCCTGACTGTCGACCAGAGAGACGGTGCCGTCATAGGTACCGCCATGAGACGTGAGACGGACGACGATCACATTGTCGGGAAAGCTGCTGAAGATCTCGCGCCGGTAGGTCTTGCCGCCGACGCTGTACTGCGTGCGCACGATCGAATTGCTGATGTCGAGTGACCGCTGGTAGCCTGTGGCCCCGGCGTGATCGGGAAGATCGATATAGAGCTTGCCGAGCGACAGGTAGGTGCCCATCCCTGTCGCCGTGTAGGCGGGATCGACGATGTCCTTGGTGCCCGACCACAAGGTGATTTCGTTCAGATAGAGCGCTTCCCTTTCGCTGGCACCGCCTGCCAGCGCGCCAAGGCGCCCGTTCCCGACCGGCAGGCCCTGATATTGGATGCTGGACTCGACTGCGGGAAGGTCATATTGGAACAGAAGCGCCTGATCAGTGGAAACGAGCGGCGAACCTGGCTGCGTCGAAGAGATGTCTAGATTGGGTGTTGAGGATTGGAGGTCGAAAGGTCCGTTTGTCGTGCTGGGCGGCGAACTAGCGATACCGCCAGCGCGTCCTGCGACCGGGAAGATCGCGGCGGCGCCCCCGAACTTCAGCAGCCTGCGACGCTTCTGATTGATGGAAATCTTCATCGTGCCTCCATTTGTGGTCCACCTATGAATATTTTGTGCAAATATGCACCATGTAACGATTCGTAATACATTAGGTTTTTCCCTCGATCCCCCGCGCAGGCTCGCCGCAAATGCCAGTCAGTTCGCTACGCGGTGCATCACCAAATCGGAATGCTCACACTGTGGGATCACGCCGCACGCGCCGCCGCAATCGCAGGGGCCACCGCGCACCACTGGGCTCGCGGGTTTCGGTTATCGACCTGATGGGATTGACGGCTGCGATCCCTGATTACACGACGCTGAGCCGGTGCGGGCAGAAACGGCCCGCGATCTGCCGGGACCGGTGCCGCGGGCCCGCTTCACTCGCTGGTCGACAGTACCAGCATGAAAGTGTTGGCGCGGGCAACTAGCTTGAAGAGAAACACGGCGTGAAGTCCCACTGTTGCTACCGCAAGCCGCATTTGGCGATGGATGCCCACAATGGCCTCATCGTGACGCACACGCTCAACGATCAAGATGCGTGGCGGTTCGACTCCGGCCTCGGGCACTCACGACGACCAGTGGCTAGCGCAAACGTCGACAGCAGGCCGACCCATATTTTTCTAAACTTTGCTTCGATACACGCATGGCAGGAACAAAACGAAAATCCACCCGCCCGGGTGCTAACCGAAAACCTCTGAGCAAGTCGTTGCTGCTGCCAATGTCGATGCAATCGGCGCGCGAGAAGTCACTCGCCCGCCACCTTGCAATGGTTGCCTGCCGAGGCGGCAGCGGGAACCGGCATCAGATCACCGAGTTGGTCCGTTCGGTGTATATGGCCCATTACGTTCAACGCATGGGCTTTTGGTGAGGTGCTGTTTTGAGTGTTACGAGTACGCTGAAGCGGCGTTCGAAAACGCCCTCGCGGTGGCAGCGAAATTTGCCAAGTGGATAATCAGCGAGCAGGACGCGCCCGTGATCGAACGCTTGCTTGCGCTGCACGACCAGCAACTGAGCGAGGCACCGATGTACCGAGTGGTGGAAGCCGAAAAACAACTACGCCATTTCCTGGCCGGCGCAGGCGCGTCGCCGTTAGTCCGCCCGAGATCGGGTTAACTGCTGGTCTCTCATCATTTTCTGGGTTTATTCGCCATATACGCGTCGTACTAGAACTGCGCATGAGACACCAACGTCGGCTACGGACCCAAGGCAATCAAGATCGTCGTGTTCGCGGCGATTTGCGCACCGGCTCACTGCTCTTGCGCAGGCCCGCTGTGGTCTTCGCTGCCGGCGGCTTCTGCTTTGCAGCGGCATGCGTCAGCGACAACGCCAGTTGGTCGCGTTGATCACGCGCCTGCACCGCTTCATCGACATAACGTGCGTTCTCCGTACGCAGCGCATCCAGCTTACCCTCCAGCACACCGACTTGCTGACGCAGATTACCGAGTTGTCCCTGCAGCTTTTGCACGTCATCGCGATGGCGGCTGACGCCCTGCTCCGCTCTACGGTTCGCCGTATCAAGTTCCTTCTGCAAACGCGCGGCCGCTTGCCGCTCGCGGTCGATTTCCAATAACGCCCGGGTTTCGGCGGCTTTGAGCCGCTCCTGCGCGAGCGCGCC
>NZ_JAQGMM010000389.1 GCF_028292365.1 Caballeronia sp.
TCGTGATGACGGGCATGCATGATTTCCTCGGCCATGAAGAACGCGAAAGCGGTTTCCGCTCGGTACTGAGGCGGCGTTTCCCTAACTGCGACATCGTGGAGACGGTCGAGAGCCGCGAGCAATCGGCGGTCACCGAAAGCCTGACTCGCGACGCCTTCCGGCGCTATCCCGACCTGCGCGGGATCTATAACATTTCAGTCGGCGACGAAGGCGTTGGCGCGGCGCTCCAGGCGCTCGACCGGGTTCGTTCGACCGTATTCGTGGGCCACGAACTCAACGACATTTCGCGGCGCTTGCTCATTGAAGGAACGCTCGACGCCGTGCTCGACCAGAACCCGGCCGCCGAAGCAATGCGTTCCATCGAAATCATCTTGCGGCACTATCATCGCGATCCCGGCGTGGCGTTGCCACAGCAGATTCCGGTCACGGTGTTGTTACGTGAAAACCTGCCGCTTAGCGACTAAGCGCTAGCGGCGCGGGTTTTTCCTTGAGGCTCAGGCCGTTCCAGAGATCGCGAATCCAGTCGCGCATCAGCAATGATTCGGCCCAGCGGTCGGTTGTGTCATTGCCATCGCGGCCGATGATTGCGTAAGGCCTGGGTCCGAGTTCGCACGTGAAGACCAGTGTGTCGTCGGGACCGGCGCGTCGTTGCCACGATGCAAAGCCGTAAGACCACCAGTCGAGAAACAGGTCCACCCAGATCCGGTGCGGCTCGAACGAAATCTCGATCTGTACTTGCTCACGGCTCGCGACGCGGCCGTGAAACGCCCACGAATGGTCGAGAATCCGGTGCATATCCGCATGGTTTTCATCGGACACGGGCACCGCGAATTCACGTCCGACGAGATAGTGCGAGATATCGCCGAGCAATTTCAAATCAGGCCGGGCGTCGAGCAGATCGAGCGTGAAATGCAGGTCGGTCGTCATGCGGTCCCGGTGCGTTTCGATATACACCGGGAAGTCCACCTGCTCGGCGAGTCGCGTCCATCCATCGATCAACTTGAGCGCTTCATCCAGCCGACGTGGCCGTACGTCCGGCTGCAAGTCGATGTGGTGCACACCGAACTCGGTGGCTATTTCAAGGATGGGTTGCAGGTCATCTACCGCGCTCGGAAAACATTGTCCTTCCGCTTGCAGACCGAGCGGCTTTAGCAAGCCGCTAAGCCGTCGCACGTCATCGCGCGATGCATAACCCGCACTGACGCCGTTAAAACCTGCTTGCGCGATCATCGTTACGTTGTCTTCAAGCGAGCGCTCATGACCGTCGGTGTGACGGCGCTCCATTGCCCATAGCGACTGATAGATGTCGAGCCGTTGCGTCATAGCGCCTCCACGGCAAGCAGCGGCTTGAGCTTGACGCTTCGATCCGAAAGCAATGAAGGCTCAATACATGCCCGCCTCGCAATCAACTCCTGCGCTACTCGCACGTCACGCGCGATCTCGCTCGCTTGTCCAACACCACTTGCGCCCACCAGCACGCCATCGCGATCCAGTGCAAAGAAGACCCGCGATGCGGCGCTCGTTTCGCGTACGACGGAAGTGACGCCGAATGCGGGCATGCCTGCAATCTGTATGGTCATGTCGTATTGATCGGACCAGAACCACGGCACTTCGGAATAGGTCTCGCCGCGGTCCAGCATGTTGCGCGCGACAATGCGCGCATGGTCCTCCGCGTTCTTCCAGCATTCGAGCCGCATGCGCCGCCGGAACAGTCGATGCGGAAACGAGCAGACATCGCCCGCGGCGAAAATGTGCGGATCATTGGTGCGCAACGTGTCGTCCACGGCAATGCCATCGGCTACGTCGATACCCGCCGCTTCCGCCAGCTCGGTGCGCGGCTTTACGCCAATCCCGGCGATCACGCAATCGCATGCGATGGTCGTGCCGTCGGAGAGCTTCACACCCGTGACGCGTTTTGTATTCGATCCGATGACCCGGTCGACCTGCACGGCGAAGCGCACGTCCACGCCCATCTGCTTGTGCCGTTCCACCAGATACGCCGCGACGATTTCCGGCACGGCACGCATGAGCGCACGCGCTGCTGCTTCGATCACGATTACCTCACACCCTCGAGCAATTGCAGTTGCGGCAATCTCCAGCCCGATAAAACCCGCACCCACGATCGCGATCTTCCGCCCCGGCAATAACTCGCTGAGCACGCTCGACGCGTCTGCAGCCGTGCGCAAGACATGCACGCCCTCAAGCGTTGAGCCGGGTACGCTCAGGTGCCTTGGCGCCGCGCCGGTCGCGATCAGCAGACGCTGATAAGCGACGGTATGCCCATCGCTTAAAACCACTTTGCGCGCGGCGCGATCGATCTCTTGCACGCCCGCATCGACACGCAGGTCGATGCGTTGCTCGCCATAAAACGCCTCGTCATATAGTGCACATTGCGCCGTGGTTTTCTGACCGAGCAGCACGGCCTTTGAGAGCGGTGGCCTGTCATAAGGTGCAACCCCTTCATTGCCGAGCAGCGTGATCCCGCCGTCCCAGCCGTTGTCGCGCAATGCATGGGCGGCGCGTGCTCCACTTTGCCCGGCGCCGATGATCACCATCGCGGGTCGGCTTTTCATGACGCTGCCTTCGCTTGCGGCGGTACACCGAGCAACACCTCGCCGCGTTCAATACGCACGGGGTAAGTCTTCAAATGCACACAGACGGGCGGGCTTTTGGGCTTGCCGGTCGGAATATCGAATCGTCCCTGATGCAGAGGGCATTCGATCTCCCGATTAAGCACGAAGCCATCGGCGAGATGCGCGCGTTCGTGCGTGCACCACCCATCCGATGCAAAGAAACCCTCGGCTATCCGATACACCGCGTAACTCGCGCCGGCGTGATCGAAACGGATTACGTCTTCTTCGGCGATCTCACTGGCAGCGCAGGCCACGACCCATTCGATGTCATTCGTTTCAACAGCCACAAGGGCCTCCGGGTTGTTGGAGTTGTTTAGGTTCAGATGCCCGACTGGGCCGCAAATGTTCCATGCGGGGCGCTTTCACCCGGCACCTTGCGCTCGATCACATGATCCGGCTCTGAACGCTGTTTCCATAACGCGGGCACCATCTCGCGATACACCGCATAGAGGCTCGGATAAGCAGGTGGAAGCTGATCCTTGATGACTTCGTGCAGACGCGGCAGCGCATGAAATGGCACCATCGGCAGGAGATGGTGCTCGAGGTGGTAGTTCATGTTCAGGTACAGGAAGCGGTAGACCGGATTGATGTACACCGTGCGTGTGTTGAGCCGATGATCCTTCACGTTGACCGCGAGGCCCGCATGCTGCGTCAGCCCAAGCAACTGATGCAGCCAGCCGCCGTAATAGCGCGGCGTCCACACGAACATCAGCGGCAGGAAACTACGGAGTGCGATAGCAAGCCCGATCGTGCCGATGACCACCAGCAAATAGATTCGACATGACCAGATCATCTTTGGCTTTTCGGTAGCGGGGAGGAACGCATCGGTGGCGGCGTCTACGCGGCCGAACGCATGCCGCACGACCTTGCGGATCTCGAGCGAAGTACCCAGCAGTCCGAAGAAATCGATGATGATCGGCCAGACCTGCGTCGGCCGTGCGACCTGGATCTCCGGATCGCGCTCTTGAAAGTACGTATGCGTGTGATGACGTGCGTGGCTCCAGCGCCACCAGTACCCTTCGCGGATCGTCATGAACGAAGACAGGTGATAGAAGGCGTCGTTGAGCCAACGCGTCTTGAACGGCGTGCCATGTGCAAGTTCGTGCCAACGGGCGTCGCTTGACGAATAGATCGTGCCGTAGGCGAGGAAGGCCGGCACGGCCCACCACGTACCCCAGCAGAGCGCGGCCACCCAACCCGACGCGACCAGCAGTAACAACCAGGGTACGAAGTTGCGCAGGCCTTCGGCGTCGCTGCGTTTCATCAGCTCTTTCAGCACGGCGCGCGGAATGCGCGGTTGGTACCACTGCTCGTGAATACGCTCGTCGATTGCCGGGTCGGTGAGGGCGGGTTTTGCCGCATCGCCGCCGCTGAGATCGGGAGTCGAGGACATGGGCTTGTCTCCTGCTTAATTATGTTTAAACAACGTTTAAGCGATGTTTGAGCGCTTCCCGTCAGTCATCTCCACCGGGCGGCCTTCTTGTTGAGAGAACGATAGATGACCGCTGCCTGCTGCTCACTCAAAAAAATGATGGATTCCCATCAAGCACGGCTGCGGGCCACATTGGCTATGGCTTTCCAAAATAGAAATTAAATTCCATCAAACCGATGAGTGAAATTTTCTTTGCATTGGCACAAGCGGTCTTCTATGCTTGTGTCCATTAGCGGCCGGAGTGCTGCAATGATCGTCAAGGAGACAGTTGTGAACAGCATGGAAGTCGGCGCGGTGACGCCTGAAGGTGTGGTCGAAGCGCTGCTGCGCGGTCCGGGCGCAGTACGCATTCGCGGCGTGTTCAGCGCGGCGCAAGTGGCCGAGGCGCGGCGTGTAGTGATGGAGCATTCGCAGGACCGCGCGCAGACGGTCACGCATTTCCAGGGTCAGGCGGCCGAAGATCAGCGGCTGCATTTGCAGCGGCGTGTGTGGAATCTGCTGGCGAAAGGCGATGTGTTTTCGGAGATGGCGGAGCAGCCCGCGATCGTCGCGGCCATGCGGCTATTCCTGGGCGATGACTTCATCATGGGGTCAATCGCGGCGAACCGGATCTTGCCTGACGGTCCCGGACAGGAACCGCATATCGATTACCCGTACTGGGATTTTCACTCGCCGACAACATTTCCGCTCGCCATCAACACGAGTTTTCCGCTCAACGCGCAAGTGACCATTCCGCTCGATCCGTTCACGGCGCAGACCGGTGCGACGGCTTTTGTGCCGCATACGCAGCATGAATTGCGTTATCCCGGCGAGGGTGACGCCTTCTTCGAACGTTGCGAGCGCATGGAAGCGGAGCCCGGCGACGCTATCGTTTTCTTTGGTGCGACGTGGCACTGCGCGATGCCAAACCACAGCACGCGGGATCGCAGCGCGGTGCTGATTCAATACCTGCCGAAATTCATCAAGCCGATGGAAGACCTGCGCGCGATGGTCGGCGAAGCGTTCGTGAAGAACGCCAGCCCGACCATGAGACAGTTGCTCGGCCTGAACTTCCCGTATCCGCAGAATCTCGATGCGATTGCGGTTGCGACGAACGCCGAGGGTCGCAAGAACGCCGCGCGGTAACGCCATGCGGTGATTCAGCCTTCCGAGAATTTCAGCGCGTGCTCCAAAGCGCCCGGGCTGATTGGCTTATGCAGATAACCGTCGAACGGTTCCAGGTCCTTGTCCTTGAGATCGGTCCTGCCGGTCACCGCGATCACGCACGCGTCGCGGGACGCCCCTTCGTTGCGTACCCGCCGGCAAAGCTCCCGGCCATCGGCGTCGGGTAACTCGATGTCGAAGAACACGACATCGAAACTCTGCGTCTGCGTGAGCGCCATCGCCGAGCGGCCGTCGTACGCAACTTGAACCTTGTGCCCCAGGCCGGACGCTATTTCGCCAAACGCGTCGGCTGAATCTTTATGGTCATCAATAAACAGGATGTGCACGATTCCCTCGGTATTAAGCGGATGTTGATGATGTGGAAGCAGATGAACCGAACGAGATCGCGCGTTCGCTCTGAACACCTTGCAACGAAGATGCCAGCTTTGATCGGCCCCACAGTGTGGGAACGGCGATTGCACTGAGCGGGTGCACGGCGCAGCGTCGCCGGCAATTCGTTCGACAATCGATTTTCCGTTCCGAGGGGACACTATGCGACTCCTAACTACTCAAGATGGCTTGCCCCGTATCTCGTGGGGCGCGGTCATAGCCGGCGTGATTCTGTCGCTGATCGTTTACCTGATCATGAGCGTGCTGGGGACCGCGATAGGCGCGTCGCTTCTGGCACCCATGTCACAGCCGAATCCTGGGCGCGTGTTTGGATTTGGCTCGGGCGTGTGGGTGATTGTTACAACCGTTCTGGCCGTGTTTGTCGGTTCGTACTTTGCAGGGCGTTGCGCGCCGGTGCTCGGATGGCTGCACGGTTTGCTCGCGTGGGCAGTGATGACCTTGCTGTTGCTCTATGGCATGACATCGATTATTGGCGGGGCGGTCAGCGTGGCGGGCAATGTCGCGGTGGCTACGGCGAACGTCGGGGCGGCCGCGAGTGGTCAAGGCAATCAAGTGACTGGGTCGCTCGCCGATTCCGCCAAACAGCAGGCGCAGGCGGTGCTGGATGGGGCAGCCTCGGCCACGGCAAGCGTCGATGCCCAGCAGGACGCAATGCAAGCGGCGCACACGGCCGCGCGTGGCATTGCCCGCGCGACGTGGTACTCGTTTGCGGCGCTGCTGGTGGGCGCCATCATCGCGGTGGTGTCCGGAAGCGCGGGTTTCCGCCATCAACCGCCGTTCGAAGAAGGCGGCGGGTCGGCGCGCGATGACGCAGTGGTGACCGATGGATTGGGACGGCGCAGGGTTTCCTGAGTTGACCACTTGCTGAAGGAAGGCCGGTCGATTCGACCGGCCTTCCTCACGTCATCGCCGCGATCGCTTCGAGCAATGTGAGATTCAGGTACTTGAGATCGTTATTGGTCGGTTCCGGTTGTGACGAGAACTTGGCGATCACCGTCTCTCGCAACGGGTCGACGTATAGCCACTGGCCATGGATGCCGATCGCGAAGCAGGCTCCGCTGGCGTTGCCGACCTGATACCACTTGTTGCGGTACTTGCCGTTCGGCAACCAGGCTGAGAAGGACCCTTGTCGCCATGCCTCGGCACTTCCGCCCGAGAGTGTGTCTTTCATCCAGTCTGCGTTTATCAATCTGCGCCCGTCCACCACGCCGCCGAGGCGCACCAACTCGCCGATCCTCGCCAGGTCACGCACCGTCATGCTCAGGCCGCCGCCCGAGCGCGCGGTGCCGACGAGGTCCACGGTGACGCAGCCGTCGTGTCGCAACCCCAGCGGCTGCCATAGACGCGTGGCCGCAAAGTCTGCGTAACGCGTGCCGGAGGCGCGCTCGATCACTAGGCCAAGCACGTCAGAATTGGGTGAGCAGTAGTGGAAAGGACCACCGTGCTCCCCCGTGCCTTTGGGCAGCGAAGCAAGGAAGCTGATCACCGTCTCCGGTTCCTCACCGTCTCGCCGCGGGTCCC
>NZ_JAQGMM010000411.1 GCF_028292365.1 Caballeronia sp.
GATCGAATAAATGTCGTGGTGCGGCGGCGGCGAGATCAGGCCGACACCCGGCACCGAGTAACGCAGCTTGCCGATGTAGTCGGAGACCTGGTGACCCGGCAACTGGCCGCCTTCGCCCGGCTTCGCGCCCTGCGCCATCTTGATCTGGATCTGATCAGCCGACGACAGGTATTCCGCCGTCACGCCAAAGCGTCCCGACGCAACCTGCTTGATCCGCGAGCGCAGCGAGTCGCCGTCTTTCAACGGGATGTCGGTGACGACTTCATCGCCGATCACCGAGCGCATCGTGTCGCCGTTCTTGATCGGAATGCCGCGCAGTTCGTTGCGATACCGGTTCGCGTCCTCACCACCTTCACCCGTGTTCGACTTCCCGCCGATACGGTTCATGGCCACAGCCAACGTTGCGTGCGCTTCCGTGCTGATCGAACCCAGCGACATCGCGCCGGTCGCAAAACGCTTGACGATTTCCTTCACCGGTTCCACTTCGTCCAAAGGAATCGCCTTCGCCGGATCGACCTTGAACTCGAACAAGCCACGGAATGTCATATGACGCTTCGTCTGGTCGTTGATCAGGTGCGCGTATTCCTTGTACGTCTGGTACGAGTTGCTGCGCGTGGAATGCTGCAGCTTGGCGATGGCATCCGGTGTCCACATGTGCTCTTCACCGCGCACGCGATACGCATATTCACCACCGGCATCGAGCATGGTCGCGAGCACGGGGTTCTCGCCAAACGCCTCGCGATGCAAGCGAATTGCTTCCTCGGCCACTTCGAAAATGCTGATACCGCCAACCTTCGATGCCGTGCCCTTGAAGTACTTCTCCACGAGTTCGCTGGACAGCCCGACCGCTTCGAAAATCTGCGCGCCGGTGTACGACATGTACGTGGAAATGCCCATCTTCGACATGACCTTGTACAAGCCCTTGCCGACAGCCTTCGTGTAGTTGTAGATGGCTTTATCGGCGGAAAGATCGCCCTTCAGGCCTTCAGCCATTTGCGCGAGCGTTTCCAGCGCGAGGTACGGATGCACGGCTTCCGCGCCGTACGCGGCGAGCAACGCGAAGTGATGGGTTTCGCGCGCCGATCCCGTTTCCACGACCAGACCCGTACTCGTGCGCAAACCATGCTGCACGAGGTGCGTATGGATAGCGGAGGTCGCGAGCAGCGCCGGAATAGCCAGGTTGTCGCGATCCATCTTGCGATCGGAGACGATCAACATGTTGTAGCCGGACTTGACCGCATCCACGGCTTCCGCGCACAGCGAAGCGAGACGCGCTTCCACGCCTTCGTTGCCCCACACTACCGGATAGCAGATGCTCAACTCATACGAGCTGAACTTGCCGCCGGTGTATTTATCGATAGCGCGAATCTTCGCGATGTCCTTGAAGTCGAGCACGGGCTGCGAGACTTCGAGACGCATCGTCGGGTTGATGTTGGTCGTGTCGAGCAGGTTCGGCTTTGGACCGACGAACGACACCAGCGACATCACCATGTTCTCGCGAATGGGGTCGATCGGCGGGTTCGTGACCTGCGCGAAGAGCTGCTTGAAGTAGTGATACAGCGTCTTGTTCTTGTTCGACATGACGGCCAACGGCGAGTCGTTGCCCATGGAACCAACGGCTTCTTCGCCGAGCTGAGCCATAGGCGCCATCAGGAACTTGACGTCTTCCTGCGTGTAGCCGAACGCCTGCTGACGATCCAGCAAAGCGGCCGCCTCACGACGCTGCGTGTCAACTTCCTCGGCCTTCGGCTCGATTTCATCGAGCTTGATGCGTACGGCATCGATCCAGCTCTTGTACGGCTTGCCGTTCGCGAGATTGTCCTTCAGCTCCTTGTCGTCGATGATTCGGCCTTGTTCCATGTCGATCAGGAACATCTTGCCCGGCTGCAGACGCCACTTCTTCACGATCTTCGATTCCGGCACCGGTAACACGCCCGATTCCGATGCGAGGATCACGAGGTCATCGTCAGTGATGACATAGCGCGCCGGACGCAGGCCGTTACGGTCGAGCGTGGCGCCGATCTGGCGGCCATCGGTGAACGCGATCGCGGCGGGGCCGTCCCACGGCTCCATCATGGCCGCGTGATATTCGTAGAACGCGCGGCGGTTGTCGTCCATCAGCGTGTGCTGTTCCCAGGCTTCGGGAATCATCATCATCATTGCGTGGACGAGCGGATAACCCGCCATCACCAGGAGTTCAAGGCAGTTATCGAACGATGCCGTGTCCGACTGGCCCGGATAGATCAGTGGCCAAAGCTTCGGCAAGTCGTCGCCCAGCACGTAGCTGGCGATCGCGCCGGTACGCGCGTTCAGCCAGTTGACGTTGCCCTTCACGGTGTTGATTTCGCCATTGTGCGCAATCATCCGGTACGGGTGCGCGAGTTCCCACGCGGGGAAAGTGTTCGTGGAGAAGCGCTGGTGCACGAGCGCGAGCGCGGAGACGGTACGTTCATCCTGCAGATCGCGGTAATACACGCCGACCTGACCGGCCAGCAGCAAGCCCTTATAGACGACGGTGCGCGCCGACATCGACGGCACGAAGTATTCCTTGCCGTGCTTGAGCTTGAGCGCCTGGATCCGATGACTCGCGGTCTTGCGAATCACGTACAGCTTCCGCTCGAGGGCGTCGGTCACAACAATATCCTTGCCCCGGCCGATAAAAATCTGCCGGATCAGCGGCTCGCTGGCCTTCACGGTCGGCGAAATCGGCATGGTGGCGTCGACGGGAACGTCACGCCAGCCAAGCACGACCTGGCCTTCCGCCTTCACCGTGCGTTCCAGCTCCTGCTCGCACGCGAGACGCGACGCGTTTTCCTTCGGCAAGAAGATCATGCCGACGCCGTACTCGCCTTCCGGCGGCAGCGTCACCCCCTGCTTCGCCATTTCCTCACGATAAAACCCGTCGGGGATCTGGATCAGGATGCCCGCGCCGTCGCCCATCAGCTTGTCGGCGCCGACAGCGCCGCGATGGTCGAGGTTTTCGAGGATCTTCAGGCCCTGCTGGATGATTTCGTGGCGTTTCTTGCCCTTGATGTGCGCAACGAAGCCGACGCCACAGGAGTCGTGTTCGTTCTCGGGGTCATACATGCCCTGCGCGGCAGGAGCGGAACCGAGAGTCGGCGGCAGTTGATCGTTCATGGGTCACCGTGTTCTGTGGGGGGCCGCGGGGCGGCCGTTGAACATGTTTTTGCGTGCTATGTGCGTTGCTCGCGCCTTTCGGCAGGCCAAGACCCTGAACCTGGGCGAAAACGCGAAGCCGGTCGTGCAAACAGACGCGATGCGTCCTGAACTGCCGGAAAACGAAATATACGCGATGAATCAAAAAGTTGGCAATCAAAACGCGATGATCTGACACCTATTATCGAGTTGGTGCACGAATGCCCCATTTAATTAGTTCCATATCAAATTCGATAAAAATAAACGGCATGTCGATAATTTATCGTCATGCCGCTCAGTCATTCTTCAGTGCTCTTCAGTTCCGACGCAAAAACTCCGTTAACGGGTCTGGGGAGTCTCGCGAATCTTGCGTGGCCGGCCGCGAGGCAACGGTGAGACGCGCCGGTTGGCGGCGCGCCCGGCCCATTCCCTGTAGGAATCGCTGCCGAGCACCCAACCCTTGAGCGTCGCCTGAAGCAGCCGGTTGGCTTCGCGTTCATCGAGCGGCTGCTCGCACAGCTCTGTATAGGCGCGCTGTCGCTCGAAAGGCGTGTTGCCGAGCTTCCAGTACAGCGGGTGGTCGGTGATCAGGCTGTCGAGCGTCAGGCCGATGTGATGGCGGTAACTGGACCATTTGTAGTCTTGCGGGAGGGCGGCAAGTTCGGCGTGTACCGGCGCCATCTCGACGACCCGGCTCGCGAGCAGGAAATAGGTTTCACCTTCGATCACCGTTGCCCGGTAGCGGCCTTCCCACAAGGTGCCGCGGCGGGCATAACGGCGATTGAAATGGGCAACGTAGCGCCGGCCGACCGCCTGCATGGCTTTCGGGAGGCTGGCTTCGTCGCGGGGAGTGACGAGCAGATGTACCGCGCCTGGCATCAGCGCATAAGCGTGGATGGCGAGATGGTGGTCGCGGGAGGCCGTGCGCAGGCATTCGATGAATAGCTCGTAGTCCGGAGCTTCGACGAAAGCGGGCTGCTGGTCGAGACCGCGCAAGATGACGTGCTGCGGCTGTTCGGGAACGTAGAGTCGTGCTAGCCGTGCCATGCTGGATTTTCCGTTGGTCGAGCGTTGGTCGGGTGTTCCGGCGGTCCGTCAAAGCCACATTCTGGGCCACCTTGAGATTTTTCGTTCAAGTCGTGCAGGACATGCATCAGCGGGAAAAATCAGGCGCCTGGCACCGCGCTAATCCAATTGGAGCCAGCATTCTTCTTAGGGAAAACGCTCTGAGGCGAATCATGGTTTGTTTCAAATGTTCTGTTCATAATTAGCGTGCTTTTTCGGAGGAGCACTCAATGAAAATAAAACGGGTTGTTACGGGGATCGCCGCGTTTGCATGCGCGTCTGGCGCGGCACATGCACAGTCGGCGAACACTTTCTACGTCACTACAGGCTGGTTCCATTTCGCTCCTATTTCCAGTAGCGGCCCACTCAAAGAAACAAGCGTAGGCGGATCGCCAATCGGCATTGAAGTACCTAACACCGGCGCGAGTCTCTCTAGCGGGGACACCGGAGGCTTCACCGGTGGCTACTTTGTCACCGACCATATTGCCGGCGAATTCGTTCTCGGCATTCCGCCCTCGTTCGACTTGAAAGGTGAAAAGGGATATTCGCAATATGGCACGCTCGGTTCAGCCAAGCAGTGGAGCCCGACGCTGCTGCTGAAGTACTACTTCATGCAGCCCCAGTCGAAGATTCGCCCCTATGTGGGTATTGGCGTGACGCGCGTGTGGTTCACCGACGCGAAGATCACGAATACCGCTTTCGAAGCCAACGTACTGCATGGTCCGACCGACGTATCGACGGATAGTTCGTGGGCGCCCGTGTTTAATGCAGGCCTTACATACGCGTTCAACGACCACTGGTTCGCCGGTTTCTCGATCTCCTTCGTGCCCCTCCACGCCACCGCCAAGCTGACAACTCAGGCGCAGACGCCAGTCGGCGAGCTCACCGTGAAGTCGGAAGCAAAACTGAAGCTGAACCCGATCGTGACGTATCTCCACGTTGGATATCGGTTTTAAGCACGGTTTTGAGCAAATTTTAGGCCCCTGCTCCCCGCCTGGTTTTCACGTTGTTCCGTCAAAGCAAGTTATCAAACAAACGCCGTTGCGAGGATTCCTCGCAACGGCGTTCGTCTTTCAGCGCTTGTAAATATGACGCGCATTGAGCCATTTTCAGGCTCTATCTGGGCAGTTTCTACTTTTTCCGAATTTCTACTTTGTGCTGAATGACTTGCGCCATAAGGCGTGAGCGTGCAATGTTGAACGCCGCGAGTTAACCGGCATCCAACTTGCTCACCTTTTGTTTTTCCGCACTTTCGCGGCCCATCCACGATTCATCCATCGACGGAGCGATCCTATGAACGCATTCCCCAATACGCGAGATGCCCTCGGAGATTCATGGAACTCCACCAGCCGCCGCGCACGCCGCATTTCGCGCCATAGCCGCGACGCAGCGCAGGACATTGGCGGTGAATTGCGCACGCTGATTTCGGAAATTGAAGAAACGCTGTCGGAAGGGACGTCAGCCGACGTCGCCGCGCTGCGGGCCCAGTTGGGCAAGAGCGTGGAATCGGCGCGCGCACGTTTGAACGACACGCAAGAAGCCGTTCGCGCTCGCGCGAATACGGCCTTGGCCGATGCGGACACCTATATGCACGACAAACCGTGGCAAACCATTGCCTTGGTAGGCGGCCTGGCGTTGGTGGCAGGCGTATTGCTGGCTCGCGCCCGATAAGCCTTTTGCTTGTATCGATGAAAAACGCGCGCAGGAATCGCTTCCGGCGCGCGGTTTTTGCTTGTCCGCTTGATTTAGCTTAGTCCAGGAAATTCGCGCCGATTACATCGATCCGATCCGTGCAGATCGCGTCCACGCCCCACTTCGCGAGCTCACGCGCCCGCTCCGGGTCGTTGACGGTGTAGGCCAGGATCCGCAAACCGGAATCCTTGATTTCCGCGACCAGACGCTCGTCCAGCGTCTTGTGATCCGCGTGCAACGATACGCACGACAACGCCGCGGTTTGGGCACGCCAGTCGGCGGGAATGGCTTCATAGAGCATGCCGCGCGGCAGATCGGGCGCGGCCCCGGCGGCGGCCTCAAGCGCAGCGTAGGAGAACGACGACAACAGCGGCGCCGTTTCTGCTGTTGACCACAGCAGCGCAGCTTCCTGCGCCACCAAAAGGCCCGTTTCAACGTCACGCCCTTCGCATGGCTTGATTTCGATATTCGCCGCCAATCCGTGCGCAAAACACCGTTCCGCGACCTGGACGAGCGTCGGCATGCGCGCACCGGCGAAACTTGGATCGAACCAGCTTCCAGCATCGAGTTGCTCGAGTTCTTCATAGCGAAGGTTTTTCGCCGCGCCCCGCCCGTTCGATGTGCGGTCGACCAGGTCATCGTGTAGCAAAAACACAACGTTATCCGCCGATAACTTCGCATCGAATTCGATCATTTTCAGACCGAGTCGCGCGCCGGTATCAATACCGTCAAGCGTGTTTTCCGGTGCGACTTTCCCGCCGCCGCGATGCGCGACGATCCGTGGATAAGGCCAGATCTTCATGTCTTGTTATCCCCTTAATTTACGCGCAAGCCCGTCGCCGGATCGAAGATGTGCAGGCGGTGAGCCGGCAGCGCCACTTCCAGCGCCTCGCCACGTGCGGGACGATGTTCGTGCGGCAAACGCACCGCGACTTCATGTTTGCCCCAACGGCCGTGTGCCAGATTGTCGGCGCCGAGGAGTTCGCAGGAGTCAACGGTCAACGAGACATGCGCGCTCTGTTGCTCCGGCAGCATATGCTCCGGCCGAATGCCTAAAACCCACTCACGGCCCTTCAAATCCTGTTGCAGCAACTGCATGCCTGCGAGCGGCAAGCGTGGCCCGTTACCCGCGACTTCGAAGCTTGAGCCATCGTCCGAGACACGGCCTTCCAGCAAATTCATTGCCGGTGAGCCGATAAAACTTGCAACGAACACCGTCGCCGGGCGCTCATAGACTTCTGTCGGCGGCCCAATCTGCTCGGCCCGGCCGCGATTCATCACGATCACGCGCTGCGCGAGCGTCATTGCCTCGATCTGGTCGTGCGTGACATACAGGCTCGTGGTTGCAAGACGCGCGTGAAGCCGCTGGATTTCCAGCCGCATTTGCACGCGCAGCTTGGCGTCGAGGTTGGACAGCGGTTCGTCGAACAGGAACACCGCCGGTTCGCGCACGATCGCGCGGCCCATTGCCACGCGTTGCCGCTGGCCGCCGGACAACTCGCGCGGCTTGCGTGCGAGCAATGGTTCGAGTTCCAGGATCTTCGCGGCATTCTGAACGCGCCGGTCGATTTCCGATTTGCTGACGCCGCCGATCTTGAGCGCGTACGCCATGTTCTGCGCGACGCTCATATGCGGATACAGCGCGTAGTTCTGGAACACCATCGCGATGTCCCGGTCCTTCGGCTCGAGCGTGTTCACCACTTTCTCGCCGATGGAAATCTTCCCTTCGGACACGCTTTCCAGCCCCGCGACCATCCGCAGCAAAGTCGATTTCCCGCAGCCGGATGGACCGACCATCACGACGAATTCGCCGTCCGTCACTTCCACGTCAATGCCGTGCAGAACGAACTGCTTGCTGTCGTAGGTTTTCTTGACGCCTTGAAGGCTCAGTGCAGCCATCGACCCGCCTTCATTTAAGGGCGCCCGCGACCGTCGCGAAGTGCGCGACCGCGATACCCGGTTCATAGAATTTATGCAGCAACTCGCGCCACGCCTGATAGTCGGCAGAGCTGCGGAAACCTTCCTGATGCGCCGCGACCGTTTCCCAGCGCACGAGCAGCACGTACTGCGAACCGTTGTCCGCGTCGGCGCCGCGCACCAGTTCATGCGAGAGAAAACCCGGTTGCGCCGAGATGATCTTTTCGGCTTCAGCGAACGCCGCTTCGAACTCGGCCTCCTCGCCCGCCTTCACCGGCAATTGAGCAACTTCAAGGATCATTGAATGAGCCTCCGTTATTTTTCGGAATCGACGAGGCCGCGCACGAACCAGCGCTGCATCGTGAGAACAACCGCGAGCGGCGGCAACATCGCCAGCAGCGTGGCGGTCATGACCAGATGCCATTCGGTGGCGGTATCGCCGGAAGCGATCATGCTCTTGATGCCGACCACTGCCGTTTGCAGCGACTGGTCGCTGGTGATCAGGATCGGCCACAAATACTGGTTCCAGCCGTAGATGAAGGTGATCACGAAGAGCGCGGCAATGTTCGTCTTCGACAGCGGCAGCACCACGTCCCACAAGAACCGCAATGCGCCTGCGCCGTCGATGCGCGCCGCCTCCATGAGTTCATCGGGCAGCGTCATGAAGAACTGGCGGAACAGGAATGTCGCCGTCGCCGATGCAATCAACGGCAGCGTCAGGCCGGCGTACGTGTTGCTGAGATGCATCGATGAAACGACCTGGACTGTCGGGAAAATCCGCACTTCCACCGGCAACATCAGCGTGATGAAGATTAGCCAGAAGGCCAGGTTTTTAAACGGGAAGCGAAAGAACACAATGGCATAGGCCGACAGCATGGAGATAGCGATCTTGCCGATCGAAATCACAAGCGCCATGACCAGGCTGTTCAGCAGCATATGGCCGAATGGCGCCGCCGCGTTGCCGCTGCCGTGCGTCCAGATATTCCGCACGTTCTCAAACAAGTGCGTGCTCGGAACCAGCGAAAGCGGCACGCTGAATACTTCCTTTTCGCTCATCGTGGCCGCGCAGAAAGCGATATACACGGGAAACACAACGAGCACCACGCCCACGATCAGCACCGCGTGGCAAAACAGGTCAAAACCGCGACGGTTCTCGATCATGAGTACTGCACCCGACGTTCAATAAAGCGGAATTGCACGACCGTCAGCGCCACCACGATCACCATCAGCACGACCGACTGAGCGCCGGAACTGCCGATATCAAGCCCCTGGAAGCCTTCAGTGAAAATCTTGTAGATGAGCGTTTTTGTGGACTGAGCGGGACCGCCGCCGGTGGCCGCATCGATCACCGGGAAGGTATCGAAGAAGGCGTAGACCACGTTCACGGTCAGCAGGAAGAAGCTGGTCGGCGAAAGCAACGGCAGCGCGATGCCGAAAAAGCGCCGCACGGGGCCAGCGCCGTCAATAGCCGCCGCTTCAATCAGCGAACGCGGGATCGCCTGCAAGCCAGCATAGAAGAACAGGAAGTTATAGCTGACCTGCTTCCACACTGACGCCAGCACAACCAAAAACATGGCCTGGGAACCATTAAGCGCGTGGTTCCAGACAATGCCGTATTTCGCGAGCGCATAAGTCACCAGACCGATGCTCGGATTAAACAGGAACGACCACAGGACAGCGGCGATCGCGGGCGCAACCGCGTACGGCCAGATCAACAGCGTCTGGTACAGCTTCCTGCCTCGTGTCACCCGATCGGCACACGCGGCCAGCAGCAGCGAAATCACCAGCCCCGACACGGTGACGAGCGTGCAGAAGATGATGGTCGTGTTGAACGACGCGAGGTAAAGCGGATCGGTGAAGATCTGCTTGAAATTCGCCAGTCCGACAAACTCGCTCGATGTACCGAATGCGTCCTGAGTCTGCGTGGCCTGCCACAGCGCCTCGCCGGCCGGCCACAGGAAAAAGAGCGCGGTGATGGCGAGTTGCGGCGCGACCAGCAGATAAGGCAGCAGGCTCGTATTGAACCGCGATCGTTTTTCCATGGCGAGTTTAGTTTCCGGCCTTTTCGAAACGGCGCAGCAGGTCGTCGCCACGCGATGCCGCCGAGTCAAGCGCGTCCTTCGGCGTTTTCTTGTCCGCCCAGACCTGCTCAAGTTCTTCGTCAACAATCGTACGAATCTGCGGCATGTTGCCCAGACGCAGGCCCTTCGTGAACGGCAGGGGCGGCTTGTTCAGCATCTGCTTGATCGCGGTATCGGCGCCGGGATTCTTTTCATAGAAGCCCTGCTTTTGCGTGAGCTCGTAAGCGGCCGTTGTGACTGGGAGATAACCCGTGTCCTGATGCCATTTAGCGGCAACGGCCGGCGAGGTCAGGTAAGCCAGGAATTTGGCGACACCCTTGTACGTTGCCGCATCCTTGCCCGAAAGAACCCACAGACTCGCGCCGCCGATAATCGCGTTCTGCGGTGCACCCTTCACACTCGCGTCGTACGGCATCATGCCCGTGCCGAAATCGAACTTCGCGTACTTCTTGATGTTGGCAAGCGAGCCCGACGAGTTGGTCAGGATGCCGCAATCGCCGCTATAGAACTTCGATACCGGCTCGTCCTTCCGGCCGACATACGTGAACGTGCCGTCCTTCGCCATGTTCTGCAGGAACTGGATATGCGCGATCTGCAGCGGCTTGTTGAATTCGAGCACAGCGTTGGTGCCATCGAAGCCATTATTCTGCGATGCAAACGGCAAGCCGTGCCACGCACTGTAGTTCTCAAGCTGAATCCAGCTCTGCCAGCCCGACGTATAACCGCACATGCCGATCGCTTTCAGCTTTTTCGAATCGGCTGCGAGTTCGTCCCAGGTCTTCGGCGGATGGGTCGGATCGATGCCGGCCTTCTTGAACGCGTCCTTGTTGTAATAGAGGACAGGCGTGGAGCTGTTGAACGGCATCGAAATCAGATGGCCCGTCTTCGAGTCGCTGTAATAACTGGCAATGGTCGGGACGAATGCCTTTTCATCGAGCGGGACGCCGGCTTGCTTGAACACGTCGGAGACCGGAATGACGGCCTTCTTGGCCTGGATCATCGTGGCCGTGCCCACTTCGTACACCTGCAGGATGGCCGGCGCGTTACCGCTGCGATACGCGGCAATGCCCGCAGCCATGGTCTGGTCATAGCTGCCCTTGAACACCGGAACGATCTTGTAGTCGCTTTGCGACGCGTTGAAATCGTTTGCGATGTCATTGACGCGCTCGCCGAGCGCGGATTCCATCGCGTGCCAAAACTGGATTTCAGTGGCAGCTTGTGCCTGACTGGCGCTAAAGGCGAATACAACGGCAATGGAAAAGGCACTGACCAATAACTTGCGACTACTCATGAGTAACCTCTCCTCGAACCCCGGTGGAGTTTTTTTTGGTTGGGACAAACGCAGAACGCGTCTGGAACGCGGCATTCTAATTGTCGTCTATGACGAATAGACGTCCATATTCTTTTAATGCGTATCGATCCGTCATGCCCGCAATGTAATGCGCGATCAGGCGTGCCTGCGTGCTGCCGGAAGCGGCCTCGCTGCCGCGGGGGTCGTTGGCAGACTCTTCGGCGATCGGTCCGCGCGCCTGATAAGCCGGCGGCAGCAGGCGCGGGTCGTCGTTGAACGCCTTGAAAAGGCCGCTCACCACACGCCCCGCTTTGTTAGCCATCCGCATGACTTGGTAATGGCGATACAAGTTCTTGTAAAGGAAGCGCTTGAGTTCAGTCGCCTGGGCGGCGACTGCCTCGCTGTGCGTGACCAGTGCTGGTGCGTTGCGCACGTCATCGACCGATTGCGGATTCAGCCGCGCCAGATTCTCGCTCGTCGACTCGATCAGATCCACGATCAACGTATTGATGATTCGGCGGATCGTCTCGTGAATCAGCCTTCGCCCTTCAATATCCGGATATTCGCCGCGCGCCACTTCGTAGTGCGTCTGCCACAACGCGACATCGGCCAGTTGGTCGAGCGTGATCAGGCCGGAGCGCAGGCCGTCATCGACATCATGATTGTTGTAGGCGATTTCGTCGGCTACGTTCGCGATCTGGGCTTCTATCGACGGCTGCTTGCGATTCAGAAACCGCTCTCCCAGCGCGCCGAGCTTCAGCGCGTTTTCATGCGAGCAGTGTTTGAGAATGCCTTCGCGGGTTTCAAAGCAGAGATTCAGGCCGTCAAACGCGCCGTAGTGCTCTTCGAGTTCATCGACGACCACGAGGCTCTGCAGGTTGTGCTCGAAGCCGCCGTGATCTCGCATGCATTCATTCAGTGCATCCTGTCCGGCATGGCCGAACGGCGTATGGCCGAGATCGTGCGCCAGCGAAACCGCTTCGACCAGGTCTTCGTTCACGCGCAGGTTACGCGCCACGGAACGGGCGATCTGTGCGACTTCCAGACTGTGCGTCAATCGCGTGCGAAACAGGTCGCCCTCGTGATTGACGAAGACCTGGGTCTTGTATTCGAGGCGGCGGAACGCCGTGGAGTGAACAATGCGATCGCGGTCGCGCTGGAACTCGGTGCGCGCAACAGGTGGTTTTTCTTCGAAGCGGCGGCCACGCGACTCGGCCGAATGCGCGGCATACGGGGCGAGATGTGCCTCGAGCGCGAAGGACGTCGGCGTAATGCTGGAAAACTGGAATGTCTTGTCGCTCACCGGCTGCTCCGAATCATCGTTGCTTCGTTGTTTGCTTCGTTATTTTTGCTTGGGTCGTGGCTTGGTCGTGTTCTCTGTGGCAACGGTTTTGTCTCGGTGCAGCGCGAGCCAGAGCAGAGTCAGCGCCAGGGAAACTCAGCGCGATGCCCGAATCTTTTGTCTCTCGCGGCCTGGCAGTTTGCTCCAGCTCAGCGTCACCTGCTTTTCACCGTCACGTGCTTCGTGGTAATGGCCGCGCCTCAAAGTAACGTCAACGAAGCAAGCGCGAATGGTCTCAACATCCGAAAGTTTGTGCGGCTCACTTGCTGCCGTAAGCGATGGTTTTCTTCTCCACCTGGGCTACCGGCGGCATTTAGCAGGCGCCACGAAAATCAACGCCCGATTAAACGCGGAGATCTCGCGGCTGAGCATTGCCGCCCCTTGCTGAACGCAGCCGCTCAGACGCTGGCCGCGAGCGTTGCGCGCACTGCCTCATCCGGCGCACCCGTGATTGTCGTATTACCGAAACAGTCAAGCAGGATGAATTTGATCTCGCCTGCTTCGGCTTTCTTGTCGACCTTCATCAAGTCGATGTACCGGTCCGCGCCCAGCTCCGGCGCCTTGACCGGCAGCTTCGCCGCGGCGATCACCCGCGTGAGGCGCTCACGCGACGCTTCATCGAGCCGGCCGAGCCGCACAGAGAGATCCGCTGCCATCACCATGCCGCATCCAACCGCCTCGCCATGCAGCCATTCCCCGTAACCCAGGCCAGCCTCAATGGCATGACCGAACGTGTGGCCGAAATTGAGAATGGCACGCAAGCCGCCTTCGCGTTCGTCGGCCGCGACTACCGAGGCCTTCACCTCGCACGAGCGCTTTACCGCATGCGTCAGCGCAGTGGCGTCACAATCGTTCAAAGCCGGGATGTTCGCCTCGATCCAGTCGAAGAATTCGCTGTCGGCAATGGCGCCCGTCTTGATCACTTCCGCGATACCCGCGGCAAGTTCGCGCGGCGGCAGCGTCTGAAGCGCGCCAATATCCGCGATGACCGCCTGCGGCTGATAAAACGCGCCGATCATGTTCTTGCCGAGCGGATGATTGATGCCCGTCTTTCCACCCACCGACGAATCGACCTGCGCGAGCAGCGTGGTCGGCACCTGGATGAAGGGCACGCCGCGCATGTAACTGGCGGCGGCAAAACCCGTCATGTCGCCGATCACCCCGCCGCCCAACGCAATCAGCGTGGCCTTGCGGTCGGCGCGCTCGGTCAGCAGCGCACTGAAAATCTGGTTGAGCGTCTCGAGATTCTTGTACGCCTCGCCATCGGGTAGAACGATGGTCGTGACTTTCTTGCCGAGCGGTGCGAGGGCAGCGCGAAGCGCATCGCCGTAGAGCGGATCGACGGTCGTGTTGGTGACAATAGCCACCGACGAGCCGGCAATATGTGGCGCGAACAGTTCGGTCCGGCCAATCAGCCCGGCGCCGATATGGATGGGGTAGGCGCGATCGCCCAGTTCAACATTGACGGTAATCATGGCGGACATTATGACGTAGCCGGCTTGGCGATGCCGGCCATCTCCAGTTGCATCAACACCATGTTGACGAGGTTATTAACGGTCGGCCGGCCGGTTTCCACGATGAAATGCGCGCACTCCTGATACAGCGGATCACGCGTCCTGTAGAGCGCTTCCAGCTTGCCGCGCGGGTCGTCGGTCTGCAGCAGCGGCCGGTTTTTATCGCGCCGCGTGCGCTGCCACAATTCGTGCGGCGTGGCGCGCAGGTAGATCACCAGCCCGCGACTCTTCAGATGTTGCCGATTCTCCGCCCGGAGAATCGCGCCGCCGCCGGTTGCCAGCACAATATTCTCGCGCCGCGACAACTCGTCGATCACATCCGCTTCGCGCTGCCGGAAACCTTCCTCGCCTTCGACCTCCCAGATCACCGGGATGCGCGCGCCCGTACGCGCCTCGATTTCGTGGTCGGAATCGATGAAAGAACGCTGTAACCGGCGCGCGACCGCCCGCCCCACGGTGGTCTTCCCAGCCCCCATGAGTCCGACAAAAAATACGTTCGCGTTCGCTTGCCCGGCTTCCAACTCGCTTCCTTGTGCATTGATTCCGGTCCCGATTCTGGTCCCGTTCGTGCGGGAGCTTAAGGGCAAAAGCCCCGCTTTGTCGAGTCGGAAAGGCTTGCCGGCGGCCCTCACAGACGCGCCGGAACGATATGCGGGGTAATGAAAATGACCAGTTCGCTGCGTGAATTGCGGCGCGCGGCATGACGAAAAAGCCAGCCCAATATCGGGATTTTACCGAGCAGCGGGACCCTCGTGACATCTTCGCGCTCATCGGTGGAATATATCCCGCCGATTGCCACCGTGCCTCCGTCCTCCACCTCCACGCGCGTCTGGACGTGCTTGGTGTTGATCGCCGGGCCGGCGGCCGTCTGCTCGCCGACACTGTCCTTCGATACATCGAGATCCAGGATGACATGACCATGCGGCGTAATTTGGGGCTCGACTTCCAGTTTCAGCGCGGCTCGGCGGAACTGGACACCCGATACGCCATTGCCGACTTTCGCCTGATATGGCAGTTCCGTGCCCTGCTCGACCACCGCCCTCACGCGATCCGCTGTGATCACGCGAGGACTCGACACAATCTCGCCGCGGCCCTCGTTTTCCAGCGCGCTCAGCTCAATGTTCAGCAAGCGCGTAGCCTGCGCGGCGAATAATGTCAGACCCGCGGTCGCGGCGTCGAACCCGCCAATCGGCCGCGCGGACAAATCGAATACCGCACCCTCCGCGCCCGCTACAAGGCCGCGCGCGGTGGAGACGCCGGTAGGTGTCATCGATAATTTCACCCCGAGATTGCGCGAAAACCCGGTGTCACCCTCCACAATGCGCGCCTCGATCATCACCTGCGGCGTCGGCTGGTCGATCCGCGCGATCAGCTCGGCGATCTGCGTGACGCGGGCCGCCAGGTCAGTGACGAACAGCAAGTTGGTGCGGGCATCGGCCATGACAGAGCCGCGCTTCGATAACACCCGCTGGCTGCCCGAGCCGGTCAGAAGCTTGCGAACGTCGTCGGCGCGCGGATAGCGCAGAACGAACGTGCGGCTGGCGAGCGGCTCGAGATCGGCTGCGCGGGCGTGCGCTTCGTAGCGAAGGCGCTCGCGCGCTGCCAGCTCACTAAGCGGCGCAACCCAGATGACCTCGCCGTGGCGCTCCATCGCAAGACCGTGGACGTCCAGCAGCGTGTCGAACGCGCGCCGCCACGGCACATCGACGAGATTCAGCGAGACCGTCCCGCGGATCTTCTCGCTCGTAACGATGTTGACGCCTGAAAACTTCGCGAAGGTTTGCAGCACGGCGCTCAAGTCGGCATTTTTCAGGTTCAACGAGATCGGCTTGCCCTCCTCGATCGACGTGGCTGCAGAGTCCACCGAGCCACGGCTCATACGCTCGATAGGCGGCAACGGGGTTGGCGGACCTTCTAGCGCAGGCGTGGCATCAGGCGTGGCCACTGGAGCAGACGTAGCCGATGTTGCGGCCGGCGTCAGCCAGCTTGTTTCCTCATCGGGCACTTGCGCAACGACAGCCGCAGGCACTTCAACCGCAAACTGGTCCGTGGGCAGCGTCTCTGGAAACGGCTCGGGCAA
>NZ_JAQGMM010000416.1 GCF_028292365.1 Caballeronia sp.
CCGATGGTCCCGGTGCGAGCACTTCGCGGTTCCCATTCGTGCCCATCGATGAAACCAGGCCCGCTGTTTCCATCTGTTCGACCAGCCGCGCTGCGCGGTTATAGCCAATGCGCAATTGCCGCTGCACTGACGAGATCGATGCACGGCGCGTGCGCAACACGAACGATACGGCTTCGTCGTAGAGCGGATCGGCTTCGGCATCCGGCGTATCGCCGAACAGATCCGGCGTGCCACCTTCGGGCGTCGGCCCCGACAAGATCCCTTCTTCGTACTCCGGTTCGCCGAACTGCTTCAGGTACTCCACGACGCTATGCACTTCCTCGTCGGCGACAAACGCACCGTGCACACGCTGCGGATAGCCGGTACCGGGCGGCAGGAACAACATGTCGCCGGCACCGAGCAGGGACTCCGCGCCCATCTGGTCAAGGATGGTCCGCGAGTCGATCTTCGATGACACCTGGAACGCCACTCGCGTCGGAATGTTCGCCTTGATCAGCCCGGTGATCACATCTACCGACGGCCGCTGCGTCGCGAGAATCAGGTGAATGCCGGCGGCGCGCGCCTTCTGCGCCAGCCGTGCAATCAACTGTTCGATCTGCTTGCCCGCGACCATCATCAAGTCAGCCAGCTCGTCGATGACGACCACGATCATCGGCAATTTGGCGAGCGGTTCCGGTGCGTCCGGCGTGAGTGAAAACGGGTTCGTCAGCTTCTTGCCCGCCGCTTCGGCATTGCGGATTTTCTGGTTGAAACCCTGCAGATTGCGCACGCCCACCGCCGACATCAGCTTGTAGCGCTTCTCCATTTCCCCGACACACCAGTTCAGCGCGTTCGCGGCCAGCTTCATGTCGGTGACGACCGGCGCGAGCAGGTGCGGAATGCCTTCGTACACGGACAGTTCCAGCATCTTCGGGTCGATCATGATCAGGCGCACGTCTTCCGGTTTCGCCTTGTACAGCAGCGAGAGGATCATCGCGTTGATGGCGACCGACTTGCCCGAACCCGTGGTGCCCGCGACCAGCATGTGCGGCGCGCGCGCGAGGTCCGTCACGACCGGATTGCCGACGATGTCCTTGCCCATTGCGATCGTGAGGAATGACTTCGAGTCGCGGTAGACATCGGCTTCGAGGATTTCGGAGAGCCGGATCATCTGCCGTTTGGCGTTCGGCAGTTCGAGCCCCATGCAGGTCTTGCCGGGAATGGTTTCGACGACACGGATCGACGTGAGTCCGAGCCCGCGCGACAGGTCCTTCATCAGGCCGACGATCTGGCTGCCGCGCACGCCCAGCGCCGGTTCGACTTCGAAGCGCGTGATGACCGGTCCCGCCGATGCACCGACCACCGTCACCGGTACCTTGAATTCCTGCAGGCGCTGCTCGATCAACTGGCCCGTTTCGGCGAGATGTTGTTCGGAGACGGGTTCGACTTCGTCCGATGCCGGTTCGAGGAGATCCAGGCCCGGGAGATCGACAGCCGACGCCGCCGGCGCGTGGAACTCGAATTCGGTCGCGATGAAACCGCGGACGGGCGGGCGGGGATCGGATTGAGGCGCAGCGGTTTCAGGCCCAAGTCCCGCGCTCGTGCTCGCGCGCGGGAAGTGGACGACGTTCGACGCGTAGTCCGTGTTCGGGTCTGCTTGTGCTTCGGGCGCGGTTTGCCTTTCCGTTTCGCTTGCGCGGTCAGTTGGCGCTTGCGTCGCGTAGCCGTTCGAGGCGAGATGAGCGGAGCCGGCGTCGGCGCTGGTTTCGCTGGTCTCGACGTTTGCGTCGGATGCGTCCGGCGCGGCGTGCGGCGTCTCGACGACTCTGAACGGCGGACGTTCGGCATCCATATCTGCTTGCCACGGCGGTGTGTGGACTTGACCAGACGGCGGGATTGCGGGGCTATCCGATACCGGCGATGTCAGTGTTGCCGGGACGATGTCACGCGTCGTCTGCACCGGATGCGTTTGACCGGCGCGGACGGCCCACGGCAGGAGGTCGGCGAGATGAGTCGGCGTGTGCGCTGGTGTTTGCGCTTGCGTAGAAGGCCACGTATTGGGCGGCGTCGTCGGGTTCGGCGTTGAAGATTCCAGACGCGTAAACGAACCCGAACCGTTCGATAGATTGGGCGCAGAGTTGCCTGCAATGCCGGAAGAGATCAGGTGTGCGGTTTCATCGATGTCGGCCGGCGCTGTCGGATTCGACGTCCGATGTGTGGTCTCGTCGCTTTCGGCGATCGATTGCGTCGTGACCAGGGCGGTTGCCGGTGTCTGTTGGATACCGTTGTCGCGGGGTGGCGGAGATTCGGGATAGGGCAGGGCGCCGTTGGTATGGATGTCCGCGTCGCTTGCCCCGGCTTTCGGGCTGATAGCCGGCTGCGTCGGCTCGCGCACGATAGTTTGGGCGCCCGAGGCGAAGGTGTAGCCGTCGCGTAGCGAAGCGCTCGACGAATACGTGCCCGCAACATTCGATGCCGACAGCGACGTAACGCCGTCCGCCATTGCCGGCTGGTTCGGTGTTTTCGGCGATGTCAGTGTTGTCGGCGATGGAATATTCGTGCCTGACGCCGGAGACGAATCGGAAGCGATTAGTGCCTTCGCAAGATCCGTCGCATTCGGTGTCGGCTTGCCGGGCGTTGCCTGACCTGCGAGACCAGCACTTACCGGCGATGCAGAAACAGCCAGGGGCGCAGATGCAGACGCCAGGAAAGCGGCGGGCGTAGTGATAGCTGAAGACGCTGGAGGAACGGAACGCGCGGAACTAGCCGAAGTGGTCCGCGCACCGGAAGTACCCGAGGCGTCCAAAGCCGCGGCATCGTGTCCTTCATCATCGTGTCCTTCATTCGCGCGGCTCAAATCTGGCAACGCTCCCACTTCCCGTGCGGCATCGACGCTGCCCGCGCGAGTGGTCCATTGCGCCGTGCTTTGCTCGATGGAGCGCAACGTCTCCTTGATACGTTCAGGTTCTGGCGGCGGTCCGGCGGGCTTGACGGGAGCCCCCGCGGATGCTGTTGTCGCAGCAAAGAAAGAGTCACTCGACACGACCGGAGGAACCGATTTGTCGCGGAGCGGGTTTATCGATGTATTGCGTGAAGCGGCGTGAGAACCGCTGGAGGAACCCGGCACGCTCCGATTTAGCGACGAACGCGAAACGTCCGAACGAGAATGGTCGGTTGCACGCGTTGTCAATGTCTGGGCCACCCTTGGCGGCACTGCACCCGGCGTTCCGCTCGCTGCTCCTATTGTTCCCACGGTCCCGACCACGGTTCCAACCACGGTTCCAACATTACCCGCCGCATTCGCGACAGGCGCGGCGCCAGCCGATCCCGCGCCTGTCGCCACCGCGCTCCCGCCCGCTGCGGTTCCCCGCGTCCCCGACGAGGATCCCAAGGACGTTCCAGACGGCGCAGCGGTCTTCAACCAACCAGCCGGCGCGATAGGTTCGAGCGGCTCTCGCGCTCCTGCTCCGCGACCGCTGTGCGAAGCGGCGGGGCGTGCATCGGGGAATCGGTCCGAATAGCTGTTGTTGCCGGTGCCCGGTTCACGATGTCTCGGCGACAAAGGTTCGATCGGACGCGCAGCCTCGGGGCCGCGCAGCGGCCGCTCCGCGTCGCTACGCCGGGCCGGCTGCGGACGCCAGACGGTCGGCCGCTGATAGCGACCGCTTGGACGTTGCGTGGCGGTCGGCAGGCCGAGCGCCGGCGCATCGTGTGAGGTTCTACTCGAGGTCGTGACGCCGCTCCCAACCGCGCTGCCCGCCTTGAAACTGCCGAGACCCGTACCCGCGCCCCGCGTTTCCGCCTTGTCGCGCGATGCCCGTGCACGCGCCGGTTTCTCGCGGACCGTCCGTTCCCGTGGTGTGAACCATTCAGGTTTGAGGCCTAGGCCGAACGCGCCGTTTGCCCAGCCAAGAGTCTCGCGCCACTGGAACCCGCAGAGCCATGGCAGGCTGATGAAAAACACGACGGCCGCACCGGCCCCCACGCTCAGCGCCGCCGGCGTACTGACGACGCCGGCATGGCCGCCCAGGCCGAGCAGCAGCGCGTGGCCGAGATGGTTGACATCGGTGGCGAATGCGAACGAATGAAACAGCGCGGCTTCGAGCGCGCAGCTCGCGAGGAGCACGCAGAAGAAACCGAGCCATAGCCGGATCGTGCCCGGACCGCGCAGGCCGCCGCCGTTAGGGAGAACGGACTTGACGATGCGCCAGAGAAGGGGGATGAACCAGACGGCCGAAGCACCGAACCAGCCGAAAACTACCGTGTGCATGCAAGGAACCAGGAATGATGTAAGCGATGTGAGCAGCGAACCCGGGCTCAGACAAAGATGAATCGATACCGCCGAGTTTAACCGCCATGAACGCGGCGAGTGCGGGCGGTGGTGAAGCAATCAAGCTTTCGGCCGCGGGTGACGATTGATGCATCGAAACGATGTTGGGCGGGTCAGGCGGACGTTCATCGGGCGTTCACATTCCGTTTTGAAGTCTGTTCCGGAGATGAACCGCCCAGGGAAAAAACCGAACGAAATCCAAAAGTTCAACGAGGTCAAACGTCCGGATGCTTCGACTCGACCAGGCGCCATCGCCCTATTTCCATCGGACTCCCGGACGACCGCCCAACACCTTAAACCCAACGGCCTCTCCTCAACCCGCACCCTCAAAAACCTCAACTCTCCGACCCGGCCTTCATCGACCCTGATTAAGGCTTTGCGGCTTGCGTGAACGTCATCACGTCGCCGTTCTTGAGCGTGATCTGCAATTGTTGCGGCGGCTGCATTTGCACCCCGGTCTTTTCGATATCCGCCAGACCTTGGAGGAACGGTTGTTCGAGCGCGCTGCCGGGTCCCGGCGCACAGGCCATGCGTGTGCTGGCAAGGGGGCCGAAGGCAAGCTCGCCGCCGGCCAGGTCGTAGGTGCCGGTGAAACGGTTGCATCCGGAAAAGCCGTTTGCTTTGCGTTGGCCGCTTTGCGTCGAAAAATTCAGGGTGATGGGCGCTCCGCCAGCACTATCACCGGCGCCGGCCGGATTGGACGGGACCGGGCGCGTCTTGCCGTCGGCATTAGCCCAACTGGTGAGTTGCCATTGGGTATCGTCGAGAAGCTGGGTCGCGGCCGGGTTGTAAGGATCGGTCGGCGGCGCGGCGCTGTCCGGATGTGTCGGCATGGTGCAACCTGCTAACGCTGCACCGAAAGCGAGGGTCACGATCGACACCACGGCGGCCAATGAGGGCCTGGAACGTGGGAACGCAGCATGGACCCGGCTGCGCGCCGAAACACGCGCAGGTTGCGAACGGGAAGGCTGCATCGACATGGAATTTCCTTGGGGCTGGCAAAACCGTAAGGGTATCGCACTCGTCCTAAGATTGACCAAGGCAGATTGCGGCAAAGTCATTGCAACATGTAAAGAAAAGTTAGCCGAACCGTCCGTTCGATGAAGCGAAAGCCTTCACGCGGGCGGCCGGAGACCAAGCTAACCGCCATCCCGGATCTGGCAGGCCGCGCCCGGAAACACAACACCGATCGCGTCCGGAAAAGGGTCCGCGTGTTAACATCGCGGGCTTAACAGGCCTCTTTTTCTGGAGCATCCATGCAGAGCGCGAAGTCCGCTGCGTCCGCCGTTTCTTCCCCTCAATCCGGCATGCAGCCGACGAGACAGCCGATGAAGCAGCCGGTGAAAATCGGCACGCCGCTCACGCCCGGCGCGACGCGCGTGATGCTGCTCGGCGCGGGCGAACTCGGCAAGGAAGTGATCATCGCTTTGCAGCGGCTCGGCGTGGAGACGATCGCGGTCGACCGTTACGCCGATGCCCCCGGCCATCAGGTCGCACATCGCTCGCACGTGATCGACATGACCGACGGCGCGGCGTTGCGCGCATTGATCGAAGCTGAACGGCCGCATTTGATCGTGCCGGAGATCGAGGCCATAGCCACCGATACCCTCGCTGAAATCGAAGCCGAGCAACTCGCCGTCGTGATCCCGACCGCGCGCGCGACCCAGCTCACCATGAACCGCGAGGGCATTCGCCGTCTCGCCGCCGAAACGCTCGGCCTGCCCACTTCACCCTATGCGTTCGCCGAGTCGCTGGACGAGATGACGGCGGCTATCGGCAAGATCGGTTTTCCGTGCGTGGTGAAGCCGGTGATGTCGTCGTCGGGCAAAGGGCAGTCGGTGCTCAAAAGCGCCGCGGATATCGAACCGGCCTGGCAGCACGCGATGGCCGGCGGCCGCGTCAATCACGGGCGTGTGATCGTGGAAGGGTTTATCGACTTCGAGTACGAGATCACGCAGCTCACCGTGCGCGCCGTCAGTCCGGAAACGGGTGATCTGCAGACGTATTTTTGCGAACCGATCGGCCATGTCCAGGTGGCGGGCGACTATGTGGAGTCGTGGCAACCGCAGGCAATGAGCGCCGCGGCGCTCGAAAAGTCACGCGATATTGCCGCGAAGGTCACCACGGCACTGGGCGGCCGCGGATTGTTCGGCGTCGAATTGTTCGTGCGCGGCGACGACGTCTGGTTCTCCGAAGTCAGTCCGCGACCGCATGACACCGGTCTGGTCACGCTCGCCACGCAGCGCTTCTCCGAATTCGACCTGCACGCGCGCGCGATCCTCGGTCTTCCCGTCGATACAACGTTGCGTGCGCCGGGTGCATCGGCGGTGATTTATGGCGGGCTGGACGAAGTGGGCGTCGCGTTCGAAGGTGTCGCCGACGCGCTCGCGGTGCCCGATTCCGACCTGCGGTTGTTCGGTAAACCGGAGAGTTTTGCGAAGCGCCGCATGGGCGTTGCGCTCGCAACCGGACGCGATACCGACGAAGCGCGGGAACGCGCGAAGCTGGCCGCGTCTAAGGTAAGACCCGTCTCCGCTCGATGACGGCAACACGCCGCTCGTGGCGAGTTTTTCGCGAGCGGCACGGAGGTTTCAAGTGAAATGGTGTGCAATGGTCGCGTTGTGCGTGACATTGGTTGGTTTGGCCGGATGCGGCGTTGCGGCGGCGCCGTGCCGGGTGGCATCGGCGGGATTGAAGATGGTGCCGCTGATCGGCCATGTCGCGGCGGCGCCGACCGATGCGTGTGCGGGCGTCATCGATCCGTGATGGGTATTGGATTAAAGGCGTCGGCTATCCAGGCAACCGGATTCGACGCCGCTCCGTGCATCTGAAGCTTGACCGGTTCACGGCTGGTTCACCGGAAAAGAAGTAACGAAAGGATGGAAAGATGAAGGATGGAAAGAAAGGGATGTTTGTGGAAAGGATCGGACGAATCATCAAATCGACCGTAATGACCGCCGGTACGCTGTGTTTGATTGCAGCGAATCATTCGGCGACTGCGATGCCGCTGACCGTGCCGCAAATTCAGACGGCGACGACCAACACGTTGCGTTACCAATGCCGCGGCGGCAGCACGCTGACGGTGCAATACATGAACACGAAGAACAAGCAGAGCTTTGCGCTGCTGACCGTCGATGGCCGGAAGATGTTGTTTGTGAATGTCCTGGCGGCGTCGGGGGCGAAATACGTTGGCGACCACTACACGTGGTGGACAAAAGGCCCTGAAGGCACGCTCACCGACGACACCGCCGATCCGAAATCCCCGCCCATGCTCGCCGAGTGCAAGACGCAAAGCTAGAGACCGTTCGACCGCAAGATGAACAAAGAGCCCGTTCCGATTCACGTCGCAACGGGCTCTTCGTATTCGATGCCCGATCCGTCCAGAACCTTGAACACAACGCACACTCAACGCACGTAAGGTTTGAAGGCTGGCGCTTGCCGCTAACTGAGACCCGTTGAGACCCGCTGAAACCCGCGCCGTCGTCCGCGGCATCGAATGGCGATCCGGAGTAAGGTTGTATTCGCACGCGCAAACCGCGTGCGGTCAACTGACCATAAACGGACGGGCGGGTGCCGCGCGGCCTTCGTGTAGCCTCAATCAGCAGCGCCCGGTCCATTTCATTTCCGTCTTTTGCACGACCTTCACCGTGCACGCCGTCCCTTAGCGAGACTCTCCATGAAAGCATCGGATCTGTTCGTCAAAGCGCTGGAAGCAGAAAAAGTCGAATACGTGTTTGGCATCCCTGGCGAGGAAAATCTCGATCTCCTCGAGTCACTGCGCCGCTCCAAAATCAAGCTCGTTCTGACTCGCCACGAACAAGCGGCGGGTTTCATGGCCGCCACGTACGGCCGCCTGACGGGCAAGACCGGCGTGTGCCTGGCGACGCTCGGGCCCGGCGCGACCAATTTCGTGACCGCCGCAGCCTACGCGCAACTCGGCGGCATGCCCATGCTGATGGTCACCGGCCAGAAGCCGATCAAATCGAGCAAGCAGGGCAGTTTCCAGATCGTCGATGTCGTGCGGATGATGGAGCCGCTCACCAAATACACACGTTCGATGGTGTCTATCGGCAATATTCCGGCGTCGGTGCGCGAGGCGTTCCGGCGCGCGGAAGAAGAGCGGCCGGGCGCGGTGCACCTCGAACTGCCGGAAGATGTGGCGCACGAAGAGGGCGACGGCGCGCCGATCCCGAAGAGTTACAGCCGCCGTCCGATTGCGGAGGAACGGGCGGTGGAGCATGCCGTCGAGGCGATCCGCGCGGCAAAATATCCGCTGCTGATGATCGGCGCGGGCGCCAATCGTAAAACCACGACAAAGATGCTGCGCGAATTCGTCGACCAGATCGGCATTCCGTTCTTCACCACGCAGATGGGCAAGGGCGTGATCGATGAATCGCATCCCATGTGGCTTGGCAATGCCACGCTGTCCGATGGCGATTTCGTGCATCGTGCGATCGATCACGCCGATTGCATCATCAATATCGGCCATGACGTGATTGAAAAGCCGCCGTTTTTCATGCGCAGCGGCGATGGCGATGAAAAGACCGTGATCCACGTGAATTTCCTCGGCGCGCAGGTCGATCCGGTGTATTTCCCGCAGATTGAAGTGGTTGGGGATATCGCGAACGCGGTATGGCAGATGAAGGAATTGCTGAAAGAGAGCGAACAAAGCTGGGACTTTTCGCGCTTCAAGATGATCAAGGAACATTTCGACGCGCAACTCGCGAAAGGCCAGCACGACGACCGGTTCCCGCTTTATCCGGTGCGGATCGTCAAGGACGTGTACGACACCATGCCGAAGGACGGCATCATTTGCCTCGATAACGGCATGTACAAGATCTGGTTCGCCCGTTATTACCGGGCGCACGAGCCGAATTCCATTCTCCTCGACAACGCGCTCGCGTCCATGGGAGCGGGCCTGCCGTCTGCTATTGCAAGCAAGATCGTGCACCCCGACCGCAACGTGATGGCGGTCTGCGGCGACGGCGGTTTCATGATGAATTCGCAGGAAGTGGAAACGGCCGTGCGGCTGAAGCTGGATCTGGTGATCCTGCTTCTGCGCGACGATGCGTTCGGCATGATCCGCTGGAAGCAGGAAAACATGAATTTCCCGGATTATGGAATGACGCTGCAGAACCCCGACTTTGTCGCATATGCGCAAAGTTATGGGGCGATTGGGCATCGGGTGGATTCCGCGGCGGCGCTCGCGCCGTTGCTGCGCGAGTGTTTCACGACACCGGGCGTGCATCTGATCGATGTGCCTATCGACTATTCGGACAACGAGCGCGTGTTGAACCGCGAAATCAAACGGCTCAGCGCGCAACTTTGAGCCTATTCGGAGACTGACATGCTGAAGAAAACCTATCCGTATTACTTGGCAAACGTTGCGGTCGCGGCGAACACGGACCTGGAAGTTACCGATAAATTCAGCGGCGAAGTGGCTACCCGCGTGGCAATGGCGGACGCGAAGGCAATCGATGCCGCTATTGGCCACGCCGTTGCCGCTCAGCGCGCGATGCGTGAATTCAAGCCGTATCAGCGGCAAGCGGTACTCGATCATTGCGTGCAGCGTTTCCGCGAGCGTTTCGACGAACTTGCCGAGGCGCTGTGCATCGAAGCGGGCAAGCCGATCAACGATTCGAAAGGTGAGGTCACGCGGTTGATCGATACCTTCCGGGTCGCGGCCGAGGAGTCGGTGCGCATAGATGGCGGCATGATCAACCTGGAGATTGCGCCGCGCGCAGCCGGGTACCATGGTTATTACAAACGCGTGCCGATTGGCCCGTGCTCGTTCATCTCACCGTTCAATTTCCCGCTGAACCTGACGGCGCACAAGGTTGCGCCGGCGATCGCGGCCGGTTGCCCGTTCGTGCTGAAACCTGCGAGCCGCACGCCGGTCGGCGCGCTGATCATGGGCGAAATTCTCGCTGAAACCGACTTGCCGAAAGGCGCATTTTCGATTCTTCCGGCTCATCGCGACGGCGCGGATCTTTTTACCACCGACGAGCGGTTCCGGCTGCTGTCGTTCACCGGATCGCCGGCGGTTGGTTGGGAACTGAAGAAGAAAGCGGGCAAGAAGAAGGTGATCCTGGAACTGGGCGGCAATGCGGCGGCAATCGTCGATCGCGATCAGGCCGACCGGCTGGATTACGTTGTTGACCGTCTGGCGTTTGGCGCGTTTTATCAGTCGGGTCAGAGTTGCATCGGCGTGCAGCGGATCTTGATTCACGCCGATATTTACGATGCCCTGCGCGAAAAACTCATCGCGAAAACGAAGTCGCTGAAAATGGGCGATCCGAAGGATGAAAAGACCTTCGTTGGCCCGATGATCTCGGAATCCGAGTCGAAGCGGCTGGCCGGTTGGATGGAAAGCGCCGTGGCGAGCGGCGCAAAAATCATCGCAGGCGGCAAGGTCGATGGTGCAATGTTCGAAGCGACGCTGCTGGAAGGCGTGAAGCGTGACCAGGATTTGTACCGGAAGGAAGCGTTCGGGCCAGTCGCGATTCTCGAAAAGTTCACGGACTTCGGCCAGGCGCTCGAAACGGTCAATGACAGCGACTTTGGCCTTCAGGCCGGCGTGTTCACGGACAGCCTCACGAACGTGAATCTTGCGTGGGACGAACTGGAAGTAGGCGGCGTGGTGGTCAACGACGTACCGTCATTTCGCGTTGATAACATGCCATATGGCGGAGTCAAGGATTCCGGCCTGGGCCGTGAAGGCGTGAAATACGCGATCGAGGACATGACGGAATTGCGTCTGATGGTCGTGAGAGATGCGCCCAAACCAGCGCAGAAACCGAAATAGGCTGTTATAGCAATCGATGTCGGGGCGCCGAGGTCCGTCTGGCCGGGCTTTCCGGCCGCGACTTTCGCTTGAAGCCGCGTCGCTGATCAACGTGATGGCGGGCGGGGGAGTGCTACAATAGCGGGCTTTCCCGAAGTCCGAACGCCTCGCCCGGCTGTTGATGGGAGTAGGGCTGGAGGCCGGATTAGAAGCCGGACTGGATGCGGGTCGTTGGGTTGGCAGGTCGATGTCCTTTCATATTGATTGCCGACTGATCGCCACCGACTTGCAACGATCTCCAACGCTTTTCAGCCCGCGGCGGTTGTCGTCATGGTTACGCGGCACCAGCACTTGCCGCTCGTACTTAGCCGTTTAGCTTTGTACCGTACTACGCCATCCGGTTGCGTCAGACCGGACCCAAGTGAGGATTCGCAGCGAAACGAAACCCTGCGGATCTGAAGTCCGCGCGTTGATCGTCATTTGCCGGTTGCATCGACGAAACACGCGGTTCTTCTTCATCCGATGTCCATGAGCGGTGGAATGACCGCTCGCGCGCCGCTCCGGCGCATTTTTAGCGAAAGCGAAAGCCACCAAAGTCACCATGTCCGATTCCGTCGCCACGAACCCGTCCGCCGCTTCACCCGACGCCGCATCCGGGGCTGCGCCCGCGGCTGATTCCAGCGCTGCAGTTCAAGCGAATCCTGCCGCGCCCGAGGTCCAGGCGAGTCCTGCCACGGCTGTTCCCGCTCCCGCGCTCGAGTTGGGCGCCACTGAATCTGCGGTGCCGGGTCCCGTGCCCACGTTCGACCAGTTCGGCTTGTCCCCCGACATCCTGCGGGCAGTGGTGGATTCCGGCTACACGATCCCCACGCCGATCCAGGCGCAAGCGATCCCCGTAGTGCTGGCCGGCCGCGACATGATGGGCGCCGCGCAAACGGGCACGGGCAAGACAGCGAGCTTTTCGCTGCCGATCATCCAGCGCCTGCTGCCCATGGCCAGCACGAGCGCATCGCCCGCACGCCACCCGGTGCGCGCGTTGATTCTCACGCCAACGCGCGAGCTCGCCGACCAGGTCGCGGCGAACGTGCAGGCCTATTCCAAGCACACGCCTTTGCGCAGCACCGTCGTGTTCGGTGGTGTCGACATGAACCCGCAGTCGGAAGCGCTGCGGCGCGGGGTTGAGATCCTGATCGCCACGCCAGGACGCTTGCTGGATCACGTTCAGCAGAAGACGCTGAATCTTGGCCAGGTGCAGATTCTCGTTCTCGACGAAGCCGACCGGATGCTTGACATGGGCTTCCTGCCGGATCTGCAGCGCATCTTGAATCTGCTGCCGAAGGAACGCCAGACGCTGCTGTTTTCGGCCACCTTCTCGGGCGAAATCAAGAAACTGGCAGCAACCTACCTGCGCAATCCGCAAACCATTGAAGTTGCCCGCAGCAATTCCACGAACGCGAACGTGCGGCAGATCGTTTTCGAAGTTGCGGAGAGCGATAAATCCGGCGCAGTGACGCAACTGATTCGTGAGCGCGGCCTGAAGCAGGTGCTGGTGTTTTGTAACAGCAAGATTGGCGCGAGCCGGCTGTCGCGCGTGCTGGAGAAGGACGGGATTATTGCGACGGCGATTCACGGCGACCGTACGCAGGGCGAGCGCATGCAGGCGCTTGAAGCATTCAAGAAGGGCGAGATCGAGGCGCTGGTTGCAACCGATGTGGCCGCCCGGGGTCTCGACATCACCGACTTGCCGGCAGTGATCAACTTCGACCTGCCGTTCAGCGCGGAAGATTACGTTCACCGGATTGGCCGTACGGGCCGCGCAGGCGCGTTGGGTGATGCGTTGTCGTTGTGCAGCCCGAACGAGCGCAAGCAACTCGCCGATATCGAAAAGCTGATCAAGCGGCCGCTCGAAGTCATGGTGCTGAAGGTCGACGTGCCTGTGCGGCGCGAATCGGCTTCTGCTCCGCGTCGCGAAGAGCGCTCGGGCCGGCCGGAGCGCGGTGAGCATCGGCATGCGCGTAGCGAGGAGCCGCGTCGTCGTTCGACCTCGTTCGAGCGTTCGCATACGCGCCAGCAACCGATTGACGATTTCTTCCTGAAACCGTACGAGCCGTCGGCGGCATCGACGAGAAAAACCCAGGACGACGCCGCGGCTGAAGCCGAACGCAAGAACACGCCGCGTCAGCCGCTGGCTGCGTTGCTCGGTGGCCTCGGCATGCCGCGGAGAACACCTTCGGAGTCTTGAGGCTACCGGTGGGTTTGAGGTTAGTGAAGCAGCACCAGTAAACAAACGATAAAGCGGCAGAGATGCCGCTTTTTTGTTTTTCAACGGTCTGTTCTCGACGGTCTATTTCCAACGGTCTATTCGGAACGCTGAATCCTCAGCGCTGTGGGCTCGACCTACTGCAATCAACGCCCTGCAATCAACGTCTTAAATCGCGAACCGTTTTGCCCACTGCGCCGTTACATCGGAGAAAAACGCTTCGAGCGAAGCAGCCGGGGACGGGTGCAGACCGAGATGTTTTGCCGCTTGCGTCAACTCGACCAGCGGGGCCTTGGTATCAAGCGCTGTTGCACCCGTTTGCTTGCTGAGTTTCTCACCGAGGTCGTTCACTATGACCGGCACGTGCAGATAGACAGGCGTTGCAACACTCAAACAGCGCTGCAAAAAAATCTGGCGTGCGGTTGAGTCCAGCAGATCGGCCCCTCGCACGATATGCGTAATGCCGGCATCCGCGTCGTCGACGACTACCGCCAGTTGATACGCCCACTCACCGTCAGCGCGCTTGAGCACGAAGTCACCGACTTCGCTTGCCAGATCCTGCGTCTGCATTCCTTGCCAGCGATCCTCGAAGCTCAGAACGGCGGCATCGCCATCTGGAACGCGCATCCGCCACGCACGCGGCGGTTTGCCATGCAGCCCATTGCGACACGTACCCGGATAAGCCAGCGTAGCGTGCCGGGCATGGCGGGTATGCCGCGTGTGGTCGCCCGCGAGTGAATCAGCTATTTCGCGGCGCGTGCAACCGCACGGAAACACGAAGCCGGCAGCGAGTAATTGCTCGAAGGCCTGCTGGTACGCAACCTCACGCTGACTTTGCCAGACCGGCTGCTCGGCGGAAAACATGCCGAACCTGCCGAGCGTGTCCAGGATTTCCTCGGCCGCGCCCGGCACCGTGCGTGGGCCATCGACATCTTCAATCCTGACCAGCCACGTTCCGCGATGAGCCCGCGCATCAAGAAAACTCGCCAACGCGCTCACCAGAGAGCCGAAATGCAGCGGACCCGTGGGTGAAGGCGCAAAACGGCCGCGATAGCCCGGTTCAGCGTTCATTTCGCGTGCCGGCCCGTTGGTTTGAGTTGCAACGCGGCCATCAGATCAGCGCGGGGCGCGCGACGAAAGGTCGTGCACCGTTGACGTGCCGGAGGCTTCTGCCTGCGACTCGTGCTGGCCATGGCTCGGGCCAGGGAATGACGCCTGGCCGTCCGCCGTGATCGCCGCATGGGCTTCGTCGGTATCGGCTGCATCGTCTTCCGCGCTTGCTGTGGCAGCCGAAGCTCGATCCTCGCCATTCTGCGCAATCGCCGCCGGCTCGAGCGCGGCGTTCAACGCCGTCCGGTGATCGAATACAAAACACTCGCCGTGGTAATGCGCGCCGCCCACTTCCTCGAAGTATTTAAGAATGCCGCCCTCGAGTTGATAGACGTGGTCAATGCCCATTTCCTTCATGTGGATCGCCGCTTTCTCACAGCGAATCCCGCCCGTGCAAAACGACACCACCGTCTTGCCTTTGAGATCCGCGCGATGCTCCTCGATCACGCCCGGAAACTCACTGAATTTCGCGATGCGGTAATCCAGCGCCTGATCGAACGTGCCGACGTCGACCTCGAATGCATTGCGCGTGTCCAGCATGACGACGGGACGGCCCTCGTCGTCATGTCCCCGATCCAGCCACGACTTCAGCGTAGCCGCGCCGACGGACGGCGCGCGGCCCAGTTCAGGCCGGATCGCCGGCTTTTTCATGGTGATGATTTCGCGTTTCAGCTTGAC
>NZ_JAQGMM010000455.1 GCF_028292365.1 Caballeronia sp.
ACCAGCCGGATGATCCGGGCCAGCGTGGTCTCGGCGCCGGTCGCGGTTGTTTCCACGGCGATGACCCCTTCGGCGTTGATCGACCCCGCCGTCACGCGTGCCCCGATTTCCTTCGCCACGGGCAGGCTCTCGCCGGTAATCAGCGATTCATCCACGTGCGTGCGGCCTTCGCGAATCAGGCCGTCGACCGGCAGCCGTTCACCCGGCCGAACGATTGCCATATCCCCGTTGCGCACATCTGCCAGCGCGACGTCGCGTTCGGTCCCGGTCGCCGCATCGCGAATCCGCGCACGCTCCGGGCGCAACGCGTCGAGCGCGCGAATCGCGTCGGTGGTTTGCCGCTTGGCGCGGGCTTCGAGCCATTTGCCGAAGCGCACGAGGGTGATCACCACTGCCGCCGCCTCAAAATAGAGGTGGGCAGACTGGCCGGGATGGGCGAACAGTTCATACACGCTCAAGCCCCACGCAGCCGAGGTTCCGAGCGCCACGAGCAAGTCCATGTTGCCTTCGCCCGAACGTGCCGCCTTGAAGCCGCCGACATAAAAGCGCGCGCCAAGCACGAATTGCACGATGCTCGCGAGCGCCAGCGACACCCAGACGCCAAGATGCAGATCCAGCCCGAGCATGGGCAGAACCAGCGGCAGGGTCAGCAGCGCGGATACGATCACTGCTACGAGCTCACCTGTGTGAGCGGGCGCGGCGACAGGCACGGCTTCCGGTTCGATGAACGTCGCTTCGTAGCCGGCCTTGGTCACGGCGGCGACAAGCTGGTCGCGCGACACGGACGCTTCGGCGTGGACGGTCGCTTTTTCGGTCGCCAGGTTGACCGACACTTGTCCCACGCCCGGCACTTTCGCCAACGCCTTTTCGACGCGCCGCACGCACGACGCGCACGTCATCCCGCCAATAGCGAGTTCGGCGGTAGCGGACGCAACAGCGGCAGCAGCAGGATTAGCAGCTAAAACAGACGGTGCGGACATGACAAGGCTTCCCGGTTAAGTGCGAGCCATTCAATTCAGCCCGATGTAACCAGTATCGACATTCCAATGATTGGAAGGTCAAGGTGTATTTTCAAGAGGAGGAGGCGGGCTTAACATCGCGTTGGCGAGCGCTATCGCGGCGTCGGTTTGGCGCTGACGCACGCCATCGATTGCACCCATCCGGTCGGCCGCCGTTTCGTCCTGACTCAGCTTCGCCTTGCCAACAAGCCGCGTGACCTCGATTTCAATTCCGACAATGGCTTGCAGCATCGTCTGGATGAAATCCGCTGGTGCATCGCCCATTTTCCACGGCACCGCTTCGCCGGCTTCCATTTTCCGCGTGAGACGCGCGACCACGCCGCGCACAAAAGTCTCGTCGTCGCGGATCGCGATCCGGCCGTGCGCGTGCACGACCAGATAGTTATAAGTCGGCACTTGCCGATGGGTTTCCTGTTTGCCCGGATAAAAAGTTGGCGATATATAACCGGACGCGCCCTGGAAAATAACCAGCGCGTCAGAGCCGCTCTCAATCTCCTTACAAATTGGATTTGCCCGCGCCACATGAGCGCGCAAAATGCCGTGCTCACGCTGGCTCGCGTCGAACTCAAAAGGCACGTGGTTCGCGTCGAGACCGTTCGAGCCATGCGTGACAAGGGCTCCAAGCGGATTGTCAGCTATTAGGCGATGTAAAACCTCGGGGCGTTTTTCTTCGAAGCAGGCGGGCAAGTACATCGGCGGCTCGTGGACGGATTAAAAGAACTAGCAAAAAAAATCGAAAAAAATCATGTTACGCGATGCTCCTGCCGGTCCGGATTTTTCTGAAACCCCGGCGAGTATGTTCAAGGAGCGTTACGCGCTCCTTGCCTATCGTCATTGGATAAGATAAAAACCGTTTTCAAGATAGATCAAGCGCCGCGGCGCGGATTGGCAGAAGACCGGAAGACGAGGACCGGCCCGCGCACTCGACGAACGAAGTGGAAAGCCTTAAACAGATCCTTAAATCGAATGAAAAATAATCGACGCTGGGCAGTTTCGTTGTACACGGCGCTCTGGGTGGCCGCTGGTTTGAGCAGTTTGGCAGTACTTGGCGGGTGCGCGACGCAGGCGCCCGTTGTGACCAGCGGAGATGGCTGGCGTAAGGATCAGGTGGCGGATGCTTATGTATTTGGATATCCGCTTGTGGTGTCGGATCTTGCACGGGAGAAAGCCACGGGCGGCGATGCGTCGCGGCCCGGCCAGGCGCCCGTGAATACGCTGCGGCATGCCACGGCGTTGCCGCCGGTGGGCGCGTCGGGGCGGCCTAGCGTGGACACGCTGGAATCGACCGCGTGGCTGGATGTCTCCAGCGGACCGGTGCTGGTCTCGCTTCCCAATGCACCCCGCGGCCGCTATTACGACGCTCGCGCCTTCGACGCCTGGACCAACGTGATCTACTCCAGCATCACACACGGCGCGGATCAGGCAGTGCCGGTGAAAAAGCTGAGTGGGAAGGCGGCGCGCGCGGCCCGGCAGGCGGCGCAACAGGCCAATACGATTGCGTTTGTCCCGGCGGGTTATACGGGAACGTTGCCTGACGGCGTCACGCGGGTTGAAACGCCTACGCGCTATGTGTGGCTTTCGATTCGAGTGCGCGTGAACGGCCAGCGCGACGTGCGTGAAGCCCGCAAACTGCAGACGGCGATGAGCATCGAGGCGCCTTCCGCCGATAAAACCAGTGCCGCGACAGCCGGCAGTGCGTGGCCGAACGTGACGGCAAGCACGCCGACGGTGGTCACGGGCGGCGGTGGTGACAAAGCCGATTCGCTCGATGCCACTGCCTTTTTCACGCGTCTGGCGAAGGCGATGCAGGACAACCCGCCGGCGCCGAATGATCCGCATGCCGTTAGTTTGCTGGGCGATCTTGGCGTGAAGGCGGGAGAGCCGGTGCAGTTCCGTCCCGCGGATGCCGGTTTGCTGGCGACTGGTCTCGCCGATGGCCGTACGCGGGTGGACACGGTGCCGTCGAATGCGATCAGCCGTAACGGCTGGGTGTGGTTCGGCGATGGCGCGGGTAGTTACGACACCGACTACACGTTGCGCGCGTTCCTGGCGCGGCGTCAGCCGGGCACGGGCACGAAGGATGACGAGGTGAAGCCGGTGGCGTATTCCGACAGCGACGGTCACGCGCTGAACGGTGCAAATGAGTACGTGTTGCACTTCGGGCCGAACCAGTTGCCGCCGGTCCGTGGCTTCTGGACATTGACGGCGTACACGAAGGACGGTGCGTTGATCGACGACAAGGTGCCGCGGCTCTCGCTGAATGACCGGGACCGGCTGAAAAAGAATCGCGATGGTTCCGTCGATATTGCCGTGTCGGCTGCGGCGCCTGCGAAGGCGCGTGCGTCGAATTGGTTGCCGGCGCCGGATGGTGATTTTCAGTTGGTGTTCCGGCTTTATGCGCCGAAGCCTGAAGCGTCGAATGGGACGTGGGCGCCTCCGGCAATCGAGCGGCAATAATTTTTCAGGTTTTTCGTTTTTTCAGGAGGACCTTGCCGGCGTGCTGAACGAACTCCCTTGGGGTTCAATTTGCCAGCGCAGCGTCGTATACTCAGGCCTCCTGTTTCCCAAGGCTGCGCGTGGCTCGTGCCCGCGTGCGCAGCCGCGCTACGAGGCACGCATGGCAAGCCTGAACAAGACTTCCCTGACATCCGCCGGGCGTAGCCTGCTCAAAGGTGCAAACGCGGTAGCCCAAGCCCGGCGCACCCGGCGCATTGTGATCGGGCTCCTGCTCGCTGTCATCGTCATTGGCCTGCTCGGCTTTTTCGCCGCCCCGCCACTCATTCGACATATCGCGGAACAACAACTCTCAGCCCAACTCGGTCGCCCAACCGGCATCGAACGAATCGCGCTTAATCCTTATACGCTGAGTTTCGAAGCTGACCGCGTGCATATTGGCGAAGCACCCGCCAACCTGGGTGCAAACACAAAAAGCGGCGATTTCGTCGATATAGAACGCCTGATCGTGCGCCCTTCATGGTCGTCGCTGTTTCGTCTCGCGCCGATTATCAACGAACTTAAAATCGATTCACCGCGCTTTCATATCGTGCGCCTCGACGCGCAACGCTTCAATTTCTCCGATCTCGTCGAAAAGTTCTCGAAGCCTTCCGCCAATCCGTCCAGCAAACCGGCACGATTCTCGGTATCGAATATTCGGGTCGAAAATGGCCGAATCGATTTCGACGACCGCCTGCTTAAAACGCACCACATAATCGATCGCTGGTCGATCGGGATTCCGTTTATCGCGAATCTCGCGTCGACCACTGAATTGTTCGTCACGCCTTCGCTGCAGGCGCGTATCGATGGTTCGCCGCTGTCCATCCGCGGGCGCACAAAGCCGTTCTCAGAGTCGCGGGAGTCGGAGATCGCACTGCAACTCGATGGCCTCGACGTGCCGCAATTGGCGTCGTATGCACCCGCTTCGCTGCCGGTCGCGGTGAAGAGCGGACGCTTGTCGACGAATCTCGATGTGAGCTTCGAGCTCAGCGCCGACGCGCCCGTGGTTCGCATCAAAGGGACAGTGGATCTCGCGGATCTGGCCGTGACAGACAAGCAGGACGCGCCATTGTTTGCCGCGCAAACGTTGCATGTGAATGCGGCGAATCTTGAGCCGCTGCGCAATGTGTATCGACTGGATGAAGTACGGTTGACGCAGCCGGACGTGAAACTCTCCCGCGATAAAACCGGCGCATTCAACTTCCAAAAACTCAGCGCAACAACGCCTGCTTCAACAGCTGTGGCCACTCCCGCCAGCGCTGCCAAGCCCACCGACACCACCACAGCACAACCGCACGACCTCGCGATCAAACATCTCCCGATACACCAGGGCCAAATCGTCTTCGATG
>NZ_JAQGMM010000468.1 GCF_028292365.1 Caballeronia sp.
GCATGACTTACGTTTTACAACTCGGGTTGATCGGCATCTGCATTGCGTTGTTGCCGCTTTCGTACGTGTGGGTGAAAGCCGACGACAACAAATTTCGCAAGCTCGTCTGGCTCACCACCTTCCTGACACTCGATCTCGTGATGTTCGGCGGTTTTACGCGTCTCACCGATTCGGGTCTCGGTTGTCCTGACTGGCCGGGTTGTTATGGCACGTCGTCGCCGTTTATTGCGCATGCTGCCATCAACGCCGCTTATCAGGCGATGCCGACGGGACCGGTGAGTATCGGCAAGGCGTGGATCGAAATGATCCATCGCTATTTCGCCATGGCGATCGGTGTGTTGATCATTGCGCAGGTCCTGATTGCATGGGCGGCGCGTTTCAAGCGCCGTCCGCTGCACGTGTCGCCCTGGTGGCCGACGGCCATCCTGATGCTGATCGTGGTTCAGGGAGCGTTCGGCGCGTGGACGGTCACCATGAAGCTGCAGCCGGTGATTGTGACCACGCATCTGTTGCTCGGGCTGGCGTTGCTCGGCTCGCTCGGCTGGCTGGCTGCGCGCCTGACGCCGATTCCGGCTATCGATCCCGCCGCCGCCCGCTGGTTGCCCGCGGCGCTCGTCGGCTTATTACTGCTGGTGGTCCAGATCGCGCTGGGCGGCTGGGTCAGCACGAATTACGCGGTGCTCGCCTGCACGGACTTCCCGCTGTGCAACGGCGCATGGATCCCGCCGATGAACTTCGAGCACGGTTTCCACCTGTGGCGGGCGCTCGGCATGACCGGCGACGGCGATGTCATCTCGCAGGATGCGCTCGTCGCGATTCACTGGACCCACAGGACCTTCGCGATTGTTGTCGTGCTATACACGTTGTGGCTCGCGGCGAAGCTGCGGCGATTTGAGTCGTTGAGAAAACCCGCCAACGGCATCATGATCGTGATCGTCGTGCAGTTCCTGACGGGATTGTCGAACATCCTGCTGCAGTGGCCGCTGCCTATCGCCGTGGCCCACAACGGCGGGGCGGCCATCCTTTTGCTCTTGCTCGTTATGGTAAACTTTCGAATCTCTTCCAGCCGTCCCGGCCACGTTGTGGGGTCGTCTGCCACCGTCCCGCGCGAGCCCGTTCCCGCATCACTTCCGCGCCAAGCTCCGTGAGTTTCTATGGACAGCACGACACTGATTTCCCCTTCCGGTAACCGCCTCTCGCAGTACATTGCGTTGACCAAACCGCGCGTGACTCAACTCGCGGTTTTCTGCGCGGTGATCGGCATGTTCCTGGCCACACCGGGCATGGTGCCGTGGACTGTGCTGATTGGCGGAACGGTGGGCATCTGGTTGCTGGCGGGGGCCGCGTTCGCCATCAACTGCCTGATGGAACAAAAGATCGATGCCATGATGCGCCGCACCGCGTGGCGTCCGTCCGCACGCGGCGAGATCACGCCGGCTCAGATCCTGCTGTTTTCAGCGGTGCTCGGCGGCGCGGGCATGTGGACGCTCTACACGTTCACGAACGGGCTGACCATGTGGCTGACCATTGCCACGTTTGTCGGCTATGCGGTGATTTATACGTGTTTGCTGAAACCCGCAACGCCGCAGAACATCGTGATTGGCGGCGCGTCGGGCGCCATGCCACCGGCGCTTGGGTGGGCAGCCGTCACCGGCCACGTACCCGGGGACGCATGGATTCTTGTCCTGATCATCTTCGTGTGGACGCCGCCGCACTTTTGGGCGCTGGCGCTGTACAGGCGCAAGGACTACGAGAACGCCGGCTTGCCCATGCTGCCGAACACGCACGGCGAGAAATACACGCGCCTGCATATCCTTTTGTACACGGTGATCCTGTTTGCCGTGACCATGATGCCGTTTATCTCTGGCATGAGCGGCGTGCTCTATCTGGCGTCGGCCGTTGTGCTCAGCGGAATGTTCGTCGGTTATGCGTGGAAGATTTATCGTGAATACTCCGATGCTCTCGCGCGCAAGACCTTCCGGTTCTCCATCGTGTATTTGTCGCTGCTGTTCGGCGCGCTGCTAGTGGATCATTACGTGCGGACGGTGATCGGTTTATGAAGTTTTCAGTTCGGGGAATCGCTGTCTGGTTGGGATTCATTTTGGCCGCCGCGCTGCTCGCAGGATGTGACAGTAAGCCGGCGTTCACAAATCTCGACATCACGGGCAATACACAGTTCGGCAGCGATTTTTCGTTGCCCGACACCAGTGGCAAGCCGCGCACGCTCGGTGATTTCAAGGGCAAGGCCGTGGTGCTGTTCTTCGGCTATACGCATTGCCCGGACGTGTGCCCGACCACGCTCGCTGAACTTTCACAGGCAATCGCAAAACTCGGCGACGACGGCAAGCGCGTTCAAGTGCTGATGGTTACCGTCGATCCCGCCCGCGATACAGCGCCATTGCTGGGTGAATACGTGTCGGCGTTTAGCACGGCGTTCATCGGGTTGCGTCCTGCTGACACGGCGGAGCTTGTCAAGATCACGAAGGATTTTCGCGTGTATTACGCGCAGGTTCCGGGCAAGGCGGCGGGCGATTACACAATGGACCATACGGCCGCGAGTTACGTGTTCGACCCGCAAGGGAAACTCAGGTTGTTCGCACGCGACGGGCAGGGCGTGGATACCTGGGTACATGACCTGAAGTTGTTGCTCGATTAAAGTTGTTGCCTGATAAAGCGGGCGCTTGCTATGAGTGGCGCCAAGGCCGTTTCAACTTACGTTGAAACGGCCTTTTTCGTGGGTGATGCCCATTGATTCCCGCTGCACCTCGTCGAAGATCATCGATCGCAAATCACCCTCACGGCAACTGCGGCAAATTCAGTCCGGGTGCGAGCCGCGTGGCATTGAATTCGATGATGTCGTAGTGCACGAGCCGTTGCTGCGAGAACGGGTCCTCCGCAATAATCGCGTCAAGCCGGTCGCGGTCCATGGCCACCGCAAGGATAACGCCGCCGTCGCGCGGTACTTTGGGCCCCGCGATAACAAACGCGCCTGCGTCGAACTGACGTTGAAGATAGAGGCGATGAGCGTCGAGCGCGTCGTCGATTTCAGCGAGCGCGCCGGTGTAGCGTAGGTGGATGACGTACATGAGCGATTTCAAGCGATGAAGAACGGGCCTCAATCTTAAGCCCACGCAGCCGCCACGGCGCGCACGCTTTAAAAGGTGCGGGGCTCTTTCAAGCGCTTTTCCCATTCCCCTTGGCCGTTCAGTTCCTCGAAACCGAACGGACGGAGAAGAGGGGCAAGCGGTGCCGGGCTCACATCGGTCGTGCAGACGATGCGGTCATATCCGGCCTCAGTGGCAAACGTCACGCACGCGCGGACCAAACGGCGGGCAATACCGCCTCGCTTCACACCCGGTTCCATGAACAACGCCGAAAGCCGTGCATTCCCGGCCGACACGCCGATCAGCAGGCTCGCGCCTACGCTGACGCCGTCGCACTCGGCGATCCAGCAGCCATTGCGTAGCGGATCGGGTGCGGTCAGGTAGTCCGCTACGATCATCGCCGTACGCGTTTCCCGCTCATGTTGCGCTTGCATTCCACCGGAGGCGAGTTGCGCCTCACGCTCGACGATCCAGCCAAAATCACCCGGTCGCGGCCCACGCAGTTGAACGCGTGGCACGTCGCCGTTCGGCCCTAGCAGGCGTTGGACACAACCCATGGAGGCAAGCAACTGTGCGCCTTCGTCTGGCGTCATTGCGTTGAGCGTGGCCGAAACGTCGTCGCGCACGTGCGTGCTTACCGCGGCCAGCGTCGTTTCTCCGGCCGTGGTCAATGAAACCCGGTTGCAGCGGGCGTCGCCGGAAAATGGCTGCCGCTCGATCAATCCGGCGCCTTCGAATTGCGTCAGCATCCGGCTCAGATAACCGGTATCGAGCCCGAGCGTGCGCGCGATATCCGCCGCCGTGCACGTACCGGCGTGCATGACGGCAAACAGCACACGCATTTCTGTCAGCGACAGCGCGCTGTGCTCGACCAACTCATGTGGCGCCCTGACGTGGCGCGTATAAAACCATTGGAAGCGGCGCACCGCGTCCGTCAGGCCGTCGTTCATGGAATTGTCCATATCCGCCTCGTTCTCTCGTTTTTATGCCGTTCACCGTTTCCCCCAGTGAATCGATCGAGGCTATTGTGCCGATAAAAAGCATGATCGTGCAGAAAAGCGTTGCCGGTACCTCTTGTGGCGGTCGCAGGGCGTCTATAGTGTGTAGACCAGCAGCGATGAAGTGGGCTGCAATTCGAGGGTAATTACCGATACTAAAACTCCTGTGAAATTAATTCGAGATACGTTCAACCTATTGATAATTAACAAGTTTGTGCGAATAGGAGCATTTGATTTTGAAAATTGACTGGTATTATTTTGGTTATATAATGGGCTCGCCAAAGATGGCGGCTTCGTGACCATTCCTATGCACATTCGATCAGTCAAACGATCGTAAAAATTGGTCGCAAAGTGGCAATCGAGGTGTCTGGCTAGCGCCCTGTTCTTGCGTTATCAGTGCATCAGGCATCGCGCCAGAGTCCTTCCACTACCGGACCGGCGAGACGTCGAAACAGACGTCGAAAAACAATTCCAGAAGCGAAACCGCCATCGCGGGAAGTCACCGGGGAAACGTTTCATCGGCGACTTTCGGCCTGCTCGCAGCGGGTGCGAAGGTTGATGGAGCTTCGTCATGCGCACAGCGCGCGCTGCCAGACGCGCCCAATGCGCGTTAAGCGGCACGTTTCACGAGAGAGATTCATGCTGAAAGGAAACATCCTGACGACCGACGGCTGGATATACGGCTCGGTCGAGTTTGCGAACGGACGGGTGACCGCGCTCGAAGGCGCACGCGTGGACCCGAAGACCAACGATGCGCCGTACATCTTGCCGGGATTTGTTGACTGTCACGTGCATGGCGGCGGCGGCGCGGACATCATGGAAGGCGGCGACGCCGCGAATATCGTTGCGCGCGAACACGCGAAGCACGGCACCACCAGCATGCTCGCCACCACCATGACCGCTCCACGCGACGAACTCATGGCGGTCGTAAAAGGCCTGGGCGAACAATCCATCCGTCGCGCGTCCGGTGGCGCGCGCGTGCTTGGCGTGCATCTGGAAGGTCCCTATATCAATCCGGGCAAGCTCGGCGCGCAACCTGATGCGGCCGCGGTTGCCGTGCGCGACGAGGTGCTGAAGTACCTGTCGCTCGCGCCCATCCGCGTGGTCACAATCGCGCCGGAAATCTCCGGGCATATTGAAGTGATCCAGGAAATGGCGGCGCGCGGCGTGCGCGTGCAAGTGGGCCATTCGCTTGCTACTTATGACGACGCCGTCAATGCGCTCAAACACGGCGCCCGCGGCTTCACACACCTGTTCAACGCCATGTCGCCGCTGCATCACCGCGATCCCGGCGTGGTCGGCGCGGCGCTCGCGCATGCCGAGTATGCCGAACTGATTCCCGATCTCATACACGTGCATCCCGGTGCGATCCGCGCCGCGCTGCGCGCCATTCCGCGCCTTTACGTGGTTACCGACAGCACTTCGGCGGCCGGCATGCCCGACGGCGAATATCGCCTGGGCAGCCAGCACGTCACGAAGTGCATGGGCGGCGTGCGTCTTGCCGACGGCACGCTCGCCGGCAGCACGCTGACCATGGATCAGGCGCTGCGCAATCTTGTCTCCATCGGCTTGCCGATAGCGGACGTTTCCAATCGCCTGTCACGCTATGCCGCCGATTATCTCGGCCTTGAGGACAGAGGCCGGATCGCGCGTGGCGCGTGGGCGGACCTCGTTGTTTTCGATCGCGAACTTGCGCTGACGGCTACTTATGTAGAAGGTGAATCAATTGTCGAATATGCTTGACGAGGCACTGGCCTCCGCCGAAGTGGTGGTCGCCCAGCTCGCCGATACTTCACACATCGAAGCACTCGCCGCACGGCTCGCCGAAGAACCGCGGCACGTTGCGCTGACCGTTGCGCGTGGTTCATCGGATCACGCCGCAAGTTACTTCGCAGGCCTGACCATGAGCCGTATCGGCGTGCCGGTTGCGTCGTTGCCTATGTCGGTAGCGACCTTGCAGCAAGCACCGTTGCGCGTCAAAGGCCAACTGGCCGTGGCCTTCTCGCAGTCCGGAAAAAGTCCCGACCTGATCGGCACGATGCAAGCTTTGCGTGCCGCCGGCGCGCTGACCGTGGCCGCTGTGAACGCGCCCGGTTCGCCGCTCGCCGAAGCGTGTGAATGGAATCTGCCGCTACTCGCCGGCCCGGAATTGTCGGTGGCTGCGACCAAAAGTTATATCGCGATGCTGTCGCTGTCGGCGATCGTGATTGCGCACGTGCAGAAAGACGTCGAACTGCTGAGCGCGCTGAAAACACTGCCGGACGCATTACGTGCCGCGGGCAAGCTCGACTGGTCGCACGCTGTCGATGAACTGAAGAACGTTGACCGCATGATCGTGATCGGCCGTGGACTTGGTCTCGCGATTGCCCAGGAAGCGGCGCTCAAGCTGAAGGAAACATCGGGCATCCAGGCCGAAGCGTTTTCGAGTGCAGAAGTGCGGCATGGTCCGATGGAACTCATCGGCCAGGACTACCCGCTGCTGGTGTTCGCACCGCGCGGTCCGGAACAGGCTGGTTTGATCCAGCTTGCCCGCGACATGCGCGCGCGCGGCGCTCGCGTGCTGCTTGCCGCGCCCGCAGACATTCCCGAAGCGACGTTGCCGCTCGTCGAGACTGCGCATTTCGCGCTCGACCCGATCGCTGCAATCCTGTCGTTCTATGTGATGGCCGATGCCCTGGCTGCCGCGCGCGGGCGTAATCCCGACGCGCCGCGCCATCTGGCCAAAGTCACCGAAACCCGTTAATCGAGAGTCATCCGATGCGCCGTGC
>NZ_JAQGMM010000522.1 GCF_028292365.1 Caballeronia sp.
TCGCGGTATTGCAATTCGAGTTGCGCCTGGGCAAAAAGAGCGTGCAAGGCTGAATCCAGTGCATGGCCCACGTAGAAATTTTCGCTTTCCTGACGCAGGTCGTGCGGACCAAGCCGCATTGGAAAGAGCACGCCCTTCAAGGTCTCTACTATGTTGGCCAGCGCCTCTCGGGCCGGTAATTCGCGTCCGCCCGGTTCGAGCGAACGCTTCTGCACTTCGCGCCATTGCTGGCGCACCGTCTGGAGCGATTGGACGATGTCGTCGATGTCAAATGCAGCCACAGTCGGAGATCCTTCGGCGTCAAGCCATTAGAGTTTGATCAATCCTGAATCCACGGCAAACCCTGAAAGCGCCAGCCATCTTCCCCGCCTCGCCGCTGTTGTGAATCCAGTTGCCCTTCGAAGCCCTCAAGGACGTTGAACACTTGAGTAAATCCTGCTTTCGCCGCGGCTTCCGCTGCAAGCGCTGAACGATTGCCGCTGCGGCAGAGCAGCAGCACGACTGCGTCCTTGCCGGTCTTCGCTTCCAGTTCCCGGACAAAGCGCGGGTTGCGCGTAAGCGAAGTACCTGTTGCCCAGGCCACATGGATGCTGCCAGGCACGTAACCTACGAACTTGCGCTCTTCGGTCGTTCTGACATCCACCAGCACCGCCGCGCCCGACTCGATCAGCGCAAACGCGTCGCGAGGTGACACCCCTCCCGCGTAAGGCAATTGCTTCGCTGCCGCTGCGGCGCGCGCCGCGTCCAACACTGCATGAGATGCGTGATTTGATTCGTGAGCTACGCGTTCTTCCAATTCAACTGCCATGACGTCTCCTTGTACTGTCACTTGATAACCCATCGAGGCCAAACGGTTGCCAGAGGAAATGCAACCGTCTATAGCCATCAATTGACACTATGAAAGAGGCCGCTCAGAAGCAGAACCAATAAAAACGTATTTCCAAAGAAGGCTTAGCGACATTGGTAATCGTTAGACGAAATTGGTCTTACAAAATGCCATCGATTTTCGCGTCATGCTTGAAAGTACACGGGTGTGGTTTTGCATCAATCCGGCGACGGAACGACAGCCACGGCAGGTGCTGTCGCGCGCGGTTCGGCACCTTGCTCGCGGCCCAGCAACAGGCGAGTCGTCAACGCATCGAGCGAGGTGCACAGGATCAAATAGACGAGACCTACGAACAGGAAGATTTGCACCGGATAGATCATGAGCCGGCTATTCACTTGATTGGCGAGAAACGCGAGTTCCGGCACGCCGACGATGTACGCCAGCGACGTATCCTTGACGAGCGACACCCACTGGTTAATGAACGATGGCGCCATGATGCGGATGGCCTGCGGCAGCAGTACGTGACGCATCGCCTGCCAGCGCGTCAGCCCCAGCGATAGCGCCGCTTGGCGCTGCCCTCGCCCCACTGCTTCGATACCCGCATGAACCGAATGCGACAGGTACGCGCCACCAATCAGCGATAGCGCAGCCACGACCGTCGCCAGACCCGGCACGTTGACATGAAGCAGCACCGGCAGCAGGAAGAAGGTCCAGAAGATCAGCATCAGTACGGGTATGGCGCGAAAAAAACCAATTAACGCGAGCAGGATCACGTGGCTCACGCCGCGCGTCATGGCAAGTCCAATGCCTCCCGCCAGTCCGAGGATCGCGGACGACACGGCGGAGATCGATGCCATCACCAGCGTGAGCGCCGCGCCGCCCAACGGACCATCAGGAAACGTGCCGACGAGCAAGTACGGCAGATTGGACAGGATGGCGGACAAGGCGTCGTTCATCGGCGCACCGCCGCTCGCGAACCGCTACGCTGGACTACCACGAGCACAACTTCCAGCAGTGCGATGGTCAGGATGTACAGCACCGTCGCCATGCCAAATGCCTGAAATGTCTTGAAGGTTTCGGTATCGACCTGACGCGACGAATACGAGAGTTCCGCTAGCCCGATCGCCATGGTCAGCGACGAGTTCTTGACGATATTCATGTACTGCCCGAACAAGGGCGGCGTCGAGATCCGCACCGCCTGCGGCAAGATCACATGAACGAATGCGGCTAACGGCGTGAGTCCAAGGGCGGCTGCCGCATTGTGCTGGCCCACGGGTACACCCGATAAGCCCGAGCGAAATTCCTCGCCAATGAACGTGGTCGAATAACAGGTCAATCCGATCCACCCGGCCACGAATTCAAACGATGGCCAATGCAACTTGAACAAGCCGAGATCCGCAAAATGCGGCGTGTTCAACCAGGTCATCATCGCTTCGGGCAGGAGCGTCGCCACGCCGAAATACCAGAACAGCAGTTGCACGATCAGCGGTGAGTTGCGAAACACCAAAACATAAAGCGCAGCAGCACGCCGCACAGATCCCGCGCGCGAAGTGCGCGCAAGGGCCAGCAGACAGCCTAATAACGTCGACGTGACGATCACTGACGCCGACAATGCCAGTGTCATTCCGAAGCCCTGGAGCAGCCAGATCAGGTACTTCGGCGCAAGCCATCCGTTCATTGGAATCATTCAACTAAACACGAATGGGAGATTGAAATGCCAAGCCCGGCTCGACCAATTGCGGTCGAACCGGGCTTGGCCGAACACTCAGCGATCAGCTCTTTTGCGGATCGCCGATCTTGAACAAACGCGGCAATGGTGCACGGCTTTTCGGGCCGAACCACTGATCATAGATGTGTCCCGCAGTACCGTTTGCCTCAAGTCCCTTGAGCGTGTCATTGACGAAATTCAGCAACTGCGGCTCGCCCTTCGGAACACCCACGCCTTCATAATCGTTCGAGATGGTGAAAGCGGGGATTTCGTACTTTTCGCGGTCCGGTACGTTCGCGAGCAAGCCGACGAGTTTCGGACCATCCTGCGTGATCGCCTGGACGTTGCCCGTTCGAAGCGCGGCGAACGCAAAAGGTGTGTCGTCATAAGCCACGATAGTAGCCCGCGGAAACTGAGCGCGAACCTGTTGCTCGTTGGTCGTGCCTTTATCCGCGCCAATACGTAAATCGTTCAGTTGATCTGGTGACTTCAGCGTGCCCTTCTTCGCGATGAACTGCGTACCCGACGCGAAGTATGGTGTGCTGAAATCGACTTCTTTCTTGCGTTCATCCGTGATAGTGAAGTTCGCGAAAACGAGATCCACTTTCTTCGATGTCAGAAATGCAATGCGGTTGGCCGGGTTGGTCGGCTGGATGTCAAGCTTCACGCCGAGTTTGTCCGCGACCGCTTTCGCATAGTCCACATCTAACCCGACTATCTTGTTGGTCTTTGGATCGACAAAGCCGAAGGGCGGATTGCTGTCAAAAGTGGCTACGCGAAGCACGCCGGCCTTCTTGATATCGTCGAGGCGATCGGCATGCGCCAGGCTCGACATGAACAGCAGCGACCCCATGAAGGCTGCGGTGAGAAGTTTGATTTTCATTATGTGTTGGTCTGCGCAGTTGTAAATAAAGCGAGCACACAAGCGGTGCATCACAGCCGGAAATGTAGCAGCGCACCGGGCCGTGACGAACCATCAATTCGTGTTGTGCTAAGCGTCAGACGGAATAATCAATACACGCAGGTACAGGCGGGGCGATGGCGTCGTTCTTGATTGAATGCCTATGGCGGCGCGCTCACGCCTGCCATGACCACGAAGAATGCAAAATCGCTTTTCCACGGCGATCGCTTTCCGGCAGAAGTCAGCAGGCGTGACCACGAGAACCTTCGTTCACACCGTCGTCATCGAGACGCGCGCGATGCACGATGCTTCTCCAGGAATCAGGATATCCCGGCCAGGCCATCCATTAACTGGACCGTCGGATAGTCTTGCACCAGTTTCTCGAAACCGCGTACGACATCTGCTTCCATTTCCCGGATGCCCTTCTCTCCACTCACAGTAAATTTACCCGTCGCGTTGAATTGCCGATTGAAATAGTCGCTCACCTCATCAATTCTTTCCGGGCTGGCGGAGTCGGTATAAAGGACAGATCGAGGCGACGCTGCGTCGTAAAACAGGTTGTGTTTCCACTTGGGTACGAACGAGACAGGCTTCGAGTCAGTGATTAAAAACGAGCCGATAAGTTGTAACCGCCCCTTCCTGCCCTTCGGCGTCGCAAACGTCCACACCTTGCGCGGGAGGCGTTCCTTTAGTTGCTCAAGCACGGCTCCGTCAGACCCGAGTGTACCAATGCGGCCCTCCTTCACATCGAGCGCGAAGTCCTTCCAATGATAGAAAATATCCACATCTCTCCCAGTTCTTAATCAATTTGCCACAAGGTCTCACGCCGAGAAATCCGACGGAGAATAGCCCAACCCATTCTAATGCCCACAGCGACACCCTGTTTGAAAGCTTTCCCGCTGTATGGCAGACGCTCTTTTCGCCGCCTCTTGTTGTCCCCGTTGTCCCTGTCATCCCTGCTGTCATGGGCGAAAACGGCCGCCAGCGCTAACGGAGCATCTTCGCCCCCCCGGATGCCGGACGGCGCGGGGCAAGGGGCAACTTTACGCCTTATGCCTCGGGCGGGCCTTCAAAGAAGAAACAATCGGGCAGCACAGCAGCAGCAATGTAGCCGATGTCCTTGGCCGACACCCCGGAAGCGAAGAAACTGTCGCGCCAGTGCCGGATCACCTCGACCATGCGATCAATCTCCGCGTGCGCCTCTTGCGCGGATAATCCGAAGCGGCCCGCTTGAGACAACAGGTTGTAGATGCTGGCGGTGCGGCCATAGTCACCAACGGTTAATGCCAGGTCACGCCGCTCCAGGCTGACCACGGGCGCCGGCACCAGGTCGTAGGCGGGCGACAACCGCCATCCCTTCTGCCTGCGCAGCAAGGCGTGGTTACGCGGGTGATCGTCGTTGTTGGTCACAGCGGCGTTGAAGACCATCCGCCTGAACAGTTCAGCGCAGTCGGCCTCAGGCTTGTCGGACCAGCGGCGCAGGTTATCGGCTAACAGAGGGTAGGACCAGCGCTCGCGGTCCAGATGACTGTCACCGCAGTCGAGCACCGTCAGTCCGCTGACGAGCCCGAAGCGCAAATAACCTTGGTCGGTGTAGTCCCTGTCGAAGCGCTGCAACATGAGCACGGTGCTGTCGCCGACCGCCTGCAACCGCGCCTGCGTAACGTTCAGGCCGCAACGTCGCGCAAGATCGAGCGTCGCAAATTCGACCCGTTGCAGGTTGAAGCGATCCTCCTTGGAGGGGAACTTGGCGAGCCAAAGGCTTTGCGCGTCCTCGATCGTCGCCTTCGGCCGGGCGCCGCCCATGCTGGTGCCGGGATCGAGTTGTTCCAGCAGATGCGCGGCCACCTGCCGCCCCTCCTCAATCGCCTGCGTGGCCGCAATCAGTTCAGCCAGTTGATGCGTCCGGTTGTAATGGCGCTTCGGCGCGGGCGGCTCGGCTTTCAGTCCGAAGCTCAAATACCCCGCACCGTCTTGAGGGCCATGCAGCAGGTAGTCGATCTCCTGAAGATCAGCCGCACTGCGTTCGAGCTTGTGCTCGATCACGCGCCGCCCCCAGGCATCCGGACCGGCATCCCGCACCGCGCCCGGGATGCCCTTGAGCTGGGTGAACTCGAAGACCTGTTTGGCGAGCGGCAAGTGAAATGGATCAAGCGAGACCGCCCCTGGTCTTTGGAGGTAGCGATCGCCATAGCGGAAACGGCCAATCTGGGTGCCATCCGGCAGCGTCTGCACCCTCAGCAGCGCCGCCGGCACCGTCTCCAGGGTGCCGGGAAGCTGGATGTAGACGTAGGCTTCGCGCTCAGAAGTCATAGTCGTCGCTCGCCTTCCTGGGCTTGCCTGCACGCGTTGGGCGGCGCGACGCTTCGAGTGCCTTGCCGTGCAGGTCGGCGTCCGGATCGGCAACAGCATCCAGGGCCTGCTCCAGACCAAGCGCCCACAGAACAGTAACGCAAACACCGATCGCCGTGCCTGGCTTGCCGAGTTCCAGCGCGGTGAGTGTGTTGCGATTGATGCCTGCTTTGCTGGCGAGGTCCGTCACCGACCAGCCGCGCCGGATGCGCGCGATCCGGATACGCTGGCCCAGCCGGACAACCCGCTCGGCAGCCTGTACTGGCATCACGAAGTTGGTCATTATATTAGGCATTATACGTATTAATGCCTAATATAATAGGCAAATTATCAATGAAAGACAAGCCTTATTGTTCGACTGTGCTGACTTACGTAGGCATAAGTCCATATAACGCCTAATATTCTAGGCAAAGTAGTGAAAAAATTATAAAGCCCTTGGGCGTGACCTCTTGCCCGGGTGAGACACGTCTGTGGACTGTGCCGCTTACCTGCACGCGTTGCGTGCCGACGCGCAACGCCTGTCACACCTTTCGCACGAATCCCTCGTTGCTCCGCCCATGTGCACTGCAGCGTTCAGGCTTGTCATCCACTAAGGAACCCTAAGGATGACCGGCCATGGCAAGAAAAAACTGAAAGCAGCAACCAGGGACCATCGCACGCCCAAACCCGTCCAACGGCGCCCCAAGCGAAAACCGTCTGCACCTGTCAGATCGCCGAGCGCTCAAGCATGAAGGTTTGAAACTGGATCAGCGTCGGATCGGACGAGCGTTCGGGATGCAGGCGAATGACGAACTGCCACGACCCCGGCAATTCGTACTCCGGAAACAGGCGAACCAGACGGCCGTGGGCCAAGTCAAAATCGATCAGCGGTGAACGGCCGAGTGCAACACCCTTCCCCGCAATCGCAGCGCCGATGATCGGGTTAAAGCTGCTCAAGCGAACCAGGTTTTGCTCCGGAAGCGCTCCGGCGCCGAGCAGCGAAAACCACGTCTGCCAGTCTATTTCCCGGCTGGATGCATGGTGCTCCTCCTGCAGCAACCGGTGCTCGGACAGTGTCTGCGGGGTGGCGGTCCGCGGATCGATCAACAACGGGCTGCACACAGGGAACACAGTCTCCCGGACCAGCGCCCGGTCGCTCGGATGCGAGTTCGGCGTATCGCTTGTCAAGCTTGTCGAGCTCGGCAATGGCACGCGCAGAATCGCGATATCGATTGTGTCATTCTGCCAATCCGGTTCGTCGTCAAACACCCTCAGGTTCACCGCGATCTCCGGATGGCGCGTCGAGAACTCAACCACGTGAGGCGCAAGCCAGAGCGATGAAAACGGCGCATTGGCAGAAACCGTCAACGTGCGGCGACGCTTGCGCCGCCGCACGGCTAACCGCTCGCAGGCCTCGCCCAACGGAATCAGGCTCGCTTCAATAGCCACCAGCAACTCCTGCCCGGCAGGCGTGGGTTGCGCGCGTGAAGTCGTGCCGCCACGGTGCATCAGCGTTGTACCCAATGCCGATTCCAGCGCGCGCAATTGATGGCTGATGGCGCTCTTGGTAACGTTGAGTTCTTCCGCCGCGCGGCTCAGGCTGCCCAGTCGGGCTACGGCTTCGAACGCCTTCAGGGCGGCCAGCGGCGGAATGTGGGGAGAGAGTCTTGGCATGATGGGTAAAGTTTAGCTCAACCCCGGTTGAGAAAGCATCGCTCGCGCGCCGCGCAGGTCCATGCCACGATGATCCAATACCTTGAGGAGTCACCCGGATGTATTTCGATCTTCGCCTTTGGCAATTGACCAAGGGACTACGCGGGCACATGGTGCTCAGCATCGTCGTGGGACTGCTGGCCTTGCTGGCCGGAATCGCCCGTTTTGTGTTTCTCGGCCAGTTGCTCGCGCAGGTCTTGCGAGGCAGTCCCTCGCAATCGTGGGTGGCGCCCTCCGTGGCTGTGGCGGCCGCGATCGTGCTGCGTGCGCTGCTGGATCACTGGCGCACGAGCATCGCCTGCCGTACTGCAGCGCGAGCCCAGGAAACGCTGCGTGGCCAGTTGTATGACCGCATCGTGGCGCTTGGACCGGCCTGGTTCGCCGAACAACGCACGGGAGGCGTGATGCTGTCGGTCATCGATGGCGTTGAGCAGTTGCAGACCTTCTTTGGGCAGTATCTGCCGCAACTGGCCGTGGCCCTCTGTGCGCCGTTTGCCATCTTCGGTTTCATCGCATTCTGGGACCTGCCCGTGGCCACCGTGCTCCTGGTTGCCGCCCTGGTAGCGTTGTTCGGGCCGATCGCCGTGCATATGCATGAACGCCGCACCAGCCTTGCACGCGCCCAGGCATTCAAGGAGTTCGGTGAAACGTTTCTCGATGCGGTCCAGGGCCTGCCAACGCTCAAGGCGTTCGGGCAAAGCCGCGTATGGGGGGAACGTCTCGCCACGCAGGCACGCGCTGTCTCCGACAACACCTTCTGGGTGCTCGCGGCAGGCCTTCTTACACGCGGCATCGTCGATCTCGGAGCAGCCCTGGGCGCCGCACTGGCGCTCGTTCTTGGCGCGTGGCGCGTGACCCACGGGCAGATGGGCCTGACCACCCTCCTGATCGTATTGATGGCGGGTACGGAGATTTTCCGGCCGTTGCGCGACCTGCGCAGCGTCTTGCATCAGGGCATGCTCGGGCAGGCCGCGACGGCGGGCATTCGCTCACTGCTCGAGGCCAACCCGCCCATGCCGGCAGCCGGCACGGACCCGTTGCGCGACGCTCCGGCGTCGCTGGATTTCAACAACGTGCGCTTTGCCTATGCCGGCGGCCGCGGTCTCGCGCACCGCGGGCTGACATTCTCGGTGGCGGCAGGCGAGCGCATCGGCATTGTGGGGCCGAGCGGCGCAGGCAAGTCGTCGATCGTTCGCCTGCTTTTGCGCCAGTACGATCCTCAGGGCGGCAGTATCTGCATTGCGGGTCAGGATCTGCGTACGCTTGACCCCGAAGCACTGCGCGCGAAGATCGCGGTGGTCGCTCAGGACACGATGCTGTTCGCGGGTACCGTCGAAGAAAACCTTCGGCTCGGGCGCCCGGACGCCACCCATGATGAAGTCGAAGCCGCCGCGCGGGCAGCCTACGCTCACGACTTTATTTCGAGCCTGCCTGACGGGTATCAGACTTCGATTGGCGAGCGCGGCGTGCAGTTGTCGGGCGGCCAGCGCCAACGGCTTGCCATTGCACGGGCACTGCTGCGCGATGCGCCGATCCTGATACTGGATGAAGCGCTCTCGGCCGTCGATGCGGAAAACGAGGCGCTGATCCAGCGAGCTCTGGACCGTCTGATGCAAGGCCGTACCACGCTGATTCTCGCGCACCGTCTGTCGAGCGTGATCGGCGCCGATCGCATCCTGGTACTGGACGATGGCCTTATCGCGGAAAGTGGTACGCATGACGAACTGATGAAAAGAAGCGGGCTGTATCACCGCTTGATGGCGGCCCAAGTGACGCCTCGCAGCGTCTCGGCATTGCGCTCCGATACAGCCGGTCTTCAGGCAGGCGCGCCAGGAACAAAGACCGCGCAAGCCGGCGAGACGGAAGAAGACGCCGTGCAAGGTCTGCGCGAACTCGATGCCGATGCGAGAACCCTGGGTTGGAAGGCCACCCTGGCGTCCCTGGTCGCGGCAATCCGTCCGTGGCGAGTGCGGCTCGTGCTGACCATTCTTTTGGGCGTTGGAAGAGTGACGGCTTTCATCGGCGTAGGTGTGCTGGGGGCATGGCTGGTTTCCGCGCTGCGTGCCGGCAATCCGCATCAGGCGATCGCGGCATATCTGTTGCTCGTTGCCCCGCTCGCCGCCGTCTTGCACTGGCTTGAATCCTGGCTTGCCCACGACATGGCGTACCGGCTGCTGGCGGATCTTCGAATCCGATTGTTCGGACAACTTGATCGTCTGGCGCCAGGCTACCTTCTGCGCCGCCGCTCCGGCGACCTCGTGACGCTGGCTACGCAAGACGTTGAGACCATCGAATATTTCTACGCGCATACGGTCGCCCCGGCGATCGTTGCGGTGCTGGTGCCGGCCGCGGTAATAGCCGTCCTCGCAACGGCGGCGTGGCCACTTGCGCTCGGGCTGCTGCCGTTCCTGGTGTACGCGATGCTCTCGCCAGTGCGCGGGCGCAACCGTATCGATGCACTGGGCAGCAAGGCGCGCGAATCCCTGGGCCTGCTCGGTGCGCATATGACAGAGACCATCCAGGGCTTGTCCGACCTGCTCGCGTTCCAGGCGACCGGGCGACGGCGGGAAGCGTTCATGGCGCTCGCACGCGAATACAGCGTGACGCGGCTCGCACTGCTAACGGATCTGGCTCGACAAACCGCGTTGCTCGATGTCGCGACCGGCCTCGGCGGCCTGGCTGTTGCCGTAGTGGGTGCGTGCCTGGTCTCAGCCGGGCAGCTTTCCGCAGCGTGGCTACCGATGCTGATCCTGCTTGCCGTGGCAGCCTTCATGCCGGTGGCCGAGATCGCGCAGGTGGGCAGGCAACTGGCCGATACGATCGCGTCGGCTCGACGGTTAAGGGTCGTACATGACGAGCCGGTTCCAGTGCTCGACGGAGAACGCGACTTGCAACCATCGCCGGGTGGATCGGAAGTCCGCTTTGAAGACGCTCGCTTTGCTTATGCCGAGCGCGCGCAACCTGTGTTGAATGGCGTGTCTTTCTGCGTGCGTGCCGGCTCCACTGCTGCGCTTGTAGGGGCCTCAGGCGCTGGCAAGAGCACCATTGCGAATCTGCTGCTGCGTTTCTGGGATCCGGATACAGGTTCGGTCCAATTGGATGGCGTCGACTTGCGACGCTTGCGGCTCGACTCGCTACGCTCGCACGTTGCCCTCGTGTCACAGGACACGTATCTTTTCAACGATACGCTTGAGGCCAACATCCGCCTCGCGCGGCCCGACGCCAGCGCGCAAGCACTGCAACTCGCGCTGGAGCAGGCGTCGCTCGGCGACTTCGTGGCAACACTGCCACAGGGGCTCGCCACGCGGGTGGGTGAACGGGGCGTGCAGTTGTCCGGGGGACAGCGTCAGCGTGTTGCCATCGCGCGTGCTTTTCTCAAGGATGCACCGGTACTGGTCCTGGATGAAGCAACGTCGCATCTGGACGCTATCAGCGAAGCACAAGTGCATGCCGCGCTGAAAACGCTCATGGCCAACCGCACGACGCTGATCATCGCGCATCGACTCGCGACCGTACGCGAGGCTGACCTGATCATCGTACTGGACCACGGCTCGGTGATCGAAGCGGGTCCCCATGCGCAACTGCTTGCGAACAACTCGGTCTATGCGCAACTGGTTAATCGGCAACAGGTTGGCAACGGCCTGCAGCACTCCGCGTGAGGCCTTCAGGCACCGGATTGCGCTCACCCACAACCGATTGTGAGCTACCGCTTTTGAGCACCGGGGATGCGCCGACGCCGCTAAACCGGTGAGTTTGTTGCCGTAGGAAACGTTAAGTAGACGCGAAGATAGATATCCGTTGTCGCCTCGGAAGTGACGAATCTGCAAGGCTAAACAGTGATCACCGGGTCCTGGCCAAACAACACGTGATTGAACTGCAGTGAGTATTCCGATGCCGATTGCTGGTTCTGTCCGGTCACCAGTTTGCCGTCGACAACAACCCGAACACCTTGCGGCCCGACATGCACGAAGTCGATACCGGCCTTTTCCATCGCCGGCTGCGGGTAGACGGGCACGAACTGCGGTCCATACAGCGCCTCGGCTTCAATGTCCTCCTTTAGCGTGAAGCCCGTTGCCTGACGTCCAGCAACACGAGCCGGGTTGTTGGCTAGTGCTATTGAGCCATGACAGATGGTTCCGATCGCCTTGCTTGCCGCCCAGAAGTGCTCGAGAATTCGCGCCATTTGCTCATTCGGAAAGAGATCTTCGGCCGCACCGGTTCCACCGGCGACATGGACCGCGTCGTAGTCCTCCGGTTTGACCGCTTCAAGCGCCATCGTCGTCTCAAGACGTGCAACGAGTGTCTTGTCGGAGAGGAAACCCTTGCTAGGGAGGTCATTGGCCTCGAACGAGCCCTCGGTAAAGGGGTCACTAAGCCGGTCCCAACTGATTTTTCCACCGGCGGGGCTGGCGAAATGAATCTCGCTGCCGCGTTCGGAAAGATGCCAGTAAGGGCGTACTACTTCAGCGAGCCATGTGCCCCGCTTTGAGCTGGTAACGATAAAAAGGATTTTCATTTTTGTTTCCGAAAGATGGAAGTTGGATAGGTCGGCAGATACATCGTGTAGCGGCCTGCCAGACGCGCAACGTTGTGTAACTATCGACTATTGCTTCAATAATTGAAGTTTTATTGACCAAGGTGATCTTGACCCTTCTGCAATTGCGAGTCAGTCGGAACCCTTCTTAATCTGGTTTTGAAAGAAGCTTGTCGCGCACCGTCGAACACGCCTGCATCAATGCGGCTCGCGAGGGAGGCGTATGCGCCAGATCATCGAGGCAGACGAAATCATGGATGGTGCCGAGATAGCGCGTCGCCGTTACCGACATTAGCCCGCCACTCTCCATGGCTCCAGGACAACTTTTCCCGTGGTTGGCCGCCCTTCGATTGCGTGGTGCGCAAGCGCCGCCTCATCGAGCGTAAAGCGGTGCCGCACGTGAACTTTCAATTCACCACGGAGCACCGCATTGACTAGCGCCTGGCTCGCCGCATTGATCAACGGCAGATGGGCCGCGTCGAAGTAGCCAGGAAGATAAAAGCCGCGCAGCGACTGGTTCTTACCAAGCAGATGAGAGGGATCCAGCGTCTGGTTTTCATTGACCCCGCGCCCGAACTTGACGAGTGTGCCAAACGGCGCCAGGCATTTGAGCAACTCGACAAACATCGCGCCGGAAGCCTCGTAAGCGACATCGAGACCCCGGGCGCCGGTTGCCTCGAATACCTCGTGCGACCATCCCGGGGTTACCGAACTCACCATCACATCCACGCCGTTGCGGCGACCCAGTTCACGTTTCTCCTCCGTGCTCGCCGACCCCACGATAAACGCGGCGCCTTGCGCGCGGGCCATCTGGACCATCTGCGTGCCCACGCCTCCCGACGCAGCCTCGATAAACACCGACTTTCCGTTCAGGTTCGCGGCATCGTGAGTCAACAGGTAAGCCGTCAAGCCTTGCGCAAGCAAGCCGGTTGCCTCGCCAAACTCGATGGAATCGGGCAAGGCAATGGCTGAGGCCGCGTCGGCCAGCGCGTATTGCGAGTACCCACTCGAGGGGACTCGGCACAGTACCCGGTCGCCAATGGCAGCCGTGGGAACGCCGGGTCCCAACGCGGCGACGGTTCCGGCCACTTCGGTGCCGGGTGCGTAAGGCAGGGACGTCGGCGTCAAGTACCGGTCAGTACGGCGCATGATGTCGCCATAAAGAACGCCTGCCGCCTCGACGCGAACGAGAATTTGCCCAGGGCCAGGAGTCGGAATGACTACATCGACTACTTTCAAGACGTCCGGGCCGCCAAAACAATCCACGGTGACCTGCTTTGCGGATACCAAGGGCAGCTCCTTCCTCAGTCGAGGTTCGTCATTAATGGGGGGCCGGCGGGGTGTCCAGCGGGGTGTCCAGCTTAACGTCGAACGGGGTGATAACGGAAATCGAAAAAGCTCTCTCCCCCTATCAGCTCCATGGATAGCTTTCATTTTGGAAGCCACACTGAAACCGTTTGAAGGGACCGGCTAGTGTTCCGCGCAAAACGCCTTAATCTGTTCCCGAAACCATGCTCTGGCGGGATGCGCATGTGTGCGGTCATGCCAGACCATGGCGATCTTGAAACCCGCAACCGGAATCGGCGGCTCGAATGTGTCGACCCGATCGGCGTAGCGCGCTACCAGCCGCTCTGGCGCGAGTGCGACCAGATCACAGCCGGATACCGCCTCGATCAGGAAAACAAAGGATGAAACAGCGAACACAACTTGCCGGGTGAGACCAAGGGTGGCGAGTGCATCGTCAGTTGGTCCGGCGAAGCCCTCTGCGCGTGGCGACACGATGATGTGCCGTGCGCCCATGAACCGGTCAAGCGGCATGACACCATCCCCGAGCGTATTCTTGCGCGCGATGCCAATGTACCTTTCGCTCAGTACATCGATGTTTCGCAAGTCGCGTCCTTCCACATCGCCGGACTGCACAAATGCTACGTCGATGTCACCTCGTTCAAGCTCGGCCGCCGCCACTCGAATATCCCCTAGCCGCACCATGACGCGCAGCCCCGGCGCCCTGCAATTCAACTGCAATAGAAAGGGAAGCAGGATGGCGACTTGCATGTAGTCGCTGGCCGAGATCGAGAAAGTCATGTTTGTGCTTGCCGGATCGAATGCATGAGCACGACTGACCAGCGCACGCGCCTGATCGAGCGCGAGGCGCAACGGCGTCTCGAGATCGGCGGCCAATGCAGTGGGGAGCATGCCCCTAGACGTCGGGATCAAGAGCTGGTCGCCGAAGATCGTTCGAAGTCGCGACAGTTGTGCGCTCAACGCGGGTTGACTCAGGTTGAGTCGTCTGGCCGCGCGCGTGACGTTCAACTCGGCAAGCAGCGCTTCGAGGGCCAGGAGCAGATTCAGGTCGAGCCTCTTGTCATCCATGTCGGTGATACCTGCACCATAAAGGTTGAATTTCATCTGACCGGTTCTCCGGCCTTATGCTGCCTATCACCAAGGTCTTGAGCAAAACCGCTCGAAGTCCGCCTGAAGCTTTAACGACACTCCGTCTTCAACGTGAACAGCAGGGAGAACGAATGACCAGTATCGCCATAGCCTACTCATCGGGTCACGGACATACCCGCACCGTAGCCGAGCACATCAAGCAAGGCGCCGATACTTTCCCTGGCGCCAGGGCCGAACTGATCGAGATCACAGCCAGTCAGTTGCAACCCGATGGACGCTGGCAAGACGACGACATCATGGCTCGTCTGGCTAAAGCCGACGCCATCGTTTTTGGTGCGCCTACCTACATGGGGTCCGCCCATGGACTGTTCAAGTTGTTTCTGGAAACCGGCTACACTCCTGGCTTGATCAAGTGTGGAAGGACAAGATTGCTGCCGGCTTTACCAACTCTGCGTCGCGCTCAGGCGACAAGCTTATCGCGCTCGAACAGATGGCCGTTTTTGCGGCCCAGATGAGCATGGTCTGGGTCGGTGTCGGCGATCAGCCGGGCGGCAACTACTCGGCTAGCCAATACACGGACGTCAACGTAAACGGCGCATGGCTTGGACTGATCGCACAGAGCTTTGGCGACGGCACCCCAGACAACGCGCCGCATTCTGGTGACCTTTTGACCGCAGAGCGTTTTGGCCGCCGGATAGCCCGCACCACCACCCGCTGGATGATGGGCGCGGAAGCCTTTCCTCCTCAGCCCGTCAGCGAAAAGGAGTCACGTCGAAGAAATGTCGCCGGGCCGCACGAGTGGAGAAAGTTCGACGACTGAGCGCAATCTCCATTGCGCTCAACCTGCATTCCCCAGGTTTCTGCTTCAGGATGTCGTTTCGGATCGATGGGCGGCGAATCCAACCTGTCCCGGTGCGATCTCCGGGCGCAGCGTCAAAGCAGGAATGTCGTAATCGCCGCCGTTCTGCGGCCGAAATGCAATAGGTTTGGTTGTCCAGAATTCGTCGATTCGTTGTTCCAATGACTCGGTCAACGACGCATACAGATCGGCGTCCACGCGCCCAGCACCAATTTTGTATGCGACGAACGGCGGGAGCACATCAAAGCCCGGATAGTAAAGGATGCCGTGCTGGATTGGAAACAGCAGGTCATCCATGGGTCCATTCACTCCGCGCGGACTGTAGTGGGACTTCCAGCCGCCCGCCGTCACGAGCAGCATCGCACGCTTGCCGGCCATCTTCCCTTCGCCAAAACGATCACCCCAGTGCTTGTCCGAGTGTTCGCCAATGCCGTACGCAAACGTGTAGGCGTAGACGCGCTCGACCCAGCCCTTCAGGATTGCCGGCATGGAATACCAGTACAACGGAAACTGCATGACCACCGCATCGGCCCAGACAAGCTTCTCCTGTTCGCGTGTGATGTCCTCGGTCTGTTGACCGGCTTCATAGGCACGCTTTGAATCGCGCATCGCGTCGAAGGGCACGCCAGGTTCGCGATTCAGGAAATCATCGGCGTCGAGCGTAGGCTTCCACTTCATGGCGTAAAGATCCGATACCTGCACCGTATGCCCTGTGCTTTCGAAACGCTTGACAATGAAGTCCAGCAGCGAACCGTTAAGCGAGCTCGGTTCTGGGTGTGCGTAGACGATAAGAACGTTCATATATACCCTGATTGAAACTGTGCTTCCTAGCGTATAGGCGAGACTGGTATAACTGAAATGAATTCTCTAAATATCAGGTATAGCCGTGCACAATTTCAATCGACTCGATCTCAACCTTCTGGTCACACTCGACGTGCTGCTTAGCGAACGCAATGTGACGCGCGCCGCGGCGCGCCTGAATCTGTCGCAGCCCTCTGTCAGCGTTCAACTGGGCAAGTTGCGCGAAGCATTCGATGACCCCCTGTTGCTGCCGGGCCCCAGAGGCATGGTGCCCACTCCGCGAGCCGATGAGCTGCGCGAGCCGCTGCGGGAAGCGCTCGAAAACGTGAAACGTGTCGTGATGGCGAACGAAGCGTTCGACCCTGCGTCCGCCACGAATACGTGGCGTGTGGCGGCGGCAGACTACGGGGAGCTGGCTGTTCTCATTCCCACGCTCCGACGCCTTCGGGCGAGCGCTCCCGGAACCCGGCTGGCCGTCCTGGAGAATAATCCGGTACGTATAGCTAAGCGTATGGAAGACGGCGAGATAGATTTGAGTCTGCAGACCATGGATGCCGTACCCGCAGGCCTGAGAGCGCGAAAACTCTTCGACGAACACTACGTCCTGGTTGGTCGGATCGGGCACCCGCGACTGAATCGGCGGCCTACCATCAAGCAATTCTGTTCCATGGAGCACGCGATCATATCGCCAAGCGGCGGCGGCTTCCAGGGCGTGACTGATACTGTCCTTGACGCTTTGGGGTTGTCGCGTCGTGTGGTTTGTTCGGTGCCGCACTTTCTAGTCGCGATCTCCGTCATTGAGGAAACCGACCTGGTGGCGATGCTCCCCTCGAGACTCATTGCGGACAAGCCTACGTTGAAACGGGTTAACGCGCCGGTCGACGTGCCCGGTTACACCATGGCGATGGTCTGGCACGAACGCTCACATCGCGACCCTTCACACCGGTGGCTGCGGGAACAGATTGCCGGAGTGGTGGGAGGCGATGCTGAACTTTAAAGTTCAGCGCTGAGACAGAGAAGACATGCGCCACTACGCTTGCCCGTGGACGAAGCGCATCGCCGGACCGGGCATCGTGCCTGGATGCCCCGGTTCATCTACTTTCCCGTACCCGTTCGCACGAGGCGCGCCCGGTACTGCGGTCACTCTCCCGGTTTGCGAACCGCCGCCAGGAACTCGTCAACGCTCAGGACTTCGTGGCCGAAAGTCGGGTAAGAGATTTCAAGTGCGGCCTTATGAGCTTCTTCGGTGAACTCCGCGACTGCGTCCTTCAGGAAAGTCAGGTGATAGCCGGCCTCTGTCGCGTGCCGGCCCGTGCCTTCAACACATGTCTGCGACGTCAGTCCGGCCAGGATCACCTTTTCAATGCCGCGCTTCTTGAGCTGCTCGTCCATGTCGGTACCCATGAAGGCGTCAAAGGTCTTGTGCCGGCCTATGACGATGTCACCGCTCTGCGGCCGAAATGGCTCATAAAAATCGGCGCCGAATTCTCCCTCCCAGAACATCTTGTTTTCCATCGCTCTTTGCATCCGCAACGGCACGTACTTGAAGTTGTCGAAGCTGCGCTCATGCAGTCCGTGCGGCGCATAGACAATCTGAATGCCGGCGGCACGTGCGCCCGCGATCAACCGGGTGAGGTTTTCGATCAGGTTGACCTTCTCGATCTGATCCTTGATTCCCGGATTGATCTTACCTTCCGGCGATAGGAAGTCATTGAGAACGTCGACGAGAATCAAGGCGGATACGTTCGTAGGGTAGGTCGGATTTGCCATATAGGCCTCTGAATTCGTTGTGCAACACCAGGGTAGGTCCTGAGAGTTTGCGTGAAGCTCTAACCTGACGGCAGTCGACTCATGAACGATCGGGACGATCACTGCGCGAGTCTGCAATCAATACTTCAAATATTGAAGTCACAAGGAAACAATGTCAAGAAACGATTTACATGCCGCCTGCGCTAGCGCGTTTCACGTACGGGCGCTGACACGACCCATCGCGTCTCCACTCGCGGATCGTTCGCTCATCCGGTCCGGAGACGGGCGCGACTGCGGTGATTGAATCCTATGAAGAACTGGCTTTCATGGGTAAGCAAGACGCGACTGATGCGTGTGGCTGCATGCGGATCGACGCGCCCTCGCCATGAATGCCGATGGCGTTTATTCCAGCCCATGGGGCACCCTTCAGGGACGCCCATAGCATGCCCGGCGCGCATCGACGATAAGCTATAATATTCATGGATAGCAGCTATTTTTCGGGTGCCTTCAAATTAGGCAGCTACTCAGCGCCGCGTTCAGAAACCACAGACCGTTTCAAGGCTATAGTGATAGCGCGACGGTCCTGGTAGACGGCGCGAATGATCGGGAAGGGAAATGCCATGAGTTGGGATGCAACATCAGAAAGTGTTTGCGATATTGCACGCGGACTGTCCGTCTTCGGGGATCGATGGACATTGCTGATCATGCGGGAAATCAGCATGGGCGTACGTCGTTTCGAAGATATCCAGGCGCAGACCGGCATGTCTTCGAACCTGCTCTCCATGCGGCTGAAACGCCTGGAGGAAGATGAGGTCATCGAGCGTAGGCAGTACAGCTCGCATTCCAACCGCTTCGAATACTACGCAACCCAGAAGGGCAAAGAGCTGGACGGCGTCCTGCTCGCAATTCGCGCGTGGGCTTTGCGCTGGGGCGGACTGCCAGCGGATGCAGAGCCGGCCGTCGCGTTGGTGTATAGAAAGACGGGCGAGACTATTGACGCACTGTGGCAAGTCCCTCGCGGCAAAAAGCCATTCTCTTTCGCTGACACTGAAAGCAAAATCAGCAAGGCATTCGCGAAGGAACGGGAAGCAAGGGTTGCGGCTTTCAGGGCCAGCCGTGGAAAGAGCGTCGACAAGCCGGAGCAAAAGTCGAGTGCTGCTGCGAAAAGCGCTGCAACGCTAGCGAAGAAAACCGCAGCAAACGCTGCGTCAAAAACGCCAAGACGAATGGCGGATGCGCCTGCTAAGCCAGGTCTCAAGACAGCTAAACCCGCCTCCAAAAAAGTCGAGTTAACCATTGCGCGCCCGCCTGCAAGAAAGAAAGCGTCGCCGATCAAGAAAGCATCGAAAGCAGCCTGACGCTTGCCGGCTCCTGCTCTGCCGCCCTGCTGCAATCACTGCAAACCAGGGCGGCGTAGCAACAAAGATTCTCGTCCCCTCACAGTCCCCTGTCATAGACCCGGACCGACCCCATTCCACCCTCCGCCAAGCGCCCGTAGCAGCGAAACCGTTGCCACCGCCTGCGCCTGATGACTCCGGATCAGTTGACGCTTGATGGCAAGCGCACTGCGGTCGGAATCGACAACTTCAAAATAGCTCACGTAGCCGTGGTTGTATCGACTGCGTGAAAGCGCCGCAGCCTGAGAAGACGCGCTCGACGCAGCGCCATAGTCATCGGCTTGAAGACGTTGGGCCGCAATATCGTTAAGCGCATCCTGTACTTGGCGAAATGCCTGTAGCGTCGTCAAGCGGTAGTCCGCCTCTGCAATCATGTATCCCGCCTTAGCTGAATCTACCGCTGCCTCGCGACGGCCGCCATCGAACAAGGTCTCGGCAACACTGACGCCCAATCCCCACATCGAACTATTCCGGTCGAGAAAGGTTCGTAAGCTGTCGCTTGCAAACCCACCGCTAGCAGACAAGGTAAGCGATGGCAGGAATGCCGTTTTCGCGATGCCAATCTGCAGCGAAGCCACATCTAGCCGCCGCTGGGCAGCAAATACGTCCGGACGATTTTCCAGGAGCCCGGAGGGCAAACCCACTGGCACCGAAGGCAGGACAACTTCGTCCTGCCTGTTCGCAACAGAGAGATCAGTAGCCGATCGCCCTGTCAGTACCGCGATAGCATCAACCAGATTTTCCCGAAGCCGGTCACTCTCTTCCAGTTCGGCGGATGCCGTCTTCAATTCTGTTGTTGCGCGAAGGGCGTCGAGGTCACCAGCAGAACCCGCCTTCACCCGTCTATTAATCAGGTCGAGCGCAGTCTGTCGAAGCGCGATTGAACGCAGTAATTCGGTGTGGTCGAAATCGACAAACCTGAGTGTCAGATAGTCGCTCGCGACCTCCGTCGAAATGCGGAGCGTGACGGCATCGGCATCAGCTTGCACGGCAAGAAGCTTGTCCTGCCCCGACACGACTCCACCCCTCAAACGACCCCATAAATCGACCTCGTAAGTGGCATCGACGGGCACGGCCCAGTTATGCAGCGTTCGCTTTGGTAGCGCTTCATCCACGGTCTCGGAGACACGGTTTCGATCGAAGCCCGGAGCCGTACGCACGGTGGGCAGGGTGTAAGACTTGTCCACGTCGAGCAGTGCCCGCGACTGCGCGATGCGAGCGTTCGCCGACTTGATTTCGAGGTTCTCCCTCAAGGCGGAATCGACCAGGCTGGTCAGTTGAGGATCCGCGAAAAGACTGGCCCAATTCGACAACCTGGCGGTATCGGAGGGTTTGGCAACGTGACCTGCTGCTGTCACCAACGCTGCTTCGCTGTGTCGAAACGGCTGACCGCTCAGCGCCAGGTCGGGTAGCGGCTGAGGACTCACGGTGCATCCCGACGCCACGTAAACGGCACCCAGGAGCCAAAGGTTCAAGCGCGTCATGGACCCTTGCCCTGAGCGCCTAACCTGGCAGTCACCGACATGCCCAGCGCAATATGCCGGCTTGCAAGATCCAGATCGTCAATCAGGATCTTGACAGGAACTCGCTGTACGACCTTGGTGAAGTTGCCGGTAGCGTTATCCGGCGGCAGCAGCGCAAACTGAGCGCCCGTGGCAGGTGCGAAGCTCTCTACGTGGCCCGTCAACTCAACGTCCGGCAATGCGTCGAAGCGAAGGCTCACGATATCGCCTGCGTGAACATGCTTCAATTGGGTCTCGCGAAAATTCGCTACGACCCATGCATCCTTTTCAACGACGGCAAGCAATGCCTGTCCTTGCACGATACGTTGCCCGGTCTCGACCGTCTTCTTACCCACGTAACCATCGACGGGCGATACAACATCCGTATAGTTCAACTGCAGGGAAGCATCGCGCAGGTTGGCTTTGCCCTGGGTTTCTGTGGCCACCGACGACGCCAATGTTGCTTCCGATATAGCCAATTGCGCCTGTGCCTGAAGCACGCGCGCAGCGGCGGATTTGCGTGTTGCATCGGCTGCGTCATATTCCTGCTGCGATAAGCCGCGAGGCGTCTCGCGCGTAAGTTCCTGTGCCCGCCCGAAGTTGAGATCGTCACGTTGTGCATCCGCGGCCGCCGCCACGATCGCAGCCCTTGCCTGCGCGATCAATGCCCGCGCCTTGGCCTGATCTGCCTGTGTCTCCTCGACCCTCGATTTTTCCAGCGCGACGCGCACATCGAAGTCGCGCGTATCAAGCCGGACGAGTTTGTCTCCAGCGTGGACGAACTGGTTGTCCCGCACCAGCACCTGCTCGACTGTGCCATTGACTCTTGCTGCAATGGTATGGACGTGACCGGTCACGTACGCATCGTCGGTACCGCGATCGCCTGACCCGTATGCATAAGCAAGCACTGCACCCAGTGCAACCGCGAAGGCAACCAGCCCCAGGATAGCTATGACCCTGCGCCTGTTCGACGCCGCTACTTCGCTGCCTGTTCCATCCACGGTATTTCAACTCCTCGTTTGCTCACCTTGAAACATGGCGTATGCTACGCTTTCATATTTGAAGTCACAAGTGGCCAGGCGAGAACTTACATCGGCAATGAAAGCAAACACTGAGAGAGTCGATCCCCACATTGCTGCCGCGATTCCGCGAGAAAGCCTGCGTCCGTATGCGGCGATAGGAGCAGTATTGCTTGGCACCATCATTTCGACCTTCACGTCGCGCCTGACGTCCTTAGGGTTAGCGGACTTGCGCGGTGCGCTGGGCATCAGCTTCGACCAGGGTGCCTGGATCAATACCGCGTTCAACGCCGGCCAGATGTTTATCGGCCCCATCGCGGTGTGGGCCGCATTTGTGACGGGTGTTAGACGATTGCTTATCTACGGTGCAGCGATATTTTTCATATCGCAACTCGCACTGCCTTTTTCGCCCAACTTTGCCACGCTGATCTTTATTCAGGTGGTTTCCGGACTTTCATCGGGTGTGTTCGTTCCCGTGGCAATCGGGGTAATCGCGAGAACGCTGCCTCCCAAGTGGCTGCCCTTCGGAATCGCCGCCTATGCGATGAACATCGAGATGTCGCTGAATGTTTCGGCAACACTGGAAGGCTGGTACAGCGAACATCTCACATGGCACTGGTTCTATTGGCAGAATGCCGCGCTGACACTGCCGTTCGTTGCTTTCGTGGCGTTGTCCATTCCTAAGGAACCCTATCCCTCATCAACGTTACGAGGGGACCATGCAGGGATGCTGTTGGGAGCGAGCGGGTTCGTCTGCTTGCTCGTCGGGCTGGACCAGGGAGAGCGGCTATTCTGGTTTCAGTCAGGTTTTGTGACCGGAATACTCTATGCCGGAGCGGTACTGCTGGCGACGTTCCTCGTTCGGGAACTCCTGGCGAAATCGCCTGGAATCGCGCTTGAATACCTGCTGAAACCCAATATTGCCCTGTTGTTAACACTCACGTTGCTGACTCGTTTTGCGCTGCTCAACACAAGTTTCATACCGCCTATTTTTCTAGGTGCCGTGCACAATCTGAGGCCACTTCAGATTGGTGAAACGCTACGCTGGATTGCTGTTCCCCAGATCTTTGCCGCGCCTCTTGTCGCATTCCTGCTGCTGCACATTGACGCTCGCCGAGTCATTGTCGCGGGTTTTGCCATTGTTACGATCGCATTTCTTCTTGGCGCCAACATCACACCCGACTGGGTTGAAGGAAACTTTATTCCTTCTCAGTTACTTCAGGGAATTGGACAAACAATGGTTGTCACGTCGACGGTCTACTTCCTGATCAAGCACCTTTCTCCGGAATACGCACTGACATTCGGAGCGCTGGTGCAGACCACTCGCCTTTTCGGAGGTCAACTTGGCACCACGTCCATCGCATTCGCGCAACGCGTTCGAGAGCACATGTATTCGAACGACCTTGGCATGCACCTTAACAATTTCGATGCACAATCAGTTGAACGGATAATCTCCCAAGCCGGGATCTTTTCAGCAGGGCAGACCAGTGTGCTTTCCGTGCCGCTTGCAACGTACGCTTTGATCGATCGTGCCGTTCGCGTTCAGGCGACCACGCTCGCCCTCGCGGACAACTATCGGATCGCCGCCACAGCGGGTATTGCGGGGGTTTTGATTGCGTTGGTTCTCCGCAAACCACCGGCGAAGATTTGATTGAAGCGCATTGAGGAGCCGGGTCGGCGTTATCTATGTGGTTCGTAGCCAGATCCGGCCACGCCTCCCCGTGCCTCAAGCCGGTGCCGCGTTAGACCGCATCGTCAACTTCTGACGTGCGGCCAGCACGCCGTGGATCTGCGACACCACGGCAGCGCCTTCACCCACGGCTGCCGCCACTCGTTTCGTCGAAGCTGACCGGACATCTCCAATGGCAAACACACCCGGCACACTAGTTTCAAGCGTTGTTGTTCCGTAGATCGTGCTGCCGCTCACCGCATTGCCGGTCAACACGAAGCCACCCTGGTCGGTGTCTACGCTGCATCCTTGCAGCCAGCTTGTATTCGGATTGGCGCCTGTGAACAGAAAGAGATGCCTGACATGCAATCTCAGCGGACCCTCTGGTGTAGTGCAATTCAACGCGGCCAGTGCGTCTCCTTCCCCCTCCATAGACTCGATCGAAGTCTTGCGATGAAGCGTGACATTGGGTAACGCAGCGATACGGTCGATCAGATACCGCGACATGCTTGCTTCCAGTCCCTGAGCACGGATCAGCACGTGAACATGGGATGCATGCGACGCCAGATAAACGATCGCCTGTCCGGCCGAATTCCCGCCGCCCACAAGCGCAACCTCGACTCCTTTGCACAGTCTGGCTTCTACAGGGGACGCCCAATAGTAGGTGCCATGTCCTTCAAATTTTTCCAATCCTGCAATCGCCGGCTTGCGATAAGCGGCACCCGTAGCAATCACGACCGTATGCGAAGCAATGCGACGACCATCCGTCAGTTCAATCTCGACGGGAAAACAATCGCAATGAAGCGCCTTGATCTGCAAAGGAATCGCAATGTGAGCTCCAAATTTTTGAGCTTGCACGAATGCGCGACCCGCGAGTGCTTGTCCGGAAATGCCAGTCGGAAAGCCTAGATAGTTTTCTATGCGAGAGCTCGCCCCAGCTTGCCCGCCCGGTGCCCGGCTATCGAACACGGCGACCGACAAACCTTCGGACGCTGCGTAGACGGCTGTAGCCAATCCAGCCGGTCCCGCGCCTACGATTGCGACATCATAGATATGCTCGCGATCGAATTCAGGCAACCAACCGAGTTGCGACGCAAGCTGGTTTTCGTCCGGGGCACGCAGCACTGTGCCATCCGAGCAAATGACCAGCGGTAGATCAGCATCTGATCTGGACATGCGCTCGAGCAACTGGATCGCATCGGGGTCCGTGTCGGTATCGATCACCGTATGCGGGTGGCCGTTTCGGCTCAAGAATCCTTGCAGCAATATCAAGCGCCCGTCGTCGGATTTGCCGAGCAGTATGGGTCCGGTTCCACGCTCGATCAACCTGACCCGCCGGAGAATCAAAGAACGCATGATCCGTTCTCCCAACTCAGCTTCAGCAACGAGCAGCGCGCGCAAACGCTCGGGCGGGATCAGGATGACCGTCACGTCGCCTACTGCGTGGCCGTCGACGAGTGACGGCCTTCCCGACAGTTGACCGATCTCCGCAACGAAGCGTCTGGGTAGTTGTTCGAGCACCTCGCTCACGCGTCCGAGACCGTCGCGTCGTGTAATGCTGATCCGGCCGTCAAGCAAAACGAACATGCCAGGCACAGGCACGCCGGATTCGAGCAACCGTTCGCCGGAGCGGTACGTTTGCATTGTGCCGAACGGCCTCATCCGCTCGATTTCTCTGTCGCTGAGTATGGGATGGGTTTGATGATAGCGGTCGTCGAGCGCCGAGAACGGAGCGTCTCCTGTCATGACGCTCTCGTTTTGAAGGGTAGTTGCGACACCGCTTGAAACAACATTGAGTACGTCATGCAACGGCAGCGTGCCATCGCCCGCTTGCGTCTTGTGTGTTTCAGTTAGTTCAGTCATTGGTCAGAGGTCCCATCGAGTAAGCGAGGTTGCAAGTGCACTGCAAGCGCGGCGGCGTGGCAATCGGCGAGGCACCATGTATGGACCTGAATTCAAAGCGTCACAAAAAAGTGTGATCGATCCCCTGTCAGTGACCGTTGGGTGAGACATAGGATGATTACAGTGCTCGCCATCGGCCTAACCCTGTCCTATGTTCAAAGGTTATTGATAGCGCGCTTTCATACCGGTTTCGCCATCTTCAGGGTGCCATTAAATCACTGAGGCGTTTCGGTGGTGAGCAACAATTCGGCTTAAGTTGATGGTGCTGTCCTATGCGGTGATCCGCTTACCTCGCTGAGCAACCGCAGCGACCCGCAGCGACCTGAAGCGACCTGAAGCGGTGCGAGAAATTTTGATTTTCCTTCTATACCTTCACATTTTGAAGTAACGTTACACCAGATGCCCGTCATTGTCAAAGAACCCCGCCCTCGTCCACGCGAAGAAGTGATGAGGGATATCTGACATCGGCCGCATTTCAGACAAGGCGCTTGCATAACTGGTATCTCAACAGATCCCCCTTACCGCGTTGGTAACCCCGTTGATTTGAAGACAATGGCAGACAAAAATATCGTGACTTTCATTTTTAAAGCGTCTACTCTTGATTCGCGTCGGACCCTCGACAAAGAGCCGCATTACTGGCTGATCGACGCTCCTGAACCGGATGATCGGTCCACTTCGACCTGAACAATCCAGCACGCCTCACTTCGCGTGCGACTGTCCAGTCTTCCAAATGCTCACTGAATACGAAAGGCAATTTCATGACTGCAACCTATAGCGCAGATCGAACCGGCCTCCTCATCGTCGACCCATATAACGACTTTATGAGTGAAGGCGGGAAGTTGTTTAACGCCATCAAGGCGACGGCCGACGTGTCCGGCATGTTCGACAATCTCCGCAAGATCATTCCGGCTGCGAGATCTGCTGGAATCCAGGTGTTCATCGTGCCTCACCATCGCTCGCATCATGGCGACTTCGACGGCTGGCAACATATCAACATGTTCCAAAAAGCGGGACTTCCCACCAAGGCTTTCGAAGTCGGATCGTGGGGTGGTGAATTCAATCCCGAATTCGGGCCGCAGCCAGGTGACGTGGTCATCAAGGAACACTGGGCGCAAAGCGGTTTTGCTAATACCGACCTCGACGCACAATTGAAGCAGCACGGTATCCAGAAAATCATTCTGATCGGATTGATCGCAAACAGCTGCATTGAATCGACCGCGCGCTTTGGCATGGAGCTTGGTTATCACGTCACGCTTGTGACGAATGCGACCGCGGCATTTAGCGTCGAGGGCATGCAAGCCGCGGCAACGAACGCCCCCATGTTCGCCCATGCGATTTATTCGACGGCGGAGCTTCTAGGACATCTTCCCGTGGCTTGAGATGTATCTCCACCAAAGCATGCGGACCGCTTTTACTCGGGTCCCACCTGTTTTTGGGTAGCTAAATTACGTCGGTGGACACTGCATCGCGGCGTTAGAGGCCCCGTGCGCTCAGTTCAAATACCGCCTCTGTCTCCAGTCGACAGTGAGGCTGGGGGCGTCTTTTCGCGGCCAGATGGCGAGTTACGCAATATTAAGATTTGCTAATTTACAGGGCTTGTCGGCATGAACTTATGCCCCTGGTGCCGACCGCTCTCCAGCTCCAATAAGAGGGAGATAGAAGACGTCGAGCGCCCAAAAACTCAGACCGCATGACCATGCCACGTTCGATCGGCATTGATCTGGACGCAGGACGCGCCGAAACCAGATATCACGTACTTATTTGCGCACGCCTCGTGGCTCGCGCCGGAGGGCAAGGAATGCAATTCGGCGCGCCTCTCGTTCGGCCTGGAACGCGGCGCTTATCACCGGATCGGCTTCATCGAAAGTGAAAGGTCTGTCTCCGGCCGGAGTCTTCCATAGAGCACTGATCCCCTCTCCCGTCGCCCTCAACTTCCAGGTAAGCGACGGCTCGGCCTCAGGATCGAAACCGCCCCACTTCTGCCCCCAAGCCTGAAGCGCGAGTAATACCGCATCAAGCTCTTTGCCTTTGCTTGTTGCGGAGTATTCATAACGCGGCGGTCTGACGCTATAAAGACGCCACTCAATCACGCCTTCCGCTTCGAGTCGCTTCAGTCGAGTCGAAAGCAGGTGCGAAGACATGCCCGTCTGGGCCTGAACCTCTTCGAACCGGCGCATGCCCATTCCAAGTTCCCGCAAGATCAACAGGGTCCAACGGTCGCCCACTACGGATAGCGATCGGGCAATTGGACAAAGACTATCGCCAATATCATCCCAGCGCATGTCGGCTCCTACATTCCGGGTTGTACAACGCTTGTGCGTTTGAACGCCGACCTGCTCGAACGCACGTCCGGCAAATGCACAGTGCGGCGGTTTTTTTGCTGTCGTTCGCTTCTTCATTTTCTTGGCTTCATTTTATGAAGTAAACCAGATACTACGTTGGGACAATCGAAATATCCACACTATTTTTTCATTCCACAGATGATCGATACGAGGTTGGCGATTGCCGGGGCGATGACAATGCGCCGCAAGTGGCGCTGCGGAAAAACTGTTGCCATGCACTATCTCAGACACGATCCTGCCCCGTGCATTGAGGCACCGGGCAAGAGCGTCTCTACTTTTTGACCTTCGTAACACGCAGTGCGTGGCTTTCCGGTTCAGCCTGTTTATGGCCTGCTGGTTCTCAATGAAACTTAAATGGAAATGCTGCTCAGTGTGGTGCCCCAACATCTCCATGCACCGGCGCGCGCCATGTAAGGCCGATGACAACACCGAGCACGCAAAGTGCTGCGATGTACCAGGCGGGTGCCATGACGAGGCCCTGGCGGCCCACCAGGTACGAAGCAACTGCCGGCGCAGTCCCACCGAAGATTGCGTAGGCCGTGTTGTAAGACAGCGCAAAGCCCGTAAAGCGGACTTCAGGCGGGAAGCTCTTGACGATAATGTACGGCCCGAGCGTGATGGTGCCGATCAGGAATCCACCCGCAATATAGAGCGGCCACACCGCGCTGCTTCCGGAACTCAGTGCGAAGTAGAAAGCGCCCGTCACAGCCAGCATGGCAAGGCTGCCCAGCGCATACGCACGGCCACCGCCAATCTTGTCCGCTGCCCATCCCGCAGCGGTGCTGCCGATGATCAGCCCGAAGATCGACCAGGAGTTGTTGGTGAAGACCGCTTTCGCTTCGTAGTGAAACTGCGATTGCAGGAAGGTCGGCGTGTACAGGAAATACAGCACAAAGATTCCGGAGAACACCCACGTGGCGAGCAACGATACCGCAATCGCACCCCGATGATGCTTGAGCACCACGGACAAAGGCAGACGCGGATCGGAAGCACGCTTGGCGCGAAGAGCCTCGAAAACAGGCGTTTCATGCAGATAGCGCCGCAGGTAGACAGAGATCAGTCCAAAGATCCCGCCGGCGATAAACGGCACCCGCCAGCCCCAGCTCTTCAGGCTCTCCGCGTCGAGGTTACCCATCAGGTACTTTGCGCTCAACGCACCGAGCAGGATGCCGGTGCACAGCCCTGACATCAGGAGCCCACACGCCAGTCCCACACGATCACGCCGGACGTGCTCAGAGCAAAAGATCCACGCGCCCGGCACTTCACCGCCAACGGAAAGGCCCTGCAGTATCCGGCACAAAAGGAACAACAGCGGCGCGATCATGCCGAGCATCGCGTAACTGGGCAGGAGGCCGATCAGCAGCGTGGGGAACGCCATCAGGAACAAGCTGAGCGCGAACATTTTCTTGCGCCCGATACGGTCGCCGAAGTGAGCGAAAAAGATGCCGCCGATCGGACGGACAAGATAGCCCGCGGCGAAGATACAAAAGACCTCGAGTTGGGCGAGCCACTCCGGCGTGTGCGGGGGAAAGAAGACCGTGGCGAGCAACTTGGTGAAGAATACGGCGACGATGAAATCGTAGTATTCGAGCGCGCCGCCCAGCGAGGCGAGACCTAGCGTCTTGACGTCGCTCCAGGACATCGACTGCTGCCGCAGGGCCGCCTCATTTGATCTGGCAGGTGTAGTACTCATTGTTGGCTCCAAACACGTGAAAGTTGATGCCTGGCAAAATTGCCGAACCAAAATAATCAGCATACTGACGATACAAATATCGTTTCGACAACGGACGAACACGCTGGTCGATATCCTTGCGCGACGCTTGTTAAGTTAACTCTTAAACTTGAGAGAAAACCCTGTCTGTGAAGAAAGTCTGGCAGCTTGACGGTAAAATCATCAGCGCACTGACAGATTAGTTTTTATCCGGAAAAAAAACCAAAAGCAACAGTGGTTCGCCCAGGGGTTGCACGAACCGGAATGCGACGAAGCTGCCGCCCTCCTACGTGGCGCTTCCTGCCATCAGGCAAGCGCGAGTTACACTTGACCCAACAGACAGGACTTACTGGAAAGGATGAACATGGGCACAGTTACGGACAAGAAAACTACCGTCTCGAATCCGACGATCGAGACCGGTCACTTATGGCAGCGTCCGGGCTTTCTAGTCCGGCGCCTCAACCAGATCCACGTCGCGCTGTTCTTCGAAAGCTGTAAGGACTTCGCCATTACTCCAGTTCAGTACGGCTTGCTTACGACGCTAAGCGAGCGTCCCGGGCTCGACCAGACGTCACTGTGCGCCGAAGTTGGCGTCGACCGTACAACCATGGCCGACGTTCTCCGGCGCCTGGAAGAGCGTGGGCTCGTCAAGCGCGAGGCCAGCCCCGCTGACGGACGCCAGAAGATTGCAAACATCAGCGTCAAGGGGCGACGCGTAATGAACGAAATGTACGAGAGCATGCGCGAAGCGCAGGTCCGGTTTCTGGCGCCGCTGGACCCGCAAGAGCGCGTCGAATTCGTCCGCATGATGATGCAACTGGTCGAGGGCAACAACCAGTACGGCCGCACGTTGCTCAAGCACTTCGACTGACAAC
>NZ_JAQGMM010000529.1 GCF_028292365.1 Caballeronia sp.
GTGAAGCGATTGTCGCGGCCGGGCATCGCTTCTGTTGCTCCGATCACGCCCAGCGCTACGCCACTCATCCCACCGGCCGCGACGCTCGATGAGCGTGGCCGGTTTGATCGATGCCGACGGCTGGTACACGGCGGCTCTCCGGCTGCCGTCTCCGAATTTCGAAGCGCGTCCGGGGGGGATCGAGCCCACGCTCGTTGTGGTTCACAACATGAGCTTGCCGCCCGATGAATTCGGCGGCAGCGCCATCGCCGAGTTCTTCCAGAACCGTCTCGACCACGATGCTCATCCGTATTACGACCACTTGCGCGGCATGCGGGTCTCGTCGCACTTCGTGATTCATCGCGATGGCCGTATCGAGCAGTACGTGTCGTGCAACGAGCGCGCATGGCACGCGGGCGTGTCGAGCTTTCTCGGCCGCGAGCGATGCAACGACTTTTCGGTGGGTATCGAACTGGAAGGCAGTGATCGATGTGCGTTCGAGGACGGACAATACGTGTCGCTCAACGATGTAGTCCAGGCGCTCACCCGACGCTATCCGATCGAAGCGCTAGCCGGTCATTCGGACATCGCGCCGGGTCGTAAAACCGATCCCGGCCCGTACTTCGAGTGGTCGCGATTGCAACGCGATACACAACTTCCACCTCAGTACTTTCCCTATCTCGCTGACGTTTGATTCGCTGCTCGTTCACCCGTGATTGAGTGTGTTGCCGCGTGAGTCACTGAGCCGAGTGAGCCACTTTGACGCGCTGCGGCTAGCCATCGTTCGCTGGCTTGGCGCCAGCCGTGCCTGATCGCTTCCAACGGATCTGAGCTGCTTTCATTTTGCATTGCAGCGAGTTCGCGTGTGTTCCCAGCACCTTGGCGCGCTTTCCCTTATCCGACTTTGGCATTTCAAAAGTCAACCCTCTAAGGGCTATTCTTCAGCAAATAAAAGTTTTTGAGACTGTGCGGAATGCCACTATACTTGGTGCTCAGAGACGTAATTCGCACTATATGTTGTGTTGTCCAGGCGGCGCCCCGCTCGTAGAGCCGGCGCCGTATGCTTTCCCGGCCATAGAAGAAAACACCGGATAAGCAACTGATTTGTCGCGTAAAAAACGTCGGCATGCAGTTTGAAAGACCGAGGCAAACGGGCGTAGCAAGAGAGGTTGTCTTCGTCGGTTTGAAGCGTATCGGTCCATGGAAAAATCATCGGACTGAACGCAAGAACGGCACCGGCAATTTTCCCGGCCAAGCCATTTTCAATTTTCAATTTCATCGTCGTGCGTGGTTGGCAAAAGTAGTGAACAGCAACAAAGCAGCAACAGGCAACCACCACGCGCGGCACGCATCTCAACAATCCGCGGACGTTCCGCACTATCGAACACCTGGAGATTTGCACATGCAAACCACCGACAACGCCACGACTTCCTACGAGGGCGCCTCCGTGCGGCCAATCGGCGTACAGGGTCAGCCGAGCACCAGCGGACTTGCACCGGACGCCACCCTGGCCGACTACAAAGTCATCCGCCGCAACGGGACCGTGGTGTCGTTCGAGCCGTCGAAGATCTCCATCGCTGTGACGAAGGCTTTCCTGGCCGTGAACGGCGGTCAGGGCGCAGGCTCGGCGCGCGTGCGCGAGCTGGTCGAACAGCTGACGCAAAGCGTCATCCGGGCGCTGGTTCGCAGCCGTCCGAACGGCGGTACGTTTCATATCGAAGATATCCAGGATCAGGTCGAACTCGCGCTGATGCGCGGCGGCGAGCACAACGTGGCGCGCGCATACGTGCTGTATCGCGAGAAGCGCACGCAAGAGCGCGCGCATGCACCGGAAACGCGGGCGAACGCGCTGGGCATCAACGTGATCGACAACGGCGTGTCGCATCCGCTGGATCTGGACGCGTTGAAGGCGCGCATCAACGAAGCGTGCGTGAATCTCGGCAGCGAAGTGAACGCTGACCCGATCGTCGCGGAAACGGTGAAGAACCTGTACGACGGCGTGCCGATGGCGCAAGTCTATGACTCGGCCATTCTTGCCGCGCGCACCATGATCGAAAAGGACCCGGCGTATAGCCAGGTCACCGCGCGCATCTTGCTGCACACTATCCGTCGCGAAATCCTGGAAGAAGATGTCTCGCAAGGCGAAATGGCCACGCGCTACGCTGAATACTTCCCGCTGTTCATCAAGCAGGGTGTGGAAGCGGAACTGCTCGACGAAAAGCTCCAGCAGTACGACCTGAAGCGCCTGGGCGCCGCGCTCGACGCCGACCGCGATCTGCAATTCGGCTATCTCGGGCTGCAGACGCTGTATGACCGCTACTTCCTGCACAATGAAACCAAGCGCATCGAATTGCCGCAAGCGTTCTTCATGCGCGTTGCAATGGGCCTGGCGCTGAACGAAATCGACCGCGAAGCGCGGGCGATCGAGTTCTACAACGTGCTGTCGAGCTTCGACTTCATGTCGTCCACCCCCACGCTGTTCAACTCCGGCACGCGCCGTTCGCAATTGTCGTCGTGCTACCTGACGACGGTCGCCGACGACCTCGACGGCATCTACGAAGCGCTGAAGGAAAATGCGCTGCTGTCGAAGTTCGCAGGCGGCCTGGGCAACGACTGGACGCGCGTTCGTGCGCTCGGTTCGCACATCAAGGGCACGAACGGCAAGTCGCAAGGCGTGGTGCCGTTCCTGAAGGTCGTCAATGACACGGCTGTCGCGGTGAACCAGGGCGGCAAGCGCAAGGGCGCGGTCTGCGCGTACCTGGAAACGTGGCATCTGGATATCGAAGAATTCCTGGAACTGCGCAAGAACACGGGCGATGACCGTCGCCGCACGCACGACATGAACACGGCGAACTGGATTCCCGACCTGTTCATGAAGCGCGTTCACGAAAACGGCGACTGGACGCTGTTCTCGCCGGCAACCTGCCCGGACCTTCACGACCTGTTCGGCGCACCGTTCGAAAAAGCGTACGTGGCGTATGAAGAGAAGGCTGCGCGCGGCGAGATCAAGCTGTTCAAGAAGGTGCCGGCAGCGCAACTGTGGCGCAAGATGCTGGGCATGCTGTTCGAAACGGGTCACCCGTGGATCACGTTCAAGGATCCGTGCAACATCCGTTCGCCGCAGCAACACGTGGGTGTTGTCCACTCGTCGAACCTGTGCACGGAAATCACGCTGAACACCAGCGACACCGAAATCGCCGTCTGTAATCTCGGCTCGGTGAACCTCGTCGCGCACATGAAGAAGCAAGCTGACGGCACGCTGGCGCTCGATCACGAGAAACTGAAGCGCACCGTCAGCGTCGCCATGCGCATGCTCGACAACGTGATCGACATCAATTACTACGCCGTCGCCAAAGCGCGTAATTCGAACCTGAAGCATCGTCCGGTCGGCATGGGCATCATGGGCTTCCAGGACTGCCTGCACTTGCTGCGCACGCCCTATGCGTCGAAGGAAGCGGTCGAATTCGCCGATACGTCGATGGAAGCGGTCTGCTACTACGCTTACTACGCATCGACGGAACTGGCGCAAGAGCGCGGTCGTTACTCGAGCTATCGCGGCTCGCTGTGGGATCGCGGCATTCTCCCGCAGGATTCGCTGAAGCTTCTGGCCGAAGCCCGCGGCGGGTATGTGGAAGTGGACGACAGCGCGTCGATGGACTGGACCGAGCTGCGTTCGCGGATCGCCAACTACGGCATGCGCAACTCGAACTGCGTGGCGATCGCTCCGACCGCGACTATTTCGAACATCATCGGCGTGTCGGCGTGTATTGAGCCGACGTTCCAGAATTTGTACGTGAAGTCGAATCTGTCGGGTGAATTCACGGTCGTGAACGATTACCTGGTGCGTGACCTGAAGGAACGCGGCCTGTGGGACGAAGTGATGGTCTCGGACCTGAAGTACTTCGACGGCACGCTGTCGCGCATCGACCGGGTTCCGGCCGATCTGCGGGCAATCTACGCAACGGCGTTCGAACTCGATGCCACGTGGGTGGTGGAGGCTGCGTCGCGCCGTCAGAAGTGGATCGACCAGGCGCAATCGCTGAACATCTATATGGGTGGCGCGTCGGGCAAGAAGCTGGACGAGGTGTACAAGCTGGCGTGGCTGCGCGGTCTGAAGACCACGTACTACCTCCGCACGATGGCCGCCACGCACGTCGAGAAGTCGACGGTCGCTCACGGTCAACTGAACTCGGTGCCTTCGGGTAATTCGGGCAACGGCGAGGGTGGTGCTTCAGGCGCAAACGGCAACGGTTTTGGTTCGCAGGGTTCGCATGGGTCGTCCACAGGTGGTTTCAACGCCGCTGCGGTTGCGGCGCCGGCGATTGCCGCTGCGGCTGAAGCAGAGGCCGATGGTCCGGTCTGCATGATGCGTCCGGGCGACGCCGGCTTCGACGAGTGCGAGGCTTGCCAGTAAGCGGTAGTGGGCGAGAGACCGATGTAATCGGCCTCTCGCTAGTCAGATAGCGGTGAGATTGAAGGCCGGTGCGAAACGTTGGTTCTTTCCATGTCGGAAAGGGCAGGCGAATTCGGAACCGGCCTTTTCTATTTGTGCTCGCTGAACTCCGATCGCTTCAGCGTATGAGATCTGAGCCACGGTCCTGAAGCGGTTGCCCTTTCCCCAATCGTCTTGGCGGGCGGATTCGGACGGAGCCTTCTACATGTATGCTCGCCGAGTTCAGCAGCGTGGCAGCGTTTGAGACCCGACGCCGCCTTGGGGCTTTTCAACTACGGACCGGACCGGACCGAATGGTTCGTCACCGCCTTTGGCGAAGCGCCACACACCCGCGCCGCACACCCGCTTCACCCGCGCGTGCCCCTCGATATCTCATGCCCCGCGTCCCGTCCCAGCTTCGCGGTAATCGGAATCGAAAGGAACGAAAACAATCCAACGACCACAAACGCCGGCCAGAAATCTGACCAGACGATGTGCGGATGTCCCTGCAGCTCATGCGAAACCTGCAGCGCGATCCCGCCGATTGTCACGCCCAACCCCAGCGACACCTGCTGGATAAAACTCCCGAGACTCGTCGCGCGGCCCACGTCGCGGCTTTCGATCTCGGCATACGTCAGCGAATTGAGGCTCGTGAATTGCAACGCCGGGAAAAAACCGCCAAGCAGCACGACGGCCCAGATGATCCACGTCGGCGTCCCCGGATAGAACATGCCGCAGGCGGCGATCGCGATACCCGACAGCGCCGCGTTAACCATCAGCGTCTGCCGGAAGCCGTACCGGTGCAGCACGCGCGACGCGAGCGAGCGCATGAACATGCCGCCGAACGCGGACGCGCAGGTGATCGAGCCGGACTTGAACGCGCTCATGCCGAGGCCTTCCTGCATGGCGAGCGGGAGCAGGAACGGCACAGCGCCCAGGCCGATGCGAAACAGCGAGCCGCCCATCACGCTCGCCTGGAACGTCGGTACACGCAGGAAACGCAAATCGAGGAGCGGTATTTTTACGCGTCGCGAGTGCAGCAAATACACGATGAGAAAGGCCACACCGCCGAGCGTCATGCTTGTCGCGGTCAGATTGGAGACCAACTCGCCGCCGATCAGCGAGAGTCCGAGCAGGAACAATGTGCCGCCGCTTGCTGACAAAAAGAAACCGAACCAGTCGAGCCGTCCGGGATGCGGCTCGCGAGCGTTACCGATGTAACGGTTCGTCAGGTAGATGCCAAGGATGCCGATCGGGATGTTGATGAAGAAGATCAGGCGCCAGTGCAGATAGGTGGTGATGAAGCCGCCAAGCAGTGGCCCGACGGCGGGGCCGAGCATGGCGGGTAGCGAGAGGTAGTTCATCGCGCGGATGAACTCGGAGCGGCGTACCGAGCGGAAGATGATGATCCGCCCGACGGGCACCATCATTGCGCCGCCGACGCCCTGGACGAAACGCGCGAGCGTGAACGGGATCAGCGAGGTGGACGCGGCGCACAAGAGCGAGCCGGCGACGAAGATGCCGATAGCGAGGCGGAAGATCGTGCGCGCGCCGAAGCGGTCGGCGACCCAGCCGCAGATCGGGATGAAGACCCCGAGGCCGAGCACGTAACTGGTGACGGCGATCTTCAGCGTGACGGGATCGCGGCCGAATGCTTTGGCCATTTCGGGGATTGCGGTGACGATGACGTTGGCATCGACGCTTTCCATGAACATCGCACAGGCGACGATGAGAGGGGCAACGAAAGCTTTGATGGCTAGCGACATGGAGAACGGAAGGGGATCTCTTCGCGGCGGGAAGCTGGGATTATGGCATCGATATCATGACAGCGACATCGCGAAGTGCCGAGATGAGCGACGCGTAAGCGACACTCAGCGACGATAAAACCCAAGGAGAACGACGATGGACCCGGAAGATTTGCAGCGTCTCGTCACGCAGAAGATGCCTTATGGAAAGTACAAGGATCGCTTGATCGCGGACCTGCCCGGCCACTATCTTGCATGGTTTGCGCGTGAGGGTTTTCCTGCAGGACAACTCGGCCGGTTGCTCGCGTTGATGCACGAAATCGATCACAACAACTTGCGCGAATTGCTTACGCCACTGCGCGGCAAACACGGTTGAGAAGCCGTGTGCAAGCGGCTGCTGCCGGGTGATCCGGGTGCGCGTCCAGTGGTTTCGTAAGCGCATTTTCACGCTTGAAATCTGCTCTTGCATGACGTCGTCGCTTGCACTATAGGTAGTCGTCACAAGCGCAAAAGACCCAATATTTTGTGGTTTTGCCTTTGCGATGACGGCGTCGAGTGCTACACTTTCGACATGGAAACGAGACGCGCCGGCGACTCTTTTCCCGCAGCAAGACACGTGTAGTCGCGAGCTCGGTGCAACGGATTTTTTAGAGTCGGGAGCGCTCGAAAAGCAGGTTGAAGCGGATCGTCGAAGATCACGATCGGAAGTCTGGTTCAATCGGTTCGCACGAGTCGCGAAGGTGAGCGACTCGCGAGAGACTCGCCAGGTTTTTATCGAAGCAATCATGCAGTGCAAGCTGTTCGATCTCACGCTTCAGTTTCCACTTTAATTTCCACGCTCGACGACCACGCTGACTTCGCACGCAAGACCCAACGCAAGACCGCATGCAACACGATTCAAAGCAGAGCCGGACGATGCAGCGCTCCAAGCAAAAGCAACACTGAAAGAGCTTGAAGAAGCACCGAGCAAGCACTGCATCGAACACATTCAAAGAGACTTCGCATGAAGCTTCACGCAGTGAGCTCAACGCAAAGTGTTGTATGCAAGTAGCAGCGTCAACACTAAAACAGGATTTTTATGAGCAAGCTCTTTTATCGCTCATGGAAAGATGGTACAAACCGATCTAAATTGATGGTGATAATTTATGCTCAACTGGGATGACGAGACCACTGCCGTAACTCCCTCGAACGGTTCGCAACACAACACGTTGCGTAACCCGGCGGGCCAGGTTGCGGGTTTCAGCCAAGCAGTCAGCCAGGCATCGCGTGCTGCAGCTCCAGTCACTTCGCATGCAGCCACGCAAGCCGCTGGTCATGGCGTTCTTCAAACGGCTCATCAAACGTCAGCGGCACCGAATATTTTTGCGAGCGACTTCGTTGCTCCCGCAGCACCCAGCGCCAGCGACATCGCGGCGGCCAGTGCAAAGCGGGTGAATGTGGCGGACAAGCGCATCATCAACGGCAAGACCGACGTGAATCAGTTGGTGCCGTTCAAGTACAAGTGGGCGTGGGAAAAGTATCTGGCGGGTTGTGCAAACCACTGGATGCCGCAGGAAGTGAACATGTCGCGCGACATCGCGCTGTGGAAGGACCCGAACGGCCTCTCCGACGACGAACGCCGGATTGTGAAGCGCAACCTCGGTTTCTTCGTCACGGCCGACTCGCTCGCCGCCAACAACATCGTGCTCGGGACGTATCGCCACATCACAGCGCCCGAGTGCCGGCAGTTCCTGCTGCGTCAGGCGTTCGAGGAAGCGATTCACACGCACGCGTATCAGTACATTGTCGAGTCGCTGGGTCTGGACGAGAGCGAAATCTTCAACGCGTATCACGAGGTCGACTCGATCCGCGCGAAAGACGAGTTCCTGATTCCGTTCATCAACACGCTGACCGATCCGGCCTTCACGACCGGGACGCTTGAAGCGGACCAGAAATTGCTGAAGTCGTTGATCGTGTTTGCTTGCGTGATGGAAGGGCTCTTCTTCTACGTCGGCTTTACGCAGATCCTGGCGCTGGGTCGCCAGAACAAGATGACGGGCGCGGCGGAGCAGTATCAGTACATCCTGCGCGACGAGTCGATGCACTGCAACTTCGGCATCGACCTGATCAACCAGATCAAGCTGGAAGAGCCGCAACTATGGACGCCGGAATTTCGCGCGGAGATCCGCGAGATCTTCAAGGAAGCGGTCGAACTGGAATACCGGTACGCAGAAGACACGATGCCGCGCGGCGTGCTCGGTCTGAATGCCTCGATGTTCAAGAGTTATTTGCGGTTCATCTGTAACCGTCGTTGCCAGCAGATCGGCCTCGACCCGCTGTTCCCGAACGAAGAAAATCCGTTCCCGTGGATGAGCGAGATGATCGACTTGAAGAAGGAACGCAACTTCTTCGAGACGCGAGTGATCGAATATCAGACAGGCGGCGCGCTGACCTGGGAATAAGAGAGTCAGCGAATCAGCGTCAGCCGGCGGCAATGGACGCATTGCCGCCTGAATCAGATGCAGGAATCAAATGAAGACCGGGCGCCCGCAGAGGGCGCCGAGTAGACGGGATGAATGGCAAACCGGCGCCATTGCGTGCGATCACGATTGCGCGCGCGCCGGCCAACAGGTTTAGGAGAACGGTCGCCTGATGCAAAGTGCGCCTTGTGGCTTAACAGCCCAAAAAGATGACAGGCGTTTTGCGGACCCTTCAGTGGGACGGGCAAACTTCCCCCCGAAATATGCCGTCGGCAACGCCGACGGCCCGATCAAGCGATTGCCGGCACCTTCTTCTGGTGCTGACTTAATTTGGCGCGCGGTGCCTTGTGGCACCGCGCGCCTTGCCGTATTCATTAGCGTAAGCAGGCTCCATCAGCGTACGCCGATGAATAATCCGCTTCGCAGCGTGCGTCCTGAGAAGCCCACGCGGGAAGCGGGTTTTGACGAAGGGTGTTGTTTGAACTGACTCTCATCTTGAAACCTGAAGGAGAAAATGATGGCATTAGCCAAGAAATCCGTCGCAAAGAAAGCTGCAGCGAAACCGGCTGTTAAGAAAACGGCTGCCAAGAAGGCAACGGTAGCGAAGAAGGCACCGGCAGCCAAGAAAGTTGCAGTGAAGAAGGTTGCAGCCAAGAAAGTCGCAGTGAAGAAGGTCGCGGCGAAGAAGGTTGCAGCGAAGAAGGTTGCAGCCAAGAAAGCGCCTGCGAAGAAGGTTGCGGCCAAGAAGGTTGCCGTGAAGAAGGTTGCAGCCAAGAAGGCTCCTGCGAAGAAGGCAGCGGCTAAGAAGGTTGCCGCCAAGAAGGCGCCTGCGAAGAAGGCTGCAGCTAAAAAGGCGCCTGCCAAGAAGGCTGCGGCTAAAAAGGCCCCTGCCAAAAAGGCTGCCGCTAAAAAGGCCGCTGCTAAAAAGGCGCCTGCTAAGAAGGCACCTGCCAAAAAGGCGGCCGCCAAGAAGGCTGCGCCCGCCAAGAAGGCTGCCCCTGCTGCGAAGAAGGCTGCCGTAGCTGCTGCTCCGGCTGCGGCTCCTGCTGCAGCGCCCGCTCCGGTTGCTAAAAAGGCTCCGGCCAAGAAGGCTGCCGCTGCGAAGAAGACGGCTGCAGTAGCGCCGGCGACGGCAACGACACCTGCAGCGCCGGCCCCGGCTGCAACGGTCAAGACGGCGTTGAATCCGGCCGCTGCATGGCCGTTCCCGACGGGCAGCCGTCCGTAAGCGCAGGTAGTAACTGTACTTCGGCAGTGCTTCGACACACGCGATGTGTCTCGTGACCGTGTAGTGCTACATGGTCCAAACCCGCTCCCGGCGATAGCCGGCAGCGGGTTTTTTATTGGCTGTCAGATGTGGAGAGGGTGTGAAGCAGCAGCGGGGCTCTCAGCATCCACGCAGCAAACGCACACCGAAGGCACACCAGACTCACCGACGAAAAAAAGCGCATGTGCCCGAAGGCGCATGCGCTTTTCTGCTACCCCGGCATGACCGATTCTCAATCACGCCAGCACGTCCTTCATCCGCTAGTGCGTCACTCGCGTCACACCGCCGCTCGACAACAACCGGACGCGCTCACCGGCCTGGAATACTTCGCCGGTCGCGGTTTGCGTAATGGCGCGCATGTCGCCGTTATCCAGGCGCACGGTGATCTCCAGTCCGTTCTGGGTAGCAACGCCGTTCTCGACCGCATTGCCAGCCACCGCGCCCGCGATCCCGCCGACGATACCCGTCAGGATCGAGCCACGCCCGCCGCCGAGCGCGCTGCCTGCCACTGCACCCAGTGCGCCGCCGCCGATAGCACCAAGCCCGCTAGGCTGGCCGTTGTTCGTGCTGATCTTCACGCCGCGCACGCTGTCGACGGTACCCATGCGGACCGTCTCCTCGCGCTGGGCTTGCGACGCGGTGTACACATCGGGCGAACTGCTGTTATAGGCGCATCCCGTCAAGGCGACGGTACTAATCAGCGCTGCTGCCAGCGCCATACGACTTGTCATCTTCATTCTTCACTCCACTAAATTACGGCAGGCTGTTGCCCGGAAAAGCCAACAGCCTGCTACATCAGGTCATTGCTGAAGCGTCGCTCAAATCCGCTTCAATGACTCATTTCAATCCTGCTCATTTCAACCCTGCGCATTTCAAGCTTGCTCATTTCAACCTTCCGTACTGCACCGATCAAAACCGTTAGAGCGCCGAACCAAACGCCAGCCTGAAGCGCTCGCCGATCTCGGCGCGGGTGGGCGCATATGTCTGCGGTCCCTGATGTTCGATTTTCAGCGCACCCATCAGGCTGGCGAGACGGCCCGTTTTTGCCCAACCCAGCTTGTTCTCGATGCCGTACAGCAAACCGCCGCGGAACGCGTCGCCGCAACCCGTTGGGTCGACGACTTTCTGCGCCGTCACGGCCGGAATTTCTTCGATACCGTCAGCGTGCAAAATCTGCGCGCCGTGTTCGCCACGCGTGATCACGAGCGCTTGCACGCGGCTCAGCATTTCGTCGATCGACCAGCCTGTCTTGTTGCTCAGCAATTTCGCCTCGTAATCATTGACTGCCACGTAAGTGGCGAGTTCAATCATGCGACGAAGTTCCACACCTTCGAGAATCGGCAGGCCCTGGCCTGGATCGAAGACGAAGGGCACGCCCGCTGCCGCCAGTTCCTCGACGTGCTGGCGCATGCCGTCAGCCCCGTCCGGTGCAACGATACCCAGCGTGATGCCCTTGGTTTCGCCTGCGTGGTTCAGGTGCGAATCCATCATCGCGCCCGGGTGGAACGCGGTGATCTGGTTGTTGCCGAGATCGGTGGTGATGAAGCATTGCGCCGAGTGCTGATCCGGCAGGACGCGCACATATTCCCTCGACAAACCCAGTGCATCGAAACGATCGAGATAAAGCTGGGCATCGGCTTCGCCAAGGGTCGCCATGATCTTTGCGTCGCCGCCGAGCAGGTTCAGCGCGTAGGCAATGTTGCCCGCGCAGCCGCCGAAATTGCGCCGCATCGTGGGGACGAGGAAGCTGATGTTCAACTGATGCACCTGGTCCGGCAGGATGTGGTCGCCGAAGCGGCCCTGGAAAGTCATGATGTTGTCGTAGGCAAGCGAGCCGCAGATGAGCGTAGACACTGGCGAATTCCCTGAAAGTAAATTGATCGAATGGCGTCGATCGAATGGCGTCGATAAAAGTGCGTCGATAAAAGTGCGCGCAGGCTTGAGTTCCTGTGCACCGTGCATGCCTGCATGAAACGCTGCGCATTCGTCACGCGGCGGGTGTTCCACCCCGTCACGGATGCGCATTGCCGCTGACGGCCGTGGCAGGTTGAACCCGCCACGGCTGACTGAACAACTGTCTTGCTTCGGGTGTTTATCCGGCGCGGCGAGGGATGGATCCAGAGTGGAATCGAGATGCGGTTCGCCGCTCGGAGAATCGCAGGCCGTAATCGACCCGCGTTCTTCGATGCTTACTTCAACGCGGCCAGCGCTGCATCGTAGTTCGGCTCGTTCTTGATTTCCGGCACGAGTTCCGAGTACAGCACCTTGTCGTTTTCATCGATCACGACCACTGCGCGCGCCGTCAGACCCGTCAGCGGTCCGCTCGTGACATCGACGCCGTAGGCCTTCGCGAAGTCATGGCCGCGGAACGTCGATGCCGTCACCACGTTCTCGATGCCTTCCGTCGTGCAGAAGCGCGTTGCTGCGAAGGGCAGGTCGCCCGACACAACCACGACGACGGTGTTGTCGAGGCCGGCTGCGGCGACGTTGAACTTGCGCGTGGAGGTGGCACACGTCGGCGTGTCGAGGCTAGGCACGATGTTCAGGACCTTGCGCTTGCCGGCGAAGCTCGCCAGTGTCAGGTTGCCCAGATCCTTGCCGACCAGGGTGAAATCGACTGCTTTTGCACCGGCTGCCGGGAACGTGCCTGCCACGTCGATCGGGTTGCCGCCGAGGGTAACTTGGCTCATGTCTACTCCAGAAAGTGTCTGATGTTCAGGGAATATGCGCGTCGTTCGACCGGGGACGGACGAGCGACACGCGCGGAAAAAACGACTGGCTAATGATAGAAACGCGCGGAAAAACGCGTCGAAAGCGGTCAAGCGTAAAGGCGTGTAGCAGACGCGCATCGGCAGACCCGCGTCAGCCGGTGCCGATCAGGGATAAAAAATCTGCACACGATAATTCGCCGCGACCGCGTCGCCGGTATCGAGCCGGACGATCACCGGCTGCGTACTACGGGCGGCGAGGCCTGCGCCGATCACCGTGCCCGGACGCGCGTAGTCTCGCGGCCACAGGACACGCCTGATCGCGACGTTGTTCTTGTCGTCGAGGAGGGTGAGCTCCAGCGCCGGATAGGCGATCGCCACGTCGAAGCGATTGCGTAGCGAGAGTTTCAGTTCAAGCTTGTGCGATCCGTCCACCTGGCGCAGACCCGAGTTCTCGATCTGCAGGCCGTCAATATCCCGCGGCGGCGCGACCACGCAACCAATCTGCTGGCACGCTTGCGCGAAGAGCGGCTGCGAGGCGGGCCAGTAGACCATCACGGTCTCCCGTTGCCACCACGCGACCTGCGCGATCAGCGTGGCAAGCAGCACCAGCGCGATCAGAGAGCCGATGATCTTCCACACGATTCCCGAACGGGCCGGCGCGCGCGTTTCACGGATAACGGGGAACGGCTCGGAGGCGGGTTCGGACGATGCAGCCGCGCTGCCGAAGCTCGGCTCAACAGGGTCTGCTGCCCAAGGCGCAGCGGATGCGGCGCCGAGCGGGGCGGGTTCGGAGCGGATGGTGGTATCGACTGGGCGGCAGGGCGCGGGCGTTTCCGGCTCCGAAAGCGGGGTGTTCCGGCCGACGAACGGTTCGGTGCGCGACTCTGCGCGTGACTCCGCACGCGACTCATTGAGCGCTTCGTTTTCAGTGCGGCCAATAAACGGATCAGTGCGCGATTCCTTCAGCGGATCGCCTTCGTTACGACCCACGAAAGAATCGGTGCGCGGTTCGGTGCGAGCGGGGGTATCGGCGGGTGCTTGAGCTTGTGCGTCCGACTCGGCGCGATTGACCGCTTGCGATGGGGATTCGGTGCGGCCTTCCCCTTGAAAATCGCTTTCCGCGCTCGTCCGCGAAATCGCTTCAGCGGCCGCGAACCCCGGGATCGGTTCGGTGCGGTCAACCGGAGTGGGTTCTGTTTCGACCTGAGGGGCGAGGGCGGTCTTGGGGACGAACGGATGCAAAGGGATGCCCAGCGCGTCACGCTTGTCGCCGGAGACCTCCGCACTCGACTTCTCTGCCCACGGGCTTGCCGGATCTACGCCGTAGTTAGGCGCGGTTGCAGCCAACGCGGCCATGACGGTTTCGTCGCGGTCGAACTGGTAATGAGCTGCGTCGAAGATTTCCTGACAAT
>NZ_JAQGMM010000539.1 GCF_028292365.1 Caballeronia sp.
TCAATTCTATTCAATGGTACCCGGCTAGAAAGATAAATGGGGACATTGGCGCGAGGGCGCGGTATTAAACGTAAGCTGGAGACGCTTGGGTCCGCTAATGTAGAGTTTCTCGAATCGAAGAGCATCCGGAATTCGGGCGCTTAAGGGAAACGCTGGTCTCGAACAACCTTTCCGCAAGGGGAAACCAATATGAAGTCTCCCGCAATTCATGTGTCGCCGAACGCCAGTTCATTGCGCGGAACGTTGCGATGAGTGGGCCGCTCAAGGGCATTCGCGTGATCGAGATGGTCGGGCTCGGGCCGTGTCCGTTCGCCGCCATGATGCTCGCCGACATGGGGGCGGAAGTGATCCGCATCGATCGTCAGCCGACTGGCGGCGCGACGCCATACCCCATGCAAGGCACGAAATTCGATGTGATGGCGCGCGGGCGCCGTTCGCTCGCGCTGGATCTCAAGCAACCGGAAGGGCGTGACCTGATGTTGCATCTGGTTGCTCAGGCCGATGCGTTGATCGAGGGTTTTCGCCCTGGCGTGATGGAGCGGCTTGGCCTCGGTCCGGACGTGTGCCTGGAACGCAATCCGAAGCTTGTGTACGGTCGCGTCACGGGCTGGGGACAGGATGGACCGCTGGCCAAGACAGCAGGGCACGATCTGAATTACATCGCGATGAGCGGGATGCTGCACGAGTTCGGGCGTGGCGATGCACCCCCGGTGCCGCCGCTGAATCTGCTCGGCGATTTTGGCGGCGGCGGCATGATGCTCGCGTTCGGCGTGTTGTGCGCGCTGCTGGAAACACGCGGGTCGGGCAAGGGCCAGGTGATCGATGCCGCGATGGTCGAAGGCTCCGCGCTGCTGGGCGCGATGATCTACGGCTACAAGGCGTTCGGTGCGTGGGTGGGCGAACGAGGCTCGAGCATGCTTGCCGGCGGCGCGCATTTCTACAATACCTATGCGTGCGCGGACGGCAAATTCGTGTCGGTCGGGGCGATCGAACCGCAGTTCTATGCGCTGCTGCTGAAGCTTTGCGGTATCGACGATGCAACCTTCGATAGCCAGATGGACCGCGAACAATGGCCGCTGCTGAAAACGAAAATAGCGGCAATTTTCGCGACGAAAACGCGAGCGGCGTGGTGTGAATTGATGGAAGGGACAGATGTGTGCTTCGCGCCCGTGCTCGATATGGACGAGGCACCGGAGCATGGGCATAACCGGGCGCGGGGGACGTTTATTGACGTGGAGGGCGTGAAGCAACCGGGCCCGGCGCCGCGGTTTAGCCGCACGGTGCCGGAGGTGAGTTCTCCGCCCGCGAGTCCAGGGCGAGATACCGACGCGATTTTGCGGGACTGGAATGTGCCGGGTGAGTTGATCGAGCGGTTGCGGGGGAGGAAGGGAGCGTAGGGAAGGCTATTCATCGCCTTTCCCGGGCAGATATTTGGCATGAATGCCGGTTGACGATTCTTCGCATCTCCGACAATATGCGGTTGACGATTTCGTCAAAAACCGAAAAAGAGATGGGTATATGGATTTGCCGCTGCCTTGGAAGTCAAAGCCCGTGCTCACGGAAGAACGTCTCAACGTTATCGCCCGCCATCTTCGCGATATCTATTACGGTGTCGAGTCGCTGCTCGATTCAGAGGACGACTGTTCCTACGGCCGCGGAACACTCTTCTTCGGCCGTTCCCGGCAACGCCTTATCAAGTTGGGTACGTCGGGTGAGCATGAGTGGCTCAAGCTCACCAATCCGGCGATGGACATTACGCTGGAAATCGAGGGCGTTCCCTTTCGGTTTTTTCGCGACGATCATGAGTCGCCCAAGAAGAAGGGCTTTTGGCGTCGAAACCAGTCCGACCAATTGTTCGCACCGAGCGATGCGGAGGCGGTGGTCTTCCGGTTTATCGTTCAGCGCCCCTTGACTGAAAACGACGAACTCGAGATCTATTTTGTTGGTTATAACGCCGTGGAAGATGCGTTGTGCGAATGGCGATTTGGCGATGTTCGGATCCTCAGCAGCACGGACGACCAATTGCCGGATGCGGTTCATCAGGACGCTCCCCATGCCGAACTGCTGGACACGGACGACGACGTCTCCCGTCCCAACGCTGACACTGGCAAATGACAGTCGAATTCGATGCCGCCAATCTGCGGCTGGTCCGCTGCGCCCAAAGTCTTTCACTTGCCGACGTAGGCGATGCCGTTGGCAAGTCGAAACAATTCATCCAGCGGGTTGAGTCAGGAATGGCTCAACCCACGGATGAACTCGTTGATGCGTTGGCCTCGGTGCTTCGCGTGCAGCGGCAGTTCTTTTTCCCGGGCGCACCGCAAGCGTTGCCGGAGGATGCATTCCATTTTCGCAAGCTGACCACTGCGAAGCTGAGCGATAAGCAAACGGTTATCGCCAAAGGCGAACTCTTCCGCCGCTTCGTCGCTTCGATTGACGCCAGGTTGCGGCTTCCCAAACTGGACTTTCCTGAATTTCCAATCGACAGCCCTGAAGCGGCAGAACGTGCCGCCGAGCAATGCAGGGCGCACTGGGGACTGGGAGTGGGACCGATCGGTAATATGGTCCGCGTGCTCGAAAACGCAGGAGCGGTTGTGACTGCGTTTGAAAACTCGGCGAAAGACATTGACGCATTGTCTATCGCGTCGTCCCGGCCAATCGTGGTGACCAATCGCAGCGACGCATCGGCGTGCCGCGCACGCTTCGGGTACGCGCACGAGTGTGGTCACTTCGTGGGACATGTCGGCCGCAAGACGGGCGACAAAGCATCGGAGTCCGAGGCTAATCGATTTGCCAGTGCTTTCTTGTTGCCTCGAAGCACGTTCGTCAAAGAGTTTCCAGCGCTGAGAGGCGGCACGCAGGTTAACTGGATAGCGTTGTCGCAACTGAAAATGCGGTGGCGTGTGAGTAAGGCAGCGATGCTGTATCGCGCTCGGCAGCTAAACATTCTTAGTGAAGACCAATATAAGCGCGCGCTGCTGGGGCATCTGTTTGAAAAAGGCGAGCGCCACATCGAACACGAGGACATGTCCATTCCGCACGAAAAGCCGGAGCTGCTTCATAGCGCGATGACCGTTCTTAGAGAAAAACTGGGTTTATCGTTAAACGATATCGCCATGTCCGTGCATATGACCCGCGAATTGCTCGCAGAAATTGCTCCCTTGACGGATGACGAGCATGAGGCGGGGACTCGCATTGTTTCGCTTGCGCATTTCAGGCAAAGTCGCGAGAAAACCAGCGGTTAAGCGAGCCGGCGATATTCGTCAACTCACCCTTCACCCCGCCGGAAACCTCACCAGAATCCGGCTGAACGGCACCGACCTGTCAACGGTAACCGCTCCCACGCCCTTGCCCGCATAAGTCGTCACAAGCCGCATGCCGAGCCCTGTCCCCTGCGGCTTCGGGAAGTCGATGGGAAAACCGTCGCCCTCGTCCTCCACGGTCAGCAGTACGCCAGCTTCGGATCGTTCCAGCTTCACGCGCACCGTCCCGCGCCCATACTTCAACGCGTTGGTCACGAGCTCCGCCGTCACCAGCCCGAGCGGCGCGAGCCGCGCGGCGGGCAGCACGATCGACTCGCCTTCCAGCGACACCTCCCGCCCCGCCGCCAGTTCAGCCAGATCGGCCGTCAATCCGCGCAGGTAACTGGTCGCATCCGTCGCTTCCGCGCCGTCGTCCTGATAGAGCCGGTGATGCACCGACCCGACCGTACGCACGCGCGTGGCTGCCGCCTGCAAATGCGTGGCAACGGATTTATCGCCGGCGAGATTCGCCTGTAGCGCGAGCAGCGTCTGCACAAGCTGAAGGCTGTTGCGAACCCGGTGATGAACCTCTTTCATCATCAGCGCCGAATTGCCAAGCTGGATTTCCTGGCTCGACACCAGCGCCGCCAGCTTCTCCTCGTTCTCGTGCCGCTCGGTGACATCGCGCATGGTCAGCACGAGGCGCTTCACGCGTTCATCGGTATCGAGAATAGGCGCCACCGATACATCCCACCAGCGGGCATCGCCAATACGCGTCGGGCAAAGCCCTTCGAACCGGACCGGTTCGCCGCTGGCCGATTTCGCCAGTGCCTGCAGCACTTTCGGGCGTTGATCGTCGGGCCACAGGTCGGCGCAATGCGTGCCGCCCACGTCCGCGAAGTCGTCAATGCTGAGCGCCTCCAGCCCGTTATCGTTCATGAATTCGACGCCGCCATCCAGCGACAGAACCTGGATGCAGTCCGTGCTCGCATTCAGCACGCTGGTGGAGAACAGTTCGTCGGCGCCGGTCTGCGATTCCGCTGCAAGCCGTTCGCGGCTCATGGAGATGACGTTCGCGATCGATTCCAGGAAAACGATGTCTGTTTCGCTGAAGTCTTCATCGTCGGAGCTATCAGCTTCGAGTACGCCGAAGGTCTCCGGAATGCCGCGAATGGGAACGTTGATGGCACGCTTGATGCCGTGGCGGGCCAACAGTTCGGGCGTGCGGAAACGATGCTCATTGCCCAGGTGATTCGACAACACCGGCCGCCCGCTGGCGAACGCATGGCCGGCGGGGCTGGCGTCGTCGGCGCCAAGTTCCGTGGTGCCGATGTCCGCCGAATCCCAGCCGACGCCGGCTTCCAGCACGAAGGTTTCGCTTTCGGGCTGATAGCGGAGCACCTTGGCGAAGCGCGAATGCAATCCAGCCGATACCGCCTTGCACGCTTCATCGAGAAGTACGTTCGCGCTGTGTACGCGCAACACGGACGTCGCGAACTGCACGGCGATCTCGTGTTGCATGCGCAGACGGCTTACGGACCGGTCGACGGCACTGCGGATGGTTTCTTCGGGTGGCAATGCATCCATCGGGTTCTCCTTGACCGCGGTGTCGCCTAAGCTTTCTTCCGGCGATTGGTGCTCAGGCGTCAATTCTAACCGTGCAGATTCAAAGGTTTCAGATTTGACCGGGCGAACGGCCTCTCTCGGTATAATCCCGAATGTTATAATCGTAACAACAAGGTGTTAGAATAATCCATCGATTAACCGGAAAATGTTGTGCGCTGCACAACCGGCCACGCTCATGCTCGATGTTGCTTCCCAACCTGTTGTTCCCTTGCGCGGCAAACCGCTCTCCTATCATGAGCAGCAGCGCAATTCTGGCGTTCCGCTGGACCTCTCGTGGGTAGATAGCCTGCGTGTCAACCAATCCGCCGTCGCCCGGCGAGTCGGCACATTGGGCACGCGCCGCGCGGTTAAAAAGGACGCACAAGCCGCCTGGCTGCTCAAGGCCATCACTTGTATCGACCTGACTACCCTCAACGGCGACGATACCGCCGCTCGCGTCGAACGCCTGTGCGCCAAAGCCCGCCGCCCGATTCGCGATGACCTGCTCGAATCGCTGGGCATGCCGCCCGGCTCCATCAAGACCGGCGCCGTGTGCGTGTATCACCGCTTCGTCGGCACAGCCGTCGCCGCGCTTGCCGGTAGTGGCATCCCGGTCGCGGCCGTCTCCACCGGCTTTCCAGCAGGTCTCATTCCGCATCCGCTGAAGTTGAAGGAAATCGAGGCGTCGGTGAAAGACGGCGCGGCGGAAATCGATATTGTCGTCACGCGTGAACACGTACTCACCGGCAATTGGCAAGCGCTCTACGACGAAATGCGCGACTTTCGCGCAGCGTGCGGCCCGGCGCATATCAAAGCGATTCTCGCCACCGGCGACATCCGCACGCTATCTAACATCGCCAAGGCGTCGATGGTCTGCATGATGGCCGGCGCCGATTTCATCAAGACGTCCACCGGCAAGGAAGGTGTCAACGCCACGCTCGACGTCTCGCTCGTCATGGTGCGCATGATCCGCGATTATCTTGAACGAACGGGCGTGATGATCGGCTTTAAACCCGCAGGCGGCGTGTCCACCGCCAAGTCGGTGCTCGAATACCAGATCCTGATGAAGGAAGAGCTCGGCCGCGAATGGCTCGAACCAGAGTTGTTCCGCATAGGCGCATCAAGCCTTCTCGCCGATATCGAACGGCAACTCGAGCATCACGTCACCGGCCGCTATTCGGCTTTCCATCGACATCCGGTTGCTTGATTCAGCACCGCATCATCTCTTACACGAGCTCCCCATGAGCGTAGCCGACTACTTCACCTCGATGGATTACGGACCTGCACCGGAAGACGACGGCGCCGCGCGCGCCTGGCTGGATCAACACGCGACCGGCTTTGGCCATTTCATCGACGGCGCCTTTCACGCGCCTTCGGCCGGTGAGCAATTCGACTCGCTGGAACCCGCTACCGGACGCGTGATTGCGAGCATTGCGCAGGGCGATCAGGCGGATATTGATGCAGCGGTTGATGCCGCGCACCGAGCGCTGCCTGCGTGGCAAGCGCTGGGCGGCGCGGGTCGCGCACGGCATTTGTATGCGCTCTCGCGCATGGTTCAGCGCCATGCGCGTCTGTTCTCCGTGCTCGAATCGCTGGACAACGGCAAGCCGATCCGCGAGTCGCGCGATATCGATATCCCTCTTGTGGCACGGCATTTTCTGCATCACGCAGGCTGGGCACAGTTGCAGGATCGCGAGTTCGCCGACTGGGCGCCGCTGGGCGTGATCGGCCAGATCGTGCCGTGGAATTTTCCGCTGCTGATGCTCTCGTGGAAGATTGCACCGGCCCTCGCGCTGGGCAATTGCGTGGTGCTTAAACCCGCCGAATACACGCCGCTGACCGCGTTATTGTTCGCTGAGTTAGCAGCGCGAGCTGGCTTGCCTGCGGGCGTGCTGAACGTGGTCACGGGCGATGGTCGCACGGGCGCTGCGCTGGTCGACCATCCGCGCGTGGCGAAGATTGCGTTCACCGGATCGACAGAAGTGGGCCGGCAGATTCGCGTCGCAACCGCGGGCTCGGGCAAGTCGCTCACGCTTGAGCTCGGCGGCAAGTCGCCGTTCATCGTCTTCGACGACGCCGATCTCGACAGCGCCGTGGAAGGTGTTGTCGATGCAATCTGGTTCAACCAGGGCCAGGTCTGCTGCGCCGGATCGCGGCTGCTGGTGCAGGAAGGTGTTGAAAAACGCTTCATCGATAAATTGAAACGCCGCATGGATACGCTGCGCGTTGGACCGTCGCTCGACAAGGGCATCGATCTGGGTGCAATCGTGGACGCGGTACAGCTCGAACGTATTCGTTCGTTGGTTGAACGCGGTGTGCAGGAAGGCTGCGAGATTCATCAGCCCAAAGGGCTTCGGATGCCCGAGCAAGGCGCGTTTTATCCGCCCACGCTGGTGACGAATGTCGCGCCCGCGTCGACGCTCGCGCAAGAGGAAATCTTCGGGCCGGTGCTGGTGACAATGAGCTTTCGCACGCCTGACGAAGCGGTCGCGCTGGCGAATCATTCACGTTATGGGCTGGCCGCGAGCGTGTGGAGCGAGACGATTGGTCGTGCGCTCGACATCGCGCCGCGCCTGCAATGCGGCGTGGTCTGGATCAATGCGACCAATCTCTTCGATGCCGGCGTCGGCTTCGGCGGGTATCGCGAATCGGGCTTCGGCCGTGAAGGCGGACGAGAGGGGATTTACGAGTATCTGAAGCCGCGTGCGTGGACTAAGCTGGCCGTTCGTTCCGCGCCTTCCAACCAGGTTGCGCAGCCTCCCGCATTTGAAGCCGACACTAATAACGTCAGCGCGCTCGACCGTACCGCGAAGCTGTTTATCGGCGGTAAGCAGGTTCGGCCGGACAGCGGTTATTCGCGGCTCGTGCATGCGCCGTCGGGGGCGATCGTCGGTGAAGTGGGCGACGGTAATCGCAAGGACGTGCGTAACGCGGTCGCCGCCGCGCGCAGCGCTGAAAAGTGGTCGCAAGCCAGCACGCATAACCGTGCCCAGGTACTGTATTACCTCGCGGAAAATTTGTCGGCGCGGGCCGATGAATTCGCGAAGCAACTCGTGGCGCGGACCGGCGTTTCTGCTGCCGAAGCCGAGCGCGAAGTCGAAGCATCGATCACGCGTTTGTTCACGTACGGCGCGTGGGCCGACAAGTTCGATGGCGCGGTGCATTCGCCGCCGCTAAGAGGCGTTGCGCTGGCGATGCATGAACCGCTCGGCGTGATTGGCGTGGTGTGCCCGGACGAAGCGCCGTTACTGGGTCTCGTCTCATTGATCGCACCGGCACTAGCGTTGGGCAATCGCGTGGTCGCCGTGCCGAGCGAAACGTGTCCGATGATGGCGACCGATTTTTACCAGGTGGTCGAGACCTCGGATGTGCCGGCAGGCGCGTTGAATATCGTCACCGGCGAGCGTAAGGCGTTGGCATCGACCCTGGCGAAACACGACGATGTAGATGCGTTGTGGTGCTTCGGCGGCGCGGATTTATCGACACTGACAGAGCGCGAATCAGTGGGCAACCTGAAGCGCACGTTCGTCGATTATGGCCGCGTGTTCGACTGGTTCGACGCTGCAAGCGAAGGCCTGCCATTCTTGCGTCAAGCCGTGCAGGTGAAGAACATCTGGATCCCGTACGGAGACTGAACGCCAGAGACGTGCGGGTTCGAATAGACTCATGAGCGACGACCTCGCAACACAGCGAGGCACGCTCAACATGAAGGAGACGCAATGCTGAAGAACCTCGATCCGCTGCTGAACGCCGACGTCCTGCACGCACTGTGCGCAATGGGACACGGCGATGAAGTCGTGATCTGCGACGCCAATTTTCCGGCTGATTCCGTCGCGCGCCAAACGGTGCTCGGCCACGTGCTTCGTCTCGATGGCGTGAATGCGCCGCGTGCGATCCGCGCGGTGTTGTCGGTGTTGCCGTTGGATAGCTTCGTCGATCATCCGGCCGAGCGCATGGAAGTGGTCGGCGACGCCAACGCGCTGCCTACCGTGCAGCGCGAAGCACAGACTGAAGTGGACGCCGCCGAAGGGCGCGCGACGCCCTTTGCTTCCATCGAACGTTTCGCGTTTTATGAACGCGCCAAGCAAGCGTATTGCGTGATCGCTACGGGCGAAGCGCGGGGGTATGGCTGCTTCATCTTCAAGAAGGGCGTAAACCTTGCGCCCGACGCACCGGCTTCAAATCCGGAGAGCACGCGATGAGCCGCAGCGTCGTCATCCTCGGCATCTACGTGACGGATCTCACGTTCCGCGCCGAGCGCATGCCGCTGCTTGGCGAGACCATCGCCGGATCGGCTTTCGCAATGGGACCGGGCGGTAAGGGCTCGAACCAGGCTGTGGCCGCCGCACGCGCCGGCGCAGATGTGATCTTCTGCACGCGCCTTGGTGCGGATGCGTTTGGCGACATTGCACGCTCGACGTGGGCCGCCGAGGGCATCACGGCACGGGCGATAACTACCGATGGCGTGGCAACTGGCGCGGCGCATATCTTTGTCGATGATGCTACAGGCGGTAACGCGATCATCGTTGCAGCGGGTGCGGCCGGACGTTTATGCCCCGAAGACGTTGAAGCGATAGAAGCCGATATTGCGACTGCCGCCGTGTTCGTTACGCAGCTTGAACAACCCGTTCCTGCTGCGCGACGTGGACTTGAACTTGCACGCCGTCACGGTGTGACGACCGTGTTCAATCCGGCGCCCGCGTTACCGCTCGGCGACGACATCTTCCCGCTCTGCGACTACATCACCCCGAACGAAACCGAAGCAACGGCGCTGACCGGTATCCAGGTTGCTTCCGTTGACGATGCCCGCCGTGCCGCCGATGTCCTGCTAGGAAAGGGCGTGCGCGCAGTGATCGTGACGCTGGGCGAAGCGGGCGCGTTGCTGCATACGCCGGAACAATCGGTGCTGGTGCCGGCCTTCAATTGCGGCCGTGTGGTCGAGACCGCAGGCGCGGGCGATGGCTTCACCGGCGGCTTCGCCGCAGCGCTTGCGCGCGGCGAAAGCCCGCTTGACGCGGTGCGCTTCGGTTGTGCGCTGGCGAGCTTGTCGGTGACGCGTCCCGGCACCGCGCCGTCAATGCCCACGCTCGCTGAAATTGAAGCGGTGCTGGCCGCTCCTGTGAAGTCCGGCAGCGCGTCGGCTCACCAATCCTGAACGGAGGAGTGCCTCGATGAAAACATCGAAATGGCTCGCCGACCGGCAACTGAATTTCTTGGTCGGCGTGAACCTGCTGGTCGTGATTGTCGCGACCGCGTTGTCGCATGGCCAGTTCGTGGATATCGACAACCTCCAGTCCATGGGTAGTCAGTTACCCGAACTAGGCTTGCTTGCACTTGGCATCATGCTCTCGATGGTCTCGGGCAATGGCGGCATCGACTTGTCGGGTGTCGCGCTGGCCAACCTCTCCGGCATGGTGGCCGCTCAACTGCTGCCCATGCTCGTTTCCGCCGATAACTCCCCGTCGCTCTACACCGCCGTGTTCTGCGTGACTACCGTGATGCTGGGCGCCATCGGCGGCTTGATGAACGGCGTGATCATCGCGCGTTTAAAGCTCACGCCGATCCTCTGCACGCTCGGTACGTCGCTGTTGTTCACCGGCATTGCTGTGGTGTTGAGCAACGGTGCGTCGGTGCGGGTGGAATACGTCGATGCCCTCTCCGACATCGGCAACGGCACCTTCCTGCAAGTGCCTATCTCGCTGTGGATTTTCGTGGTCACCGTGTTGCTGCTCGGCTGGGTGTTGAAGCGCACGCCCTTTGGTTTGCGGCTTTATTTGATGGGCACGAATCCGAAAGCCGCGTTCTATGCCGGCATTCCGCGTGACCGCATGTTGATCCTCACGTACGGCATGTGCGGCGTGCTCGCGTCGCTGGCCGGCCTTATCAGCGCGACGCATACGTCGAGCGCGAAATGGGACTACGGCAACTCGTACTTGCTGATCGCCATCCTGATCGCGGTGATGGGCGGCGTGAATCCGTCGGGTGGTTACGGGCGGATCGTCTGTGTTTTCCTGGCCGCGACCGTGCTCCAGTTCCTGTCGAGCCTGTTCAATCTGCTTGGCGTCTCGCAGTTCTTCGGCGACTGCGCGTGGGGCTTCCTGCTGCTTGCATCGCTTGCATTGGCGGGTGGAGAACGCGTGCGCGCGATCTTTGGGCTGGGCGGCGCAGCACCCGTCACGAAGGTGCCAAAAACACCAGCCCCACCGGCGGCGTGATCGCAGAAACACGCGCAGAAACAAGTTTCACCGGCTTCAAAAACTTCATCTCATGTTCAGCACATACCAACCATAACGGAGACAACGCATGAAACGGAATCGAATCGCCATCGCGCTTACCGCAGTCACGCTTGCGGCCGGAGCTATTGCTGTCGCGCAGGCTGCGACCGATCAAACCATCGTCACGGTGGTCAAGGTCACGGGGATCAACTGGTTCAACCGGATGGACGACGGCGTGAAGGAATTCGCCAAGGCCAACCCCGGCGTGAACGCGTATCAGACCGGACCCGGACGCGCGGACGCTGCACAACAACTGAAGATCATCGAAGACTTGATCGCGAAGAAAGTCACGGCGATCGCGGTTGTTCCCTACGATCCGCCGACCCTCGAACCCGCGCTCAAGAAAGCGATGGACCGTGGCATCAAGGTCGTCACGCATGAAGCGGACAACGAGAAGAACACGATGGTCGACATCGAAGCCTTCGACAACACCGCTTACGGCGCGGGCCTGAATGAACGTCTGGCGAAGTGCATGGGCGACCAGGGCAAATGGGCGGTGCTGGTGGGTTCGCTCGGTAGTCGTTCGCAGGTTCAGTGGGCGGATGGTGGTATCGGCAATGCGAAGCAGAAGTATCCGAAGATGGATCTGGTCGAACCGAAACTCGAAACCAATAACGACGGCGAACGTGCTTACCAGGTTGCGAAGGAAGTGCTGCGCAAGCACCCGGACCTGACGGGCTTTCAAGGGTCGTCGTCGCTGGACGTGATCGGCATTGGACGTGCGGTGGAAGAGGCCGGCAAGATTGGCAAGATCTGCGTGTACGGCACGGGTCTACCGACGGAAGCCGGCAAATTCCTGGAGAGCGGCGCGATCAACGGCATTGCGTTCTGGGATCCGAAGCTCGCTGGTATCGCGATGAACAAGATTGCGAAGATGCTGATCGATGGCAAGACGGTGGAGAACGGTGCGGACCTGGGTCTGGTTGGCTATAACAAGGTCACGGTCACCAAGGGTCCGGGCAAGGGCATCATCGTGCGCGGCACCGGTTGGGTGGACGTCGACAAGACCAATTACAAGCAGTATCCGTTCTGACATCTTTAGCTGATGCAGTAAAGCGCGCACGGTTGCCGTGCGCGCTGTCTTCAGGAAGTTGAAAGGGTAGAAGGTTCAATGATGAGTACAGCGCCGCTTCTCGAAGTCGTCGATATCCACAAGCGCTTTACCGGCGTGTATGCGCTGCGTGGCGTGAGTCTTTCGTTTCAGCGCGGGCAGATCTATCACCTGCTTGGCGAGAACGGCTGCGGCAAGAGCACGCTGATCAAGATCATCTCCGGCGCTCAGCCGCCCGACCAGGGCGAGCTTGTGATTGAGGGCGTCAGGCATGCGCGCCTTGCGCCGCTTGCGGCATTGTCGGCGGGTATCGAGACCGTGTATCAGGACCTTTCGCTGCTACCCAACATGAGCGTGGCGGAGAACGTGGCATTGACCGCGGAACTGGCCGCGCACGCGGGGCGGCTTGCGCGGACCTTCGATCGCCGCGCGCTGGCGAAAACGGCGGCGCGTGCTTTGGAAGCGGTGGGTTTGCCCGGCGATGCGGATTTTCAGGCCACGCTGGTCGAGCAGTTGCCACTGGCGACGCGGCAGCTTGTGGCTATTGCGCGTGCGATTGCGAGCGAGGCGAAGTTCGTCATCATGGATGAGCCGACTACATCGCTGACGCAAAAGGAAGTCGACAACCTGATCGCGGTGCTGGCGAAGCTGCGTGCCGATGGCGTCGCCGTGCTGTTCGTGAGTCACAAACTGGATGAGTGTTACGCGATCGGCGGTGAAGTGATCGTGCTGCGCGACGGCCAGAAGATGGCGCAGGGACCGATCGAGAATTATACGAAGGCGCAGATTGGTGAGTTGATGACGGGCAAGCAGTTGTCGAACGAGCGATATCGGCAGGCTGAAGTCATGGATGGCCACGACATCGTGCTGGATGTGAAAGCGTTGTCGCGCTCACGCCAGTTCGCCGATGTCACGTTCTCGCTGCATCGCGGAGAGATTCTTGGCGTGACGGGTTTGCTTGACTCGGGGCGTAACGAACTGGCGCGGGCATTGGCCGGTGTCGCGCCCGCGGATAGCGGCACGGTCACGTTGGACGGTTCTGTCGTGAGGCTTAAAACGCCGTCCGATGCGAAGTGGCAACGGATAGGCTATGTGCCGGAAGACCGCTTGAACGAAGGGCTTTTCCTCGATAAATCCATTCGCGACAACGTCATCACCGCGATGATCTCAAGTTTGCGCGACCGCTTTGGACAGGTTGACCGGAAGCGCGCACGCGAGCTTGCTGAGCGCACCGTCAAGGAGTTGCAGATCGCGACGCCTGACGTCGATAAACCGGTTCAGTCGCTTTCCGGCGGCAACCAGCAACGCGTGTTGATCGGCCGGTGGCTGGCTATCGATCCTCGCGTGTTGATCCTGCACGGCCCGACGGTGGGCGTGGACGTGGGATCGAAGGACATTATTTACCGCATCATGCAGCGGCTGGCGGAGCAGGGTATCGGCATTATTTTGATCAGCGATGACCTGCCTGAGCTGCTGCAGAACTGCGACCGAATTCTGATGATGAAGAAGGGGCGCGTCTCGAACGAATATCGTGCGGGGCAATTGACTGAAGCCGATCTTTATCACGCTTTACTTTCAGAGGCAGCATGAGCGAGTCACTTCATCGCGTTGCTCAGACATCGCAAGGCGCTTCGGCGCCAGGTCCCGTGTTGGCCGAGGTTGCGCCGCCATTGCGGCAACTCAGTTTTACTGCGCGGTTGGTGCGTAATCCTGAATGGTTCACGCTTGGGCTGATTCTCGTGACGTGTCTGGTGGTTGGCACGTTGAATCCGCGCTTCTTCCAGTTCGCGACGCTCTTCGATTTGCTGCATTCGGGGACGACGGTGTCGTTGTTTGCAATGGGGACGCTGGTTGTGCTGGCATCGGGTGGCATTGATGTGTCCTTTACAGCCATTGCCGCATTCACGATGTATTCAATCACGAAGGCCGTGTTTGCCTGGTGGCCCGATGCGCCGTTTTTTGTGATTCTGGTTTGCGGCGCGGTGGGCGGTGTATTGCTTGGGTTGATCAATGGCGTGCTGGTGCATCGGCTGAAAGCGCCTTCGTTGATTGTGACTATTGGCACGCAGTATTTGTATCGCGGGCTGCTGCTGACGTTTGTGGGTACGCAGTTCTTCATGAATATCCCGCATAGCATGGATAGCTTCGGGCAGTTGCCGCTGTTTTTCTATCACACGAACGATGGGCTTCGGGCGGTGCTGCCGGTCTCGGTGATCGCGCTCTTTCTTGCCGCGGGCGTGACATGGTGGTTGCTCAACCGGACCATGATGGGACGCGGTGTGTATGCGATGGGTGGCAGTTTGCCGATCGCCGAGCGTCTTGGTTATAACCTGCGGGCCATTCACCTGTTTGTGTTTGGCTACACCGGGATGCTGGCGGGGATCGCCGGGATTCTGCACGTATCGACGAATCGGCTGGCGAATCCGTTCGATCTGGTTGGGACTGAGCTGGATGTGATCGCGGCGGTGATCCTTGGCGGGGCGCGGATTACCGGTGGGACGGGGACGGTGGTGGGGACGTTGTTGGGCGTGGTGCTGGTTACGCTGATCAATAGCGTCCTGATTCTGATCGGCGTGCCGAGTACCTGGCAGAAGGTGATTATTGGAGCGTTTATTCTGGTGGCGGGAACGTTGTTCGCGTTGGGGAGAAGGGCGGGTTGATTTTGGTTACGGGCAGTCGGTGATCGAACTGCCCGGCAAACCGCGGGACCGTGAAACTAAGGGTTGATACTGTTCTCTTTACAGACATCGAGGAATGCGGCCAATGACTTGGCACCTTCGGCCTTGAGCGTTGGAATGTCGCCGGCGTAAAAGTCTGCGCCCCCGTTCAAATCGAGAAATTCGCCGCGCAGCATGCCGGTGGTCAAGTCGTAAGTGACCGCCGCGTGATGGCTGCGGATGCTCAAGATATTCACGGTTTTACTCACTTCCTGACTTCCATCCCCTTCTCTGTGATCAGCGAATCAAACTGATCCAGTTGGGAAAATCGCACCGCCTTGACCTTCCCCAACTTGCTGGCATCGACTACCAGATGCCTCTCGACCGCACTCTCCATTGCAGCCTGTTTGATTGCCACTTCGTGAAAATTCCAGCACGTCACACCACGCGCCTCATCCACCCCGCCGGCTGAAATAAACGCCTTGTTAATCCCCATTCGGCGCAACGTCTCAATGCTTTCATTGCTCGAAAACGAATCCGACGAGGGTGCGTAAACGCCGCCCAATAAAATCATTCGTACATTGGTTTTGCGCCGCAAAATCTCGGCCACATTCAGCGAATAACACAGCACCGTTAAATGCATGTCGCCCGGAATAAGGCGCGCCAAGGTGGTCAGCGTCGTTCCGCAATCGATGAAAATGGTCTCGTTGTCAGCAAGCAACCGCGCAGCCACCGCCGACGCCTCCGCCTTGGCCTGCGCAAAATGATCCTTCTCTTCGTCGATCGTATAACCCGCGCCGTTCGGGACATCCGAGGCGCGAACGATATAACCACCAAGGTAAGTGAACGTCCCCGGACTCGCCGCTATGTCGCGGCGAACCGTCATCTCCGATACATCGAGCAAGGTCGCCGCATCGCGAAGACGCATCACACTTTGCTCACGCAAAGCATCGGCAAGAACACGCAAACGATCGCTTTTGGTCATTCGCTGAGGACAGTGGACGCAAGCTGCGCGTTGTGGATGTGGTTGTTAGATTTTGTTCGCTAGATGAAATGATTATAACAAGCGAACCCGCGAAAAGTGATCGGGGAAAACGCTTTGCAATGGCGGGGTTGGTGAAACGTGCGGTGCGCTGAAGCGCAAAGCGGGGACTACCCGGCGGCACGTGCCCGGATCAACGCGGCGGCCGAGGGAATGGATCTCTGCTCTATCGCGACTTTGGCGACATTCGGAAGCGCGTCTTCCGCAAGTTGCGTCAGCGTACGCCCCGGTGGCATCTCAACGAACACCTGTGTGCCGAGTTCACCCAGCACGATAGTGGAGTCGTGCCAGCGAACGGGATATCGCAGGTTCGTCGCGAGGTCGGTACGGATAGCGTCGGCCTGGCGCAAAGGCCGTGCGCCGCGATTGCTGATGTACGGAATTGTCGGCGTATGGAAGGTGATCTTGCTCGCGGCTTCGGTGAGTTCGCGAGCGGCATCGTCGAGTAGAACGCAGTGGGACGGCACGCTAACCGCCAACCGCTCGGCTTTGCGTGCGCCTGCTTCAAGCGCGCGCTCGCGCACCTGGTCGAGATCCTTGTTTGCGCCTGCCACCACGATCTGTCGCGGCGCATTCAAATTTGCAATGTAGGCGGCCTGCGCAGGGGCTTTCGCGATTACAGCGCTCAGTTCACGCTCACTTAAGCCCGACACCGCCAGCATCCCGTAGCCGTGCGGAAAAGCATTCTCCATTAATTGCGCGCGAAGCTGAAGGAGCTGCAACGCGTCGCTAAAAGACACCGCATTGCATGCAACCGCAGCGCCATACGCTCCCACCGACAAACCCGCTACCGCATCCGGTTCGATGCCTTCGTCCTGCAACGCTCGCACGGTCGCGACTCCGGCAACAAGCAAGCTGATCTGCACCGCAACGGTTGACGCCAAAGCATCGGTGCGATCGAGCGAGAGTACGTCGATATGCAGAACATCCGACGCTTCTTCGATCGTTTCAGCAAAATGCACGTGCGGCGTTGCGCCACCAAGCGTGTGCAAAAAGCCCGCGAATTGCGAACCCTGGCCGGGGAAGAGGAAGGCGATCATGCTGCTTGACTTGTCTGCCATGGATCGGCGACGAGTCTCGGGCCATCGGCGCAACGCAGCATTACACGTGCGCCGGGATGCACGTATTCGGCCAGCGAGAATGCGCCGTCCTGCGTCTGGATTTGCATATCGATGCGCATGCCGTGGTCGTGCGCGGCTTGGGAGAGGGCATCGAACAGGGTCTTGGCGGCGGCGCGATCGAGAGGCTCCGGCGCGCGCATCACCAAGTCGAGATCGCTTGTTTGCGTGACCGTCGGACTGCCGCTGGCGAGTTCGAAGGCAGCGCTGCCAGTCGGCCCCCAAACGTAGCCGCTCGAATCGCAGAGTGGCGCGATTGCTTCCAGCAATGCAAACGCGGGCAACTCTGCGCGCGTTATTGAGGGCTTCGAGTTCGCAAGAAGCGTTTCGGGTTCCAGGACTCGCTCAACGTAACGCGGATCAAGCCACGAGCCGAAACGCTCGCTGCGCACTGCGCCTCGAATACCAACCGCGATCGAACCGTCCACCGACACCGCGCGTCGAACCACGACGAACGGTGCACGTTTTAGTGATGCAGCAACCCACGCCGGGGCATCGGGAAAATCCGGCGTTCCCGGCGCGAGCCGCAACAGGTCGTGCGGATTCACGACGCGTCCCATTGCTCCGCCATGCGCTTGCGGACTTCTATCGACGCCGCGCGAATCTGCTTGGCATCGTCTGATTGCAAGCGCGATGAGAGATCGCGTGGGCCTTTCCGTGCATCGTCGATAGCAGCGATCAGCGAATCACGCACGCGGTCGATATCTTCATTCCCGGGCGCATCCGCATTGATGCCGGCGATCAGCTCATGCAGCAGCCCGAGCTTCGCGTAAGCACTCATCTTGTACGACATGGGCAATACGCGGTCGCCGAGTTCATCGAGTCCTTCAACGCTGCGACGCGTGACCCGCGCGGCGGCTTCCTTGCCCATCGCGTGCACGCTGATACCGTCCGCGTCGAGCGCGATGATCCGGTTCGCCTGATAACCATGCGCGAGAAAAGCGCCGGACATCGCCGGGCCGACAATCAACGCGATCACGGGATGTCCGGCGAGCCGCGCGCTTGCATAGGCGTCGACGCCGGCGGCGCACGCGAGATGAACGCCAAGCAGTTCCTCGCGACGGCCGTATGCCTGGCTCTTCACATCGACAATAGCCACGATCGGACGCTTGACCGAAGCATCGCGATCCGCATCCATCGCGTCACGCACGGCGCGTGCAAGCAACCAGCCTTGTTCGAGGCCGACCACGTTATCGGTCGCACGCGGAAAGCGGTTTTGCGGATCGGGAACGATGCTGATGAAACGCGCGCGGGTGTTGCCAAGCGGCGCATCGGCACTGCGGATCGGGCCTTCGTTGCCCGAAGCCGCCCCTTCATTCGACGTCAATGCGTCGAACCAGATTTGTCCACGTGATGCGTTCATCAAACTTCTCCTTGCCAAAGCGTCCGCAGCGCAGCGGGATCGATTGCCGATGGATCCACGCGCGCAAGCCGTTCAAGTTGTGCATCGACTTGTTCGGTTCGATGGCTCGCGGGTACACCGCTTTTAAACGCGCTGAGCACGGCGTCGCGAACCTCGTTGGTATCGTCTTCCACGAGCGCATCGACCAGGCCTACGGCTGCGCGTTGCTCGCCGCCGATCATCGACCAGATGAGACGCCGGTCACGTGAATCGAGTTCTTCCACGCCCGCTTCCTGTTCGATGACTTCAGGCCCGTTCATCCCGAGCCGTGCCTGCCGCGTCATGATCAAGCGCGTGCACAACGCTGCTGCGAGCGACATGCCGCCGAAGCAGCCGACCATGCCACCGATCACGCCGACCACCGGCACATATCGGCGCAATGCGACAATTCCCGCCTGAATCTCTGCAATTACCGCGAGACCGAGATTCGCTTCCTGCAGCCGGACGCCACCGGTTTCGAACAGGATCACTGGCAGGATCTTGCGGCCTGCTTCGAACTCACGCACGGCCATTTCAAGCGCTGCCGCGATCTTCGCACCCGACACTTCGCCGATGCTGCCGCCTTGAAACGCAGGCTCGATCGCCGCGATGACCGCCGCTTCACCGCCAAGCGACCCGCGTGCAATGACCGCGCCGTCGTCGGCCTGACAGACCACATTCTGCATGGCGAGCCACGGCGATTCGAGCCGGTCGAACGGTCCGATCAACTCGCGGAAGGTGCCGGCATCGAGCAATGCCCGCGCACGTTCACGTGCGGTGAGTTCGATAAAACTATGCTGCGCGATGAAGTTCTCGTGAGCGTTCATGACACGTCTCCTTCACTCGCTTCCACTGCTTCCGCGAGCCGCAGCATGACCACGCCGGGCGTTGCGCCGAAGTCATTGAGTTCGAGACGCGCGGCGCCGTCGTAGCGCGAGAAGAAGCGATCGAGCACGCTTTTCCATACGTGTTCGTAACCGTCCACGCTCGTGCGGATTACGACTTCCGCATGTTGACTCTCCGATGGCGACAGCAGGATTTCCAGGTCGCCCGAGCCGACCACGCCAACGTGCGCGCGTTGCGGCACGGGGCGGGTGGCGGGATATTCGTAGCGCAAGTTTTCCATGACGTGTTCTCCGCGTCAGCCGGCGTGCGGCAGGGTATCGAGGAAGAGGGTGGCAGCCAGCAAGTCCGCTGCGCCTCCAGGGGATGCGTTCAATTCAGTCAGACGTTGATCGAGACGGGCGAGCGCTGCGCGGCCTTGCGGCCGTGCTGCGCCGCCCGCTTGCAGCGCGTCGCGGGCGCCTGTTTGTGCGGCTTCGAGTGCTACCCGGCCGCCGCGATGCAGCAGGCAGGTATCGTCGAGCGTCGCGATGATGGCGAGCAATGCATCGAGCCTTGCTTCATCTACAGTTGCGCCGCTTGCACGCGAACGATGCAATGCGGGCAAGCCGGCCTCGAGCACGTGAGGGAAACCTTCCGCCGCCTGACCGCGTGCGCCCGCCACGCCGAAGCGCTGGACGACACGCGCACCGTTACTCAACGAAGAGGGCGCCGGTGCGAAACGGTCTTCAAAGCGGGCGACGGCGGCGGCTTGTGTACAGAGTTCCAAGGGCTCAGCCAAAGAGGTCATTGCAGCAGCCGCGCATAACAAGCCAACAATCCAGATCGCCCCGCGATGTGCATTGCTGCCATTCGTTGCACGCAGCATTGTCACTTCACCTTCGCGGCCAATACGTGCAAGCTGTTCACGTAGCCGTTGTGAAGGCTTTTG
>NZ_JAQGMM010000542.1 GCF_028292365.1 Caballeronia sp.
GTCAAGGCGCGCTCGTAGTAGTAGACCACGCGGCCGGACATGTCCTGCGGGGACAGTCCGTTGTAGTTCCACACGACCGCGATCACCGGGATGCGGATGGCAGGAAAGATGTCCGTCGGCGTCTTCATTACGGCCATCGTGCCGAACAGGATGAGGAGGATGCTCATCACCACGAAGGTGAGGGGGCGGCGCAGTGCAACCAGGACAATGGCGTTCATGTAAGAGTGTCTGTGTCGGATGAGGCATTGCGTCGGCGTCTGTGGTCCTGCGGGGACCGACGAGGCGTGTAAGCAGGGGCCTATGATCGGAGGCGCCGGATAACCGAATATCGACACTCGAATGAAGCTTTATTTAGTCACAGAACCACGGAACCATTCGTTTCATCGGCCGCCGGCCGCCATGCTTTCGGCAGGCTGACAAGGCTGCTGTTGAGCAATGCCATAAGAACGAAGGTTTTCTCGCGATAAGGACATGCGGACGAGATCGGGGTAAATTGAGAGGATCGCTTACATGGCGAGACCGTATCATTGTTCAGCGACCGAGCGCTCCAGTACAGCATCGTCCTTCATGTCGCCTTTCACTATCATGCGCATGAGTTCGATGCCACGTAAAAAGGTTCGAGCGCAGTGGAAATCCTTGAATCCCAGCATCGGTCGGTGAATGCGCATGATCGCCCGACCGATGCTACTCGCCTATGTTGTGCAAATACTTTGCCTGTCGAATCTTTGATAAGGGTTCGCGTTCGGCAATGACTGCGTTCAATCCCGCGAAATTCACTCCGCTCTTGTCAATCGTCACCGTCTCCGGGATGCCATTCTGATCGATGGCTTTCTCCAAGTAACGCCAGGCGGCCACGAGAGCGTGCAAAAGCTGGGGAGGCCCCGGGGAGTGCCGCTCGAGCTTCGGTGCACGGCACCGGTTTCGTGTGGAGTACGCTGATCAGTATCGCAACGGAGGGGGAGCCATGCGGTTGATCATCGAAGGAAGGTTGGCCGACGGAGACAATGATATGGTCGAGCACGGTGAGGGCGTTCTGGCCGTGGTCGATCGCCCTGACTCCTGTCTTGCCGAACTGGGCCTGACTCTCGCGGAAGGGCGGTCGCTGCTGGCAAAGGTGCAGACCGAATTAATCTCGAAACAAGTGGAGTGGTGGCTCTCAGGGCAGACCCATTGTCAGAGCTGCGGTGCGGCCTTGATCCACAAAGACAGTCGCTCGACGGTGCTGCGTACCGTCTACGGCAAAGTGACGGTGAACAGCCCGCGGCTATGGTCGTGTGCGTGTCAAGGGGCTGCGCAAACGCCGCGGCGTGTCGTGCATCCCTTGTCCAAAACGCTAACCAGACGCGTCACTTCCGAGCTGGAATACCTCCAGGCGAGGTGGGCAGCTCATTTGGTTGTGTCGCAGTAAGACGGGAGGGACGAGTAAATGAGATATCCAAAGAATACCTTATGAAACGGGCGGGTAGAACTGCTGGGCAGCGGACAGCGGGATTTTACCCAAGCATTTCATTTGCCCTTTCTTGATCATGTGCATAGTCTCAATGCAAGATACCCTTATCCTTTTAACGCTCCCGGCTTGTAATGATTCGTCATTGCGCACATCGGAAAAGACTCTTTACGCAATTCGCGTGTCGTCACGATTGCCAGCCCGATAAACTTCGCGCTGGATTATCAGAACGTTTCGCCGCGGTCATCGGCGCCATGCCCAGCTCAAAAAAGGACTTATTCATGACTCCAACCAGCCCGAGATATCAGTCAAGATTGGCCACGGCGGTCTTCGATCTGTTCAATCCGATTCCTTACGGTTTCTTCGTCGGCACATTGATCTTCGACATCATCTACGCGAATACAGCCGATGTTTTGTGGGCGAAAGGGGCCGCGTGGCTCGTCACGGTGGGATTGTTTTTTGCCATTATTCCGCGCTTGATCAATCTGGGCCACGTATGGCTTCCTTCGCGCCATACGGTAACTAGTATCGAGAAACTCGATTTCTGGTTGAACCTGCTCGGCATCGTCGCGGCGATCGGCAACGCATTCATTCATAGCCGCGATGCGTACGCAATCGTTCCACTGAACGTGATTCTCTCGGTGATCACGGTGGCGTTGCTGAGCGTCGGGCAAATCGCGCTCGCGTTCGACAAGTTCGGTTTCAAGGAGACGGCTCGTGAATAAATCCATCTTGAGTAGCGTCATTCTGGTCGCTATTGCGACATTGATCAGCGGATGCAACGAGCGAGCCCAGTATGACGCAGAGCATCAGGCCGGAGCCAATCCACCGTTGCCGAGCGCACGGAGTTTCTTAACGCCTCCGATGCAGGTACCAAAGTACGCCGGTTGGCAGAACGGCGAAACGCCGAAGGTGGCGGACGGCCTGAAGATCGAGAAGATCGCATCCGGGCTCGAACATCCGCGCCAGGTCTATGCGCTTCCGAATGGCGACATCCTGGTGGCTGAGTCGAACAGCCCGGATGCGGAACCTGTTACCTCGCCGAAGCAGTTGATCGCCGACATCGTAACGGCCCGCTCGGGAAAGAGTGCGAAAGGCGCCAATCGCATTACGCTGCTGCGAAAGCGCGCTGGCGGTAGCGGGGAATGGGACAAATATGTGTTCATCGATCACCTGCATTCGCCATTCGGCATGCAGCTGGTTGGCGACACGCTATATGTCGCCGACACGGATGCGGTCCTGAAGTATCCGTATAAGTCCGGCGAGACAAGCATCTCCACACCCGGGGTCGAACTCGCCGACCTCCCGGACAAGGTCAACCATCATTGGACCAAGGCGCTGCTAGCCAGCCCCGATGGCAAGAAGCTGTATGTCGGCGTCGGCTCGAACAGCAATATCACCGAAAACGGTCTCGACGTCGAATACCGGCGCGCAAACGTACTGGAAGTCGAGATCGCGACGGGCGCCAGCCGCATCTATGCGGCCGGGATACGCAACCCGACCGGGCTGCAATGGGAACCGAAAACGGGACAGCTCTGGGCGATCGCGAACGAACGCGACGAAATCGGCGCGGACCTCGTCCCCGACTATCTGACCTCGGTGCGGGACGGCGGCTTCTATGGCTGGCCGTACAGCTACTATGGCCAGCATGTTGATACGCGTGTCAAGCCGCAGCGCCCCGACCTGGTCGCGAAGGCGATCAGCCCGGATTATGCAATCGGCTCCCACGTCGCGCCGCTTGGACTGTGGTTCTATACCGGCAGCAACCTGCCGGCGCAGTATCGAGGCGGGGCCTTCATCGCCGAGCACGGCAGTTGGGATCGTTCACCGCTGAGCGGTTACGCGGTGGCGTATGTCGCGTTCGAGAACGGCAAACCCGTTGGTACGCCAAAGCCTGTCGTCACCGGCTTCGCGTCCGGCGACGAAAAGGAGCTGTATGGCGCGCCGGTCGGGCTGACCCAGGATCAGGGCGGCGCGCTCATCATTGCCGACGATGTCGGCGATGCCGTTTGGCGTGTGACAAAGACAGGCGGCTAGGCGGGAGCCGGGGGCACTCAGGCGCCTCCGCCTCCTGTTGCGCGATGTATTCGGCATCATGCCGAGACCCGTCGACGCGATGAACCAACCCGCCTGCTGTTGCCGTCTATCGATTACACCAACGCCTTCAGGCCGACCCGAATAGGAGCCGACAATGAAAGTGAAAGCGAAAGCGACTGCCGTCCTTGCCTGCTGTTGGTCCATCGCCGTACTTTCTTTCTCGCCGCTGGCCCACGCGGCGGCCGATCCACATGTCTTAACGCAAACCTGCCCCAACGGGGACAAGATTGCACTGAACATGAACAAAAAGATCTTGACCTTCACGCACGGCTCGCAGACCTACCATGCAACTTACGATGACGGTTATGCCATAACATGGGCCGCGGACAACCCCCCACTGCCCGATGGCGTGAAGACAATGCCGACGGGCGGCCAGATCGGGACACACGGCGCGTTTCTCGGCGATAGAGACGTGGATAACAACGTGGTATGTCCCCGCGACAAGTACCTTGAAGCCATCATGTGGCCGACGATATTAATGAGTTTGCATGCCTGATGTTTTTATATCGAAAGCAGACCGATTGGTTCACCGCGTCGTTTTATCCGAAACCGTTTTAAGCGCTTATGCAGGTATTGATATTCTCGTCGCGGAGCGTAGACTAATGGTTCGGATGGCTCTGCTTTCCGAGCAACACCCTTCCCACCACTAAGGAGTACTTTTTATGACCTGGACAACGCCGTCTTACACCGACATGCGCTTTGGTTTCGAAATCACGATGTACATTGCAACGCGCTGATTGAAATAGAGCGCGCTCGGGGCCGCGGGCATGTATACGCCGCCTCGGGCAAACTGGTCAAAGAATATCGGACTAGATGCCTCTCGGATTTATCCAACTGCCGAGTAGTAGCGCGACCATTCTTTTGCGCCGGACTTGGGGCGGTGACATTCTCGAGGCGACGGCACGAGTTCCCGGCTGGCACATTGCCGGAATGAGCGAAGGTTTCACATGAAATTGAAAGTGTTGGGCTCGTCCGCAGGCGGTGGTTTCCCCCAATGGAATTGCAATTGCCGCAATTGCGACGGCGTGCGGCGTGGGACCGTGAACGCAAAAAGACGCACGCAGTCCTCCATCATCGTGAGCGCGAACGGCGCGAACGGCGCGGACTGGCTGCTTGTCAATGCGTCGCCGGACCTGCTCACGCAAATCGCAGCCCATCCCGAACTGCAACCGGCCCGCCGAGGGCGCGACAGTGGCATCGCCGCGGTGGTGACAAT
>NZ_JAQGMM010000544.1 GCF_028292365.1 Caballeronia sp.
ATTGTCAAGTTCGTGGGCGGCACGCCAGCGGACGCCACCAGCAACAGCCGCCGCATGCAGGCCATCACGCTGGGCGGCAATCCCGCGTTCACGCTTCCCGCGCTGAATTTCGCGCCGACCGCCGCAGGTATTGATGCTCGCAAGGTGGTCGATCGCGGCATCCTGCCGATCATCAATACAGGGATTGCGCACAAGGAAGCGGGCGTCGGGCAGATCGGGGCGGGCATTACCACGGCGCCGATGCCGGGTTTCATCGAAGCGATTCGCGCGCTCGCCGAACACGTTTAAACCACACGGGACACGCATCATGAGCAAGCCTTTGGCAATTGTCGCAGTCGGCGGCAACGCGCTGATCCGCGACGATCAACACGATAGCATTCCTGATCAATACGACGCGGTCGTCGAAAGTGCGCGGCACATTGCCGACATGATCGAGGCCGGATGGGATCTGGTGCTGACGCACGGCAACGGACCGCAAGTCGGTTTTATCCTGCGCCGCTCAGAACTCGCCGCCGATGAAGTCCGTCCGGTTCCGCTGGACTACGCGGTCGGGGATACGCAGGGCGCGATTGGCTATATGTTTCAAAAGGCGTTGAGCAACGCGCTGCGGCGCCGGGGGATTCATCGGCACGTGGTCACGGTTGTGACCCAGACCCGTGTCAGCCGCGACGATCCGGCGTTCCTCAAACCCGGCAAGCCGATAGGCGCTTTTTTCGATGAAGCCACCGCGCGGCAACGTGAAAGCTCGCTCGGATGGACGGTGATGGAAGACGCCGGCCGGGGCTGGCGCCGGACGGTGGCGTCGCCTCAGCCGTTGGAGATCCTGGAGCGCGAAGTGATCGCGACGTTGCTCACACAAGGGTGCGTGGTGATCGCGTGCGGTGGCGGCGGCATCCCGGTTCTGGTCGATGAGCATCAGCAGATTTTCGGCGTGGAAGCGGTCATCGATAAAGACCTGGCTTCGGCGCTTCTCGCCGAGCAACTGGGCGCCGATCTCTTGCTGATTCCTACTGGCGTGGAACAGGTGGCGATCAATTTCGGCAAGCCGGATCAGCGCTGGCTTGACACGCTGAGCCTGGCCGAAGCGCAGGAACTGATCTCGCAGAATCAGTTCGGCGCGGGCAGCATGCTGCCAAAAGTGGAAGCCATCATGCGATTCGTCACTCATAGCCGGGCGCATGGGGGACACGGCAAAGGCTTGATTACAAGCCCGGAATCGATCAAGCGCGCACTCGATCGCAAGACAGGGACATGGATCACGCAATAGTGGTTCTGGTCGTGTGAATTTTATTTAGCAATACCAATTTTAATTCAAGAACGAAGGCAGAAAAAATGGACAAGACTACGTTGCTGGCCGTCAATGGCACGCTCATGCGTGGGCTCGAACTGAACGGCAACATGACGGCGGCGGGCGGCGTGTTCCTGCGTGAAGACCACACCGATCCCCATTACAGGCTCTGGAGCATTGGCGATCGCCATCCGGGAATGATCCGCGTGGCAACGGGTGGAACGTCGGTCGCGCTCGAGATCTGGGAATTGCCGCTCGCGTCGTTCGCCGCATTGTTGCTGAGCGAACCAGCGGGTCTCGCGATCGGCAAGGTGACGCTTCACGACGGCAATCAGGTGTTGGGCGTGCTGGCCGAACCCTGGCTGGTTGAGAACCAGAAGGACATCACCGCGCACGGAAGCTGGCGCGCTTATACCGGTCATTTCTATTCCGCGTGACAGCGCGAAACTTCAGGGAACATTTGTATGCGCGACACTGACGAAGGCCCCAACACGGCGCCCGGATATCGCATTGCCATGATTTTGCTCGGCATTGCCGTTACGCCGGTTTTACTCTCCTCCTCCAGTCTGGGGAGTCAGTTATCGAGTCTGGCTTTGATCAAAGTGGTGGTTATGGGCGGCATCATCCTGACCGTCCTTTCTGCGATCACCATTTGCGTCGGCGAGAAGGCGCGGCTGCCGACGTACGGCATCGTTAAATATCCGTTCGGCGAGAAAGGGGCGATCGCAATCAACGTCCTGCTCGCGGTCAGTTTGTTCGGCTGGCTTGCCGTGACCGCCAATATGTTCGGGCATTCAGTTCCCGATCTGCTGGCGCAACAGGGACTCGAAATACCGGTGCCTGTACTGGTTGCCATGGGTTGCGTGATCTTTGTGATTGCTACGGCGTTTGGTTTCGAACTACTCGGGAAGGTGGCGCAGTTTGCCGTCCCGGTTATCGCGTTGATGCTCTGTTATTGCGTGTATGTTGCGGCTCACGGAATGGTCCCGGTGCCAGCCGGCTTCACCGATATGAATACCGGTGTGGCCGTTTCCACTGTTGTCGGGACGATTATCGTGCTGGTGGCTACGCTGCCCGATTTCGGCAGTTTCGTTCACGACCGCAAGCACGCGGTGATTGGCGCGGTGCTGACGTTCCTGATCGCTTATCCGTTGTTGTATTGGGCGGGTGCAACGCCGAGCGGGATCTCGGGCAAAGGGTCGCTGCTCGGCGCGATGGCCATGTTCGGGGCTGTGCTGCCGGCCGCTTTGCTGCTCATTTTTGCGACCGTCACGGGGAATGCCGGGAACATGTTTCAAGGCACGCTGGTTGTTTCCACGTTGTTCACGCGATTTCCCAAGTGGCAGATTACGGTCGCGCTTGGCGTGCTCGCGGTGATTGTCGGCAGCATGGACATCATGGCGTGGTTCATCCCGTTCCTGCTTTTTCTGGGGATCGCGACGCCGCCGGTGGCTGGGATTTATATTGCAGACTTTCTGCTTTATCGGCGAGGCGGGTATGACGAGCGCGTGCTCGCATCCGATCCTCAAGTGAAGGTGCTGACCTTCGTTGCGTGGATCATTGGATCGCTGGTCGGGTTCATGACGGTGAAGGGCGTGTTCTCCGTCACGGGCATCCCGTCGCTCGATTCGATTGTTGTCGCGTGCGCGTGTTACGCAATTTTCAGCCGGATCACGCGCTTGCGTAGCGTAGTCTCGCGGTTCTAGAACGTCGAATTGAAATCTGTCCGCCACGCGCTGTGGCGGACGTTTTTAACCCTGCGCGCCAATCAAATTCATCACCTTGATGTTCCGCGTATCCGGCACTTCCGCATACGACAGCACCTTCAACTGCGGCAAGCTCCTCCGCAGGAAACGAGCGAGCATGGCGCGTAACGAATGCTGCACCAGAAGTACCGGTGGCAATCCCATGTTCTGCTGACGCAGAATCGCGTTTTGTGTTGAGTTCAACAACGTCTGCGCCAAGCCCGGCTCCAGTCCGGGATTCGCGCCTGTCTGCAGCGCCTGCGACAACACGCGTTCCAGCGCCGGGTCCAGTCCCATCACCTGCAACTCGCCACTGCCCGGATACCACTGCTGCGTGATCGCGCGGCCCAGCGCAAGACGCACCGCTGCGGTCAGGTCGTACGCATCCGATATCTTCGGCGCGTGTTCCTGCAGTGCGTCCAGGATCGTGCGCATATCGCGGATAGGAACGCCTTCGTCCAGCAAGTTCTGCAGCACCTTCTGCAAGGTGGTCAGCGCCAGCGTCTTCGGCACCAGATCGTCGGTCAACGAAGGCGTGTCCTTGCCAACGCGTTCGAGCAACGCCTGCACTTCCTGACGGCCCAGCAACTCGGCCGCGTGCGTCACGACCAGATGGTTTAGGTGAGTCGCCACGACCGTGCTGGCATCGACTACGGTGTAGCCGTAGACCTGTGCCTGTTCGCGCAAGCTTGTATCAATCCACACGGCCGGCAAACCAAACGCCGGATCTTGCGTCGGATTTCCCGGCAGCGTCGCCGAGACTTGTCCCGGGTTGATCGCAAGCCACTGGCCAGGGAACGCTTCCCCTACGCCCACTTCCACGCCCTTCAACGCAATCCGATAACCATTCGGACGCAACTCCAGGTTGTCACGGATATGGATCACCGGCGGCAGGAAGCCAATTTCCTGCGCAAATTTCTTCCGGATACCCTTGATCCGTTTCAACAACTCGCCGTCCGCATTCCGGTCGACCAGCGGTATCAGCCGATACCCCACTTCCAGCCCGAGCGGATCGATCATCGCGACATCGTCCCAGCTCGCTTCCGTGTTTTCGAGCGGTGCAGCGGCGGCAGGCACGACGTCTGTTACCAGTGACGCTTTCTTCTTCGCCAGGATGCGCTGGTTCATGGAACGCGCGGCATAGATCAGACCACCGCCCAGCAGCAAGAACGCGAAGTGCGGCATGCCCGGAATCAACCCCATGATCCCGATGATCACGCCCGTAATCATCAACACGCGCGGGTTATTGAAAAGCTGCCCCGTCAACTGCGTGCCGATATCTTCTTCAGTCGCCACGCGCGACACGATCACGCCCGCTGCCGTCGAAATGATCAGCGAGGGGATCTGCGCGACAAGGCCATCGCCAATCGTCAGCAGCGTGTAGTTCGTGGCCGCGTGCGCGAAGTCCATGTCGTGCTGGAGCATCCCGACAATCAAGCCGCCCACAATGTTGATGATCATGATCATCAAGCCGGCAATCGCATCGCCGCGCACGAACTTGCTTGCACCGTCCATGGAGCCGTAGAACTCGGCTTCCTGCGCGACCTGCAAGCGGCGCTTGCGCGCCTGGTCTTCGTTGATGAGGCCAGCGTTCAAGTCGGCATCGATAGCCATCTGCTTGCCCGGCATCGCGTCGAGCGTGAAGCGTGCGCCCACTTCGGCAATCCGCCCCGCGCCCTTGGTAATCACCATGAAGTTGATGATCATCAGGATCACGAACACCACAATGCCGACCGCGAAATTCCCTCCCACCAGGAAGTGGCCGAATGATTCGATCACCTGGCCGGCGGCATCGGGACCGGTGTGGCCTTCGAGCAAGACGATCCGCGTGGACGCCACGTTCAGCGACAAACGCAGCAGCGTGGAGAACAGCAGCACGCTGGGGAACGCAGCGAAGTCGAGCGGCTTCTGCGTGTACATGCTGACGAGCAGCACCATCACGGACAGCGCGATGTTGAACGTGAACAGCAAGTCGAGCAAAAAGGCCGGCAGCGGCAAGATCATCATGCCGAGGATCATGCAGATCAGTACCGGCCCTGCGAGGGCCCGCAAATTCTGCGATCCCAATGCGTCGGGGCGCTTCGAGAAAAATCCGGCGCGCGCGTTCATGCGTTGTTTCCTTTGATCGGGTCATTTTCATCATCACCGGCTGAGTCCGGAGCCAGCGCTTCGGCGGCTTCCTGGTCGGCTTCTGATTCGGGGACGCTGCCTTTATCGAGTTCGGGAGGAACGTCGAGATTCTCGGGTTCGTCCGGCCGGCTGCCGCCGTCTTTCTTGAATTTGCGCAACTGGTACACCCACGCCAGCACCTGCGCGACGGCGCCGTACAGCGCGCCCGGAATCTCGCGGTCGATCTCGACGTTGTGATACAGCGCCCGTGCAAGCGGCGGTGCTTCAAGCAGCGGCACGTTATGTTCGAGCGCCAGTTCGCGGATACGCGCGGCCACGAGGTTCACGCCCTTCGCGACGACCCTCGGCGCGCGCATTTCGCCATCGGCATATTTCAGCGCAACGGCGAAGTGGGTCGGGTTGGTGACGATTACGTCGGCGGTAGGGACAGAGGTCATCATCCGGCGGCGGGCAGCGGCACGTTGCTGCGCACGAATGCGCGCCTTCACGGCCGGATCGCCATCGCTTTCACGATGCTCGCGCTTCACTTCTTCCTTGCTCATGCGCAGCTTCTTGGCGTGCGAAAAGAGCTGGTAGGGGACATCGACTGCGGCGACGAGGAACAGCCCCGCTATCGCCGTGCCGCAGCACACCACGAGCAAGTGCATGGCGTCGGCGAGTGCGAGGCTCAGTGGTTTCGTGACGAGGCCCAGCACCTGGTCCTTGCGGATCCACATCGCCCAGCCGGCCAGTCCGCCGACCACCAGGGTCTTCAGGATCGACATGCCGAGCGCAATCGGCCCTTGAATCGAGAAGATCTTGCCGAGCCCGCTGATGGGGTTCAGGCGGCTGAATTTCGGCGACAAGACCTGGGTGCTGAGCAGCCAGCCACCGAGCGCCAGGGGCGAGCCGGCTGCGGCCAGGCCCGTCAGCGCGAGCACCGGCCATAAAGCCATGAAACCTTCGCGGCCGGCGGCGGACGCGCCGATCAGCATCTGATTGGTATCGAGGACGGTGTTGTGATTGAACGTGAACGCGCCGCGCAAGATGGCCTGCATATGCTGGCTGACGGGACCGGAGAATCCCCAGATGCCGACGAATCCTGCGGCAAGCAGGGCGAACGACGTAAGTTCCCGCGAGCGCGCGACCTGACCTTCCTCCCGCGCCTTTTCCAGGCGTTTGGGAGTGGCTGATTCGGTCTTTTCGACGTCGCTCTCTTCTGCCACTTCGCTGTGCTCCAGTCCTGCCGGGCTTCCGTGAAAGCCTGGCGCATTGATCCAGTGGAGCGATTATTGCGAAAAGCAGCACGCGGCCATCGCTTGATCAGGGCGGAGAAACGGGGGTAATTCGGGCGATGGAACGGGTGCGAAAGACAGACGGCCAGGCACGGGCGGCCAGGCGAAAATGAAAAACGCGCCGGTCCCGAGGTGGGACACAGCGCGTAGCGAAGTGTTTTGAAGCGGTCCGCCTTTGAACGCAAAACCGTTTTAAACCCCGTAGATCCCCGGCACGCGGCCATCGGGACCGTAGAACGATGACTTCGGCGGCGCCATGGTCAGCGCGGCGAGCGCATTGCGGTTGTATTCCATGCGCGAGCGGATCAGCACGCCAATGCTGTTGTTGCCGCGCCGCGCACGTCCTGCCGCGGCGAGCAATTCCTGCCAGTGCGAGGCCAGCGCGTCGTCGCCGGTAACGGCTTGTTCCATGCCGATAAAACCCTTCGGCAGCCCAAGCGCGTCAAGTTGCTCGTCGCGCTGGCGTTCCAGTGCGGCAAGCTGCTCGGTCAACGCAGTTTTTTGTTCGATGATCGAAGGCAGCGTATCAAGCGGCGAAGCCGCAATCAGCGCTTTCTCTTCGTGGACCAGCAGCGACTCGAACGCCTGAACGGCAGCGGTTTCGTCGATAACAGTGGCAAGCAGGGCGTCTTTCATGGGCGACTCGCTAAAAACTCCGGCCCGCAT
>NZ_JAQGMM010000569.1 GCF_028292365.1 Caballeronia sp.
TGGAGGAATCGTCAACGGCAAAACGCGCTCAACGCTATGAAGCGATGCAGAAGGAATTTCTCGCGAACTCGCCATTCGTGATCATGTTCCAGAAGGTCTCGCAAGTTGCGGCGCGACCGGGCGTGACAGGTCTGGAAGTCGGGCCGATCTTCGACCTCGTGTCGTACCGTGACGTGAAGAAACAATAAGCGTGGCCGCACAACTCACCGCGTTCCAGCGTCTTCAACTGGTGCTCACCCGCCACGCCGGCGTGCGCCGGACGTGGCTGTTAGGGCGCTGGCTGCTGATGCTCGCCGTAACTTTCATCGGGCTGCTCGGGGTGACGTTTTTCATCGGAAGGAAGATTCCGATCGATCCGTTGCTTGCGATGCTGGGTGAGCGCGCGTCGGCGCAGGCGTATGCAACGGCGCGCGTGGCGCTTGGGCTCGACAAGCCCTTGATCGTCCAGTTCCTGATCTATGTACGCGATGTTCTGCATGGCGACCTGGGCATGTCGCTGCTGACGTCGAACCCGGTGATAGACGACATCAAGCGCGTCTTCCCCGCGACGCTGGAACTCGCCACGCTCTCTACGTTCATTGGCATCGTGATCGGCGTACCGCTGGGCGTGGCGGCCGCTGTGCGGCATAACCGCTGGATCGATCACGTCGCACGTTTCATCGGGCTCGCGGGCAGCTCGCTGCCGGTGTTCTGGCTAGCGCTGATGGGCTTGCTGCTGTTCTACGCCAAATTGCATTGGGTATCCGGGCCGGGCCGCATAGACCCGCTATACGACGGTCTGGTCGATACCCGCACGGGCAGCTTGCTGGTCGATTCCATCCTGGCGGGCGAGTGGGACGTGTTCAAGAACGCGCTCTCTCACATTGTGTTGCCCGCGGCCATTCTCGCTTTCTATTCCATCGCTTACCTGAGCCGCATGACACGATCGTTCATGCTCGAACAGTTGAGTCAGGAATACATCGTGACCGCGCGGGCAATGGGCTTAAGTGAACGCCGCGTGATCTGGCGCCATGCATTCGGCAACATCGCAGTACCGCTTCTGACGGTGATTGCGCTTGCTTATAGCTATCTGCTGGAAGGCTCCGTGCTGACCGAAATCGTATTCGCGTGGCCCGGCATAGGCTCTTATCTCACCGGCGCGTTGCTCAACGCCGACATGAACGCGGTGCTGGGCAGCACGCTCGTGATTGGCGCCACGTTCATCACGCTCAATCTGCTGACCGACGCGCTGTATCGCGTATTCGATCCGCGCGCCCGATGACGGCCAAAGGCTCATGACGTGCTTCCATCCACAGACAATTCCACTCACACAATGAAGCCACAGCGTAAAGAGTGGCGTGCGTGGCTTCTCACCGATACCCCCGCGTCGCGCAGGCAGGCTGCATTGGGCTTGGCCTACCGTCGCTGGCGGCGTTTCGTGAGCAATCCGCTGAGCGTGTTCGGGCTGGCGATCCTGATACTGATGATTGTGTTCGCCGCGATCGGCCCGTTATTGCCGCTGCATGATCCCTTGCGGCAAGTGCTTGGCGACCGTCTGTTGCCGCCCGGTTCTCCGTCGCACTGGTTTGGTACCGACCAACTCGGCCGCGACATCCTGGCGCGGCTCGTGATCGGCTCGCGCCTCACCTTGAGCATCGCAATCCTGGTCGTGGTGCTGGTCGTGCCGGTGGGTTTGCTGATCGGTACAACGGCGGGTTTCTGCGGCGGTTTCGTCGATACCGTCCTGATGCGGCTGACCGATATCGCGCTCGCATTTCCGAAGATCGTACTGGCGCTTGCGTTCGCGGCGGCGCTCGGACCGGGCGTGATCAACGCGGTGATCGCGATCTCGATCACTGCGTGGCCGCCGTACGCCCGGCTCGCACGCGCTGAGACACTGCGGCTGGTGCAGGCCGATTTCATCCACGTGGCGCGCTTGCAAGGGGCGTCGTCCATGCGGATCTTGCTGCGTTATATCGTACCGCTGTGTTCGTCGTCGGTGATTGTGCGCGCGACGCTCGACATGGCCGGCATCATCCTCACAGTGGCGGGACTCGGTTTTCTCGGGCTCGGTGCGCAGCCGCCGAGTCCGGAGTGGGGTTTCATGGTGGCGTCCGGGCGCGGCGTGTTGCTTGACGCGTGGTGGGTCGCGACCATTCCCGGTATCGCCATTTTGCTCGTGAGTCTTGCATTCAACCTGCTCGGCGATGGTCTGCGCGATGTCTTCGATCCCCGCCAAGGAGGCTGACATGCAAGCCGATACCCTTTGTGAGATCGACAACCTGCGCATTGCATTCGAGGGCCACGACGGCACGCTGACCGAAGCAGTGCGCGGCATTTCCCTGACGCTTGCGAGGGGCGAGCGGTTGGGTATCGTAGGCGAGTCGGGGTCGGGGAAATCGTTGACCGGACGCGCACTGCTCGGGCTGCTGCCTGCATCGGCACACTGGTCAGCCGACGCCATGCGCCTCGATAACCATGACCTGCTCGCCATGCGCCCGAAGGAGCGGCGACGCCTTTGCGGCACGCAGATGAGCATGATTTTGCAGGACCCGAAGTATTCGCTGAACCCCGTGATGACGGTCGCGCAGCAGATGCGTGAGGCGTTCGGGCGGCAGTCGCCGAAGCTGAATGCGAAAGCCATGCGCGAACGGATTGTCGCCGCGCTGGAGGCCGTGCATATTCGCGATCCGCAACGAGTCGCCGACGCTTATCCGCACGAGTTATCGGGCGGCATGGGACAGCGGGTGATGATTGCCATGATGGTTTCATCGGGTCCCCAGTTGCTGATCGCCGATGAACCGACCAGCGCGCTCGATGTGCTCGTCTCCATGCAAGTGTTGTCGGTGCTTGACGAGATGATCGCCAGGCACAACACGGGGTTGATCTTCATCAGCCACGACTTGCCGCTGGTGATGTCGTTTTGCGACCGCGTGCTGGTGATGGTTGGCGGTCGAGTGGTCGAGACGTGCGCGGCATGCGATCTTGCCCACGCGCAGCATCCGTACACGCGCGGTTTGCTGGCCGCAAGTCCACCGTTACGCAATCCGCCGGACGAGCTTCCGGTGCTGCAACGCGATCCCGCATGGTTCGCCGAGGTCGCGCCATGATCGAAGCAAACGGGGTACAGGTCCGCTTCAAAACGAAAACCGGTTTCGCCGACGCAGTTCGCTCGGCGACGTTTCATGTCGATGAGGGAGACGTGTTCGGGCTCGTCGGGGAATCAGGTTCCGGCAAATCCACGGTCTTGCGCGCACTGACCGGGCTCGTACCCATCGCCAACGGGTCGATGCGGATTGGCCGTCATACGCTTGGCAAACACATCGATCGTGCCTTCAGGCGCGAAGTGCAGATGGTGTTCCAGGACCCGTACGGGTCGCTATATCCGCGTTTCACCGTAGACCAGACGCTGCGCGAGCCGCTCACGATCAACGGTATGGACCGCCACGATGCGCGCATTCTCGATGCATTGCGCGAAGTCGGTCTTGGACCCGCGTTCCGCTTCCGGTATGCACATCAATTGTCGGGCGGCCAGCGCCAGCGTGTGGCGATTGCCCGGGCGCTGATCGTGGAGCCGCGCGTGCTGCTCCTCGACGAGCCGACGTCCGCGCTCGACGTGTCCGTGCAGGCGGAAATCCTGAACCTGCTGCGGCGCTTGCATCGCGAACGCCATCTCACGATGATTCTCGTCAGTCACAACATGGCGGTGGTTGGATTTTTATGCCAACGGGTCGCGGTGATGCGCGATGGCGAGATTGTTGAGCAGCTTCCCATTGAAGCCGTCCGCGAGCAGAACGTGGCGCATGAATACACACGAAGCTTGTTGCTCGCTACAGAAGGTTATCGACGCAAGGCTGTCGATCCGGCCTAGTCCGGCTGTGTAATGTTCTCTGTCCGGCGCGAACCGCCCGTGCGCGGCCGCCTGATAGAATACCAATTTGGTAGTAGGCATCCCCGAAGCGCGTTGCGCCGGGATCGCTCACCCGGCTTCCCACGCAGCCGGCGGCCCATTGAGTGTGAATGACGCCGCGAAGCGCAACCCTCAAAACGTGACAGTCCGGCTTGATCTCGCTGCTCGATAACGTTCTTCGTCAAACGTTCGACATGCCGGTCGCCGGCACCTAAAACGCCGATGAAACTGCTAGATGCCCTGGTTGAACAGCGAATTTCAGCCGCCGCCGCGCGCGGCGAGTTCGACAACCTGCCCGGTACGGGCGAGCCTCTCGAGTTCGACGACGACGCGCTGGTCCCCGAAGAAGTCCGCGTTGCCAACCGCATTATGAAAAATGCCGGTTTCGTGCCGCCTGCTGTCGAACATTTGCGCGCGCTTTGCGATCTGCAAAGCGAAGCCTGCGGCAGCGAAGATCCGGTGACTCGCCGCAAGCTGCAAGCGAAAATGCTGGCGCTCGACATGGCGCTGGAATCCTTGCGTGGCAGTAGCACCGTCGTACCGCTTGAATATCGGCGGCGCATTGCCGAACGTTTGTCCGAGCGTATGTCGGAGAGCGGCAGGAATGTGCAAGACGAGGCCACCGAAAAGTGACTTTCACACCCACAACCGATCTCGCCTTGACGGCTGCCGCAGAACGCGACCGCCGTTTCATGGCGCTCGCGCAAGCCGCCGCGGAGCGAGCGCGCGCGCTGGGCGAAGTGCCGGTCGGCGCGGTTTTGGTTCGTGGAGAGGAAGTCATTGCAACTGGCTTCAATCATCCGATCGGGGCTCATGATCCGTCGGCGCACGCCGAAATGGCCGCATTGCGCGCGGGGTCCCTGGCACTTGAAAACTACCGGTTACCGGGTTGCGAACTCTACGTCACGCTCGAGCCCTGCATCATGTGCGCCGGTGCGATCATGCACGCGAGGATCGCCCGTGTGGTGTTCGGTGCGCACGATCCGAAGACGGGCGCGTGCGGGAGCGTTGTCGACGCCTTCGCCATCGGCAATCTGAACCACCACACAAGCGTTACCGGTGGAGTGCTTGGCGACGAATGCGCTAACGCGTTGCGCAGCTTTTTTGCCGAACGCCGGCGCGCGGTGCGTGAGGCGCGCGATGCCCGCAACGCCGTGCTACCCGATTCCATCGATCCTACTGATTCCATCGATCCACTTTCCATTCGCTCATGACACACCCGGCACGTACCATCGATCTCGTCGCACCTTCGGGTTACCCCGACTCTGAAGTGGTTGGGCGCGCGATTGAACGCCTGCGCACGCAGGGGCATCGGCTGGAGAATGTGTCGGCGACGCACCGTCGTTATGAACGTTTTGGCGGTACCGACGGTGAACGCGCCGCAGACCTGAACCGGCTCGCGGATTCTGCGCGTCCGCTGCCGGACATCGTGCTGGCGGTGCGCGGCGGTTACGGTGCTACACGCATTCTTCATGGCCTGGATTACGAGGGCTTGCAGCGCCGCTTGCAAGACCAGCCGATCGCAATCGTCGGCCATAGCGACTTCACCGCGATCCAGTTGGCGCTGTACGCGCTGGCCGGCGTGAAGACCTTCGGCGGTCCCATGCTCGCTGCCGATTTTGGCGCGGAAGAACCGAGCGCGTTCACGCTGGAGCATTTCTGGAACGCGATCACGCACCCGTCGTTCAAGGTGACGAGCCACGTGCACCAGGTTCACTCCGTCGATGTTACCGGCATGTTGTGGGGGGGTAATCTGGCGATTATTGCGTCGCTGATCGGCACGCGGTACATGCCGCCGGTGGAGGGTGGGATTCTGTTTATCGAAGACGTGAACGAGCATCCTTATCGCGTTGAACGCATGATTTATCAATTGCATCAGTCGGGGATTCTCGCGCGCCAGCAGGCGTTGGTGCTGGGCGAATTCACGGGTGGGAAACTCTCGGAGTACGACAACGGCTATACGTTCGAAACGATGCTCGATCAAGTCAGGTCGGTTATCCGGATCCCAGTGGTGACAGGATTGCAATTTGGGCACGTTCCCGAACTGCTGACGTTGCCGTTTGGCGCGACGGCGCACCTTGTGGCACGGTCGCATGGTTTTGAAATGACGCTTTCCGATTATCCGTACCTTGCGTAGCGGGTTTCACGCGATTCGAACAAACGCCCGCGAGGGCGTTTTTTTCGTTCAGCGCACCGCTTCTGAGCGCGCCCGCACGAATAACGTGCATCAGATTGTCAACAAAATGGTCGGCTTATTTATTCCTAATTGCTTAGATAATTCATTGAAATCCTTATAGGACGGGGTTTTGATGAATCGCCAAAGAGAAAAACCTGATCATGACGAAAAAAGTTTTCTGAAATTGTTGACAGTTTTTATGTCCGTCATAAGATGTATCACATAGAGCGAAGACGATCATGTCCGAAACGAAACTGAAAGATTTGTCGAAGGTGAGCGTCATCGGCACGGCGGCTTCGGTCGCTGCTGCGACGGCGGAATCGATTGCGGCGAATATTCGCGACGCCATTCTCGAACACCGTCTCGCTCCAGGCGCGAAGCTGACAGAAGCACAGTTGTGCGAAGTATTCGACGTAAAGCGCGGGACCGTTCGTTTGGCGCTGGCGCAGCTCGGCGCGGAGCGCCTGGTGGATCTTGAACCGAATCGTGGCGCGTTCGTCGCAAGCCCTTCGGTGCAGGAAGTGCACGAAGTGTTCGAGATGCGGCGAATCATCGAAATGGCGGTCGTCGAGCGGATCTGTACCGGGCACGGCACGCGCCGGCTCAAGTCGATCAGCGCGACGATCGGACGTGAACGCAAGGCCTATGAGAGCCACGATTTCTCGTCCTGGATACGGCTGTCCGGCGAGTTCCATAAGGAGCTTGCGCAGCTTACGGGCAATACTGTGCTGTGCGAATGCTTGTCGGGGCTGGTGGCGCGCTCCACGCTGATATCGGCGCTGTATGAGTCGCTTGGCAAGAGCTCGTGCAGCTTTGAAGATCATGAGCAGATCCTTGCCGCACTGGATGCCGGCGACGGAGCGAAGGCCGCCGACCTGATGGCGCGGCACTTGCAGGAAGTCGAGCTGAAGATGCTGGACCGGCCCGCACGCGGCGCGGTCGATTTACGTGAAGTCTTTTCGAAGCCGAAGGTAAGTGAGCGCGATAAAAGCGCCTGACTATCGGCCCGATTATTGGCCTGATTATTGGCCTGATTATTGGCCTGATTTTTTAGTTTGATCTGCAGCAACACCGCGACCATTCTCCGGGCGCGACGTAATACCCGTATCGCCAACGCTATCAACATCTGTAAATCGAATGAATTTGGAGACCCCGCATTCAATGAATGCGCGGACTTTCACATGCCTTTTCCGTGGACGCATGCGCGTTATTGCGCGTGCTGAGTGGATGAATTGCGTCCGGTCGCAGGTTTGCCCGCGGCTGCCGGACGGCTTAGCCCATACCGACAAGAAAGCGCTGCGTGTTGACCACGCGACGGTGCCTATTGCTATACGAAGGCTATACGAAAGCTATACGAAGTCGTCCATTCGCGGCTTGATTGCCGAGCTCATTCAAGGAGAAGTCATGGTTCAGTTCAGTGCGACCCCGGGTAGTGCTGCAATACCGTCATACGGCGACGATTCAGGTAGTAATCCTGAGCATCCTGCGGGATACAGCGACCGCCTCTATAACGATGACCTCGCACCGCTCAAACATCAGACGTGGAGCGCGTACAACATCTTTGCGTTTTGGATGTCCGACGTGCATAGCGTGGGCGGTTACGTATTCGCCGGGAGCTTGTTTGCGTTGGGCCTGACGAGCTGGCAGGTGCTGGTTTCATTGCTGGTCGGAATCGGTATTGTGAACCTGCTGTGCAACCTGATCGCCAAGCCGAGCCAGCAGGCCGGAGTTCCGTATCCGGTGGCATGCCGCGTGACCTTTGGCGTGCTGGGGGCGAATCTTCCGGCGGTGATCCGCGGCTTGATCGCGGTGGCATGGTATGGAATCCAGACCTTTTTGGCGTCGAGCGCGCTGGTGATCGTGGTGCTCAAATTCATGCCGCAATGGATGCCTTATGCCGATGTTCACAAATACGGTTTCGCCGGGTTGTCGGCAGTGGGCTGGGCCGGATTCATGCTGTTGTGGGTGTTGCAGGCCGTGGTGTTCTGGCGCGGGATGGAGATGATCAAGAAGTTCATCGACTTTGCGGGTCCTGCGGTCTACGTGGTGATGTTCATTCTGGCAGGTTACATGGTGTGGCGTGCAGGCTGGCGCAACATTGGCCTGAACCTGGGCGGCGTGAAGTACCATGGTCTGGAAGTCGTGCCGGTCATGATCACGGCCATCTCCCTGGTGGTCTCGTACTTCTCCGGTCCCATGCTGAATTTCGGCGATTTCTCTCGTTACTGCCGGAGTTTCAAGAGCGTTAAGCGGGGCAACTTCTGGGGCTTGCCAATCAACTTCCTGGCGTTCTCGCTGGTGACCGTCGTGACGACCGCCGCCACCTTGCCCGTCTTTGGCCAGTTGATCACGGATCCTGTGGAAACAGTGGGGCGTATCGATCAACCGACGGCGGTGATTCTCGGCGCGTTGACTTTCACGATCGCGACGATTGGTATCAACATCGTGGCGAATTTCGTGTCACCGGCGTTCGATTTCTCGAACGTCGCACCGCGATTGATCAGCTGGCGGATGGGCGGGATGATGGCCGCGGTGGCATCGATTTTCATCACCCCATGGAACCTCTTTAACAACCCTGCGGTAATCCACTACACGCTCGACGTACTTGGCAGTTTTATCGGCCCGTTGTATGGCGTGCTGATCGTGGATTTCTATCTGATGAAGCGTGGCAAGTTCAAGGTGGAGGAGCTGTACACGACGTCGGAAACAGGGCGCTACTGGTATAGCAATGGGGTGAACTGGCGCGCGGTGGGGGCGTTACTGCCGGCAGCCGCCATAGCGGTGGCGTGTGTGATGATTCCGTCGTTGGATGGTGCCGCTAACTTCTCCTGGTTCATAGGAGCGGGGTTGGGCGCGCTGTTCTACAGGATCATCGCGGACAAGAATTCGGTATCGAATTTCGCTTGATAAAAGTGTGCGGAGACAGGCGGCCATCGCACAGGGTTTCCCGGGATGCGATGGCGACTGCGAGAAACAATGCAAGCAGCGTTTACAGAGATGCTATGTGTTCCGAATGAAATGATGCTTGCAGGAACTGGAGGAAGGACCAAATGCGCATCAAGCTGATTAACCCGAACACAACGGAACGCATGACTTTGGCGATGGACCGTTGTGCCCGGGAGGTAGCGTCAAAAGGGACGGAGATAATTTCCGTCAGCGCTTCGATGGGGCCGCCCTCCATTGAGGGTTACTACGACGAAGCGATCGCGTCGCTAGCCTTATTGCAGGAGATTGAAAAGGGTGAGAAAGAGGGCATGGACGGTTATGTCATAGCCTGCTTCGGTGACCCCGCGTTATATGCCGCCAGAGAGTTGTCCAGAGGTCCCGTCATCGGCATCGCAGAAGCGGCAATGCATGCAGCAAGCGTCATAGCGCCGAGTTTCAGCGTAGTGACAACCTTGAAACGCACCTGCACGATGTCCTGGCACTTGGCGGAACGCTACGGCATGAAGCGTTTCTGCAAGAACATCCGTGCGACCGACGTAGCGGTCCTGGACCTGGATATCCCCGGGTCCAGAGCGCGCTCGATCATCATAGAAGAGTGCCGAAAGGCTTTGGTGGAAGACGATGCCGAGTCGATCGTCCTGGGCTGCGCAGGCATGGCCGAGTTTTGCCACGAGATTGAAGATGCCATCGGCGCGCCGGTCATCGAGGGCGTGACAACCGCGGTGAAATGGGCGGAAGCGTTGATTGCGCTAAAGCTGCGAACATCGAAACGCGGCGACTATGCCCGCCCGCTCGCGAAGCAGTATGACGGCGCGCTAGCACCGTTTAGTCCAGGGAAACCCCAATAAAACGCCTGGACCATACACCTCGGCTGACCCGCAATATCTGCGTATGAATATGGGCGTGACGATGTGTTTTCGCTAAACTGACCCATCGTCGCGCGGGTCTGTCAGTCTGTAACCGTGTGCGGCCCCATCGACCTCCACGCACTCATCCAGCCATGTCGAATGAATCGAAGTATCCACGCGACCTGATCGGCTACGGCCGGTACCCCGTGCAACCGAATTGGCCCGGCGACGCACGCATTGCCGTGCAATTCGTGCTGAATTATGAGGAAGGCGGGGAAAACTGCGTACTTCATGGCGATCCGGCATCGGAACAGTTTCTGTCGGAGATCGTGGGCGCAGCGGCGTATCCGTCTCGTCACATGAGCATGGAGTCCATCTACGAATACGGCTCGCGTGCCGGCGTCTGGCGCATCCTTCGCGAGTTTGAAAAGCGTGACTTGCCGCTTACCGTGTTCGGCGTGGGCATGGCGATCGAACGTCACCCGGATCTGGGCCGGGCGTTCGTCGAATTGGGGCACGAGATCGCGTGCCATGGGTACCGGTGGATCCACTATCAGGACATGTCGCCGGAGAAGGAAGCGGAGCACATGCGGCTCGGCATGGAGGCCATTGAACGCGTGACGGGCGTGCGACCGCTTGGCTGGTACACAGGGCGCGACAGTCCGAACACGCACCGGCTGGTCGCGGAGCATGGCGGCTTTCTGTATGACTCGGATTATTACGGCGACGACCTGCCGTTCTGGATGGACGTGGAGGTCAGCGGTGGCTCGAAGGTGCCGCATCTGATCGTGCCTTACACGCTCGACACTAACGACATGCGTTTTGCCACGCCGCAAGGTTTCAACACGGGGGAGCAGTTTTTCACCTACTTGCGCGACGCGTTCGACGTGCTCTACGAAGAAGGCAGCGAAGCGCCGAAAATGTTGTCCATCGGCATGCATTGTAGGTTGCTGGGACGCCCGGGACGCTTCCGTGCGCTGCAGCGTTTCCTGGATCACATTGAACAATATGATCGTGTATGGGTGACGCGGCGGGTTGATATTGCGCGGCATTGGCGCGAGCATCATCCGTATGAAGGCACGGCGGGGGCGAGCAAGTCATGAGTATCGTGCGGATCACTTTGGACCAACTGAATGCGCTGCCTGCCGGCGCTTTTATCAGCACACTTTCCGGTATCTTCGAACACTCTCCGTGGGTACCGGAAGCGGCGCTTTGGAAGCGGCCCTTCACGAGCATCGACCAGCTTCATGATGTCATGACGACGATCGTCGATCAGGCGGGCGAAACGCGGCAACTGGCTTTGATCAACGCCCACCCCGAGCTTGCGGGCAAGGCGGCGGTGCGGGGTGAGCTCACGGACGAATCCACGCGCGAGCAAAGCGGCGCCGGCCTCAATTTGTGCACGCAGGAAGAGTTCGACAGATTGCAGGCGCTTAACGCGGGCTACCGCGAGAAGTTTGGATTTCCCTTTATTTTGGCTGTGCGCGGGTTTGACCGCCACGGCATTATCGCGAATTTCGAGGCGCGTTTGCATCACGGCCGCGACATAGAGTTGCGCGAGAGTCTTCAACAAATTTACCGGATAGCGCGCTTCAGGCTCGACGATTTGCTTGGTTAATCAAGCTTGAATATCCTAATTCCTGAACGCAGCGCATCGCTTTCAAAACCTTATAAGGAAACATCATGGCTGCCCCTACACTCGATCCCAACGCGCCCGAATTCACGCGCCGCTATGTGAACCTTGCGGACCCGCGGTTGGGCGCGCAGGCGCTTGAGGCCAGCGACGAATTTTTCGCACCGAAAGAGCGGATGCTCAATCCGGAGCCGGCTGTGTTTATCGTGGGTAAATACGACGATAACGGCAAGTGGATGGATGGCTGGGAAACGCGTCGCAAGCGGGTGAGCGGGTTCGACTGGTGCGTGGTGAAGCTGGCGCGTCCGGGTGTGATCAAAGGTATTGATATCGATACTAGCCACTTCACGGGCAACTTTCCGCCGGCGGCGTCTATCGAAGGTGCGCACGTGGTGAATGGTGCGCCGACGCAGGCGACGCAATGGACGGAAGTCGTGCCGTCCATGACGTTGCAGGGGAACACGCATCATTACGTGGACATTGCCAGCGAGCAGCCGTTCACGCATCTGCGCGTGAACATTTACCCGGATGGCGGTATTGCACGGTTGCGTGTGTATGGACAGCCGCAGCTTGACTGGAGCAGCGCTAGCCGCACCGAGCTATTCGATCTCGCCGCCATGGAAAATGGCGCGTACATTGTTGGCGCGAACAATCAGCATTTCGGGCCCGCTTCGACCTTGCTGATGCCGGGACGCGGCGCAAATATGGGCGATGGCTGGGAGACGCGTCGCCGTCGTGAGCCGGGGAACGACTGGTGCATCGTGGCGCTTGCTCAGCCAGGCGTGATCAAGAAGATCGAAGTGGATACGGCGCATTTCAAGGGCAATTACCCTGACCGGTGTTCGTTGCAGGCGGCATATGTGAAGGGTGGAACGGACAGTTCGCTTGTCACGCAGGCCATGTTTTGGCCGGTATTGCTGGGCGAGCAGAAGTTGCAGATGGACAAGCAGCATGTGTTCGAGTCGGAGTTGACCGCGTTGGGTCCTGTGACACACGTGCGGTTCAACATTTATCCGGACGGTGGTGTATCGCGGTTGCGGTTGTTTGGCGCGCTTGTTTGATGCTGGCTTGCATGACATGGGTTTCACGATGAAAAAACTGGCGATTGAACCGTTGACCCGGGCGGCGTTTGAACCGTTCGGCGATGTCATTGAGCTTGAGGGTGCGAAGCAGATTCCGATTAATCTCGGGACGACGATTCGTTTCCACGATCTTGCCCGGATTGATGTTGAAGATGAGGGCGGCAGGGCGCTTGTGAATCTGTTTCGCGGGCAGCCGCGGGTGCTGCCGTTCGAGGTGTCGATGCTGGAGCGGCATCCGTTGGGGAGTCAGGCATTTTTGCCGCTCAACGACCGGCCGTATCTGATTGTTGTGGCGCCGGCGGGGGAGCTTGATGAAGGAGCCATTCGTGGGTTCGTTACTCGTGGATGGCAAGGGGTGAATTATGCCAAGGGCGTCTGGCATCATCCGTTGATCGCACTTGGCGAAGTGAGCGACTTTATTGTTGTGGATCGTGGGGGGGATGGTTGTAACCTCATCGAGCTTCAGCTTGATGAGTCGGTTTGGTTAATGGTCTGACTTTCCGCTCGCGCTCGGGGGATGGTTTTCGGGGGTAGCGGTCGGGGTACGTGCCGGGTTGCTAGATTCTAGAGTTAGCGGTCTGGGTCAATACCGGGTTGCCGCTTTCGGGCTTAGCGGTCTGCCTAGGTTGGCTAACAGTGATAAAGAGAACAACTAACTCAAGCAGACCACGAACACCGAAAGCAGCAACCCGGCATTGACCCAAAACCGCTAACCTCAGAACCCTGGCACCAAACCGCTTGCTAACCACTCGCACCGCCCAAAACCCCAACCGCGCCAGCAGACAATCCCCGTCCACCGGCGCCAGCAAATCCAACCCTCGAAATCCTACTTCAAAGCTCCACCCTGAAACCACGCAGCAATCTTCGACCGCTCACCATCAGTCATCTGCGTAACATTGCCTAGCGGCATTGCCTTCAACACCACAGCCTGCTGATAAACCCGCTGCGCGTTCAACGAAATCGACTCTGGCGTATCCAGTAAAACCCCCGCAGGAGCCGCGCCCATCATCGTCGGATGAGCCGCATGACACGTCGCGCACCGCTGCTGCAGGATCGGCTCAATATCGGCCACACGAATCGAAGGCGCACCCGCCACGGGCGCAACCGTTGGCACCCCCTTCGGCATGGTCCACGCGAACGCGCCAAACATCAGCAGCACACCAATCACCGGCAAATACCACAACACCTGCCCACGATGCCGCATCACAAAGAACTGTCGAATCAGCGCACCTGCCAACATGATGATCAGCAACACAGCCCAGTTATAGGGATGCGTATAAGTCATCGCGTAGTGATTCGACAACATCACGAACACCACCGGCAACGTGAAATACGTGTTGTGCACCGAACGCTGCTTTCCGCGCTTGCCGTAAATGGCATTCGGCACTTCGCCCTTGAGCATGGCCTCGACCATCTTGCGCTGACCAGGAATGATCACGAAAAATACGTTCGCCGACATGATCGTGGCCAACGTCGCGCCCGTGATCAAATACGCGGCACGCCCCGCAAATACATGGCACGCAAGCCACGCCGCGATGATCACATAAACGCCCACGCAGATGCCGAGCAAACCATCGCGATTGCCCAGCAAGCGGCACAGCGAGTCATACACAATCCAGCCCGCCAGCAAGAATGCCAGCGCCGATGAAACCGCGACCACAGGCCCCATATCGAGCACGTTCTTATCGATAAGA
>NZ_JAQGMM010000591.1 GCF_028292365.1 Caballeronia sp.
GGCGTTCCCCGCTGGACGGGACGGAGCGCTATTTCATATTTCAATGCGAAGGCGTGAGCAGGAAGCCGATCGCCTCCCGCCACCAGGGTTCGTCGACGCAGCCAATCCAGTCGTTATGTTCAGCCGCCTTCACCACCATCAGTTGTCTTGGTTCGGCCAGCGTGCTGTAGAGCGCTTCGCCGAAGCGCGCGGGGACGATGCTGTCGCGTTCCGCAACCACGACGAGAACAGGGTGGCCGAATAACGCCAAGTGGGTCACGCTGTCGTATCGGTCGCGCAGCAGCCACTTCACGGGCAGCCACGGATAGTGATAAGCGGCGACGTGCTCGAGCCGATCCCATGGCGTGATGAGCAGCAACCCAGCAGTCTTGTCGCGTTCACGCGTGCCGGCCGCGGCCACCACGCCGGCCCCAAGCGATTCGCCGATGAGCAGCAGCGGCGCGCCATAGAGGCTATGTGCCAGCGTGATGGTCTGTTGGGCATCAGCGACCAGACTCTCTTCGCCCAGCGTGCCGTCGCGTGGCCCGTAGCCTGGATATTCGGCGAGGATCACGCGCAGCCCGAGCCGGGTGAGCGCTGCGGCGTAGTACGAACGGTGCCCGGCATGCCCCGCATTGCCATGAAAGACGATAGCAGTAGCGCGCGCGGATCCGGCCGGCTCGGCCACGAGGCCCCGGAACGCCTCAGGTGTCGGCCAGGCACGAAGTCCGCCAGAAATGACGTCCTCGGCCGCAGCCCTCTCAGGGAAATAGATAAAACGATCCTGCAAGATGGCGACTCCTGCGAACACAATCAGGCAGGCAACAACGGTGAGACGCAGCATCATCCCGGTGAATTTCCATTTCATGAGCCCGATGCAGACCGATCGTCGCCGCAACAACCGAGTGTACTAACCATGCTGGTGATGTAAAGCAGTTGTCAAACACTAATGCGTTTATTGAACACCTTCTCTCAGGTAAGCTGAGACTCCGAATTTTGGAGCAGGACAGGCATCCTCAGCGAGCTGGGTGGGCGCTGGCTCTTGCCACGATAATCGGCGGCTAGCCGTTCAAATATGCAATCGTACGCGCGTCATTCCCGGTCAAGTCATCAGCGCAATTCGTCGTACCGCAGAGCGAAAGCGAGGCGGGTGGGGGGATCGACCGACGGTCATCGCAAACAAGATGGCGGCGGCTGCACTTCGAAAGCTGCCGTTTGGCAAATAGAACGGCGTCCCATAGGGGTCGCTCAGCGACAGTCTCTGACGGTCGTGTCCTCGCATGGAGTGTCGGCCACCCGGATTTTCCACGAACCGTGTTAGTAGTTTTTCACTTACCCGGCGCGGATTTTACTTTGTGTGGCAGCCGACAGCCGGCGCGCGCCTTCCCCCGCCGCTCGCGGACTTGTCCACGGAAAATGTGCATCGCCCTGTGGATAAAGCTCCCCCGCTTTATGACGACCTGCACGCTTCGAGTGCAGTAGCCCGAGCACCCGCTCCGGCCCCATGCCACCGTCGCCTTAAGAATCGTGACGATGCGAATCAGGCCGCCATCCGGTGCGCCTAGTACGGGCAGTCGGGGTCCTCGAGGAGCGCCTGCATCGCCGCCAGGTTTCCAGCATCCGGGTTGAGCCACGCGCCGATATTTGCCGGCTTGATTGGGATGATGCAGCGGTCGTGGCCGGCGGCTGCGATTTCCGGCGGAGGATCGTCGGTGATCGCCGCGAACGACAGCCGATCCGGTTCGCCCGGGCTTTTCCAGTGCGACCAGAGGCACGCGATCCGCATGTTTTGAGTCGGCTCCGGTCGGAATTCCACCACCACAGTTCCGAGACTTCGAGTTCGGCCATCTGTTGGCCCGCGCGTAACAAGACAACGCTTCTGCTCGGAGGTTTCGGAACCTTACTTTGTCCACTCGTCATCACCCGACGATGAACATCATATCGACCTCTTTGCTCTCGACGATGCCGCCCACCCGACCGGGCGCGCTTTGATCGCTCCAGTAGAGATTCGCGTGCGCGATAACGGCGTCTGCGCCCCATCGCGTATGTCGTCCGTCGTGTGCGCATCGGTGACCAGAATCGCGTCATACCCGCGCACGAGCGCGCCATGCAGCGTCGAGCGGATGCACATGTCCGTTTGCGCGCCGGTCACGATAAGATTGCCGACCCCGAGCTTCGATAACACCTGTTCGAGGTGCGTGCCTTCGAACGCGTCCCGGTAATGCTTTTCAATGACCACTTCCGCGGGTACCGGCGAGAGTTCGCTAACAATCTGCCACGCTTCGCTACCCGTCGCCAGGTCCTCGTCGCATTGACGGACCCACATGACCGGTACGCGCGCAGTGCGCCCCCGCGCGACGAGCGATTTGACGGCTTCGAGCACCATCTCGCGTCGGAAGGCATTCGCGACAACGCCGTTTTGAAGATAGATTACGATGAGCGCGGAATTTGGGCGATCGACAAGCGTAGTCATGAGCATGTGGCGTTCGTGGCGATCTCCCATCTTAACGAGGTTCGTGCGGAGAAGAGCGCCTCTCGGACGGGGCGCTGGACTAATCGCGACAAACCGCATTGCATTGACCCAATAGGAAGCAACGCATAAAGGAGACAGGAATGACGCAGGAGATAACCGAACGCACGGATGACTTAGCGCGCGTGCGGGCGGAGGATCCCCAGTATTCTGCCGCTGACATGAGCATGCGCCAGCGTATGTGGGGAATTTTCAGCGGCTCGATCGGGAACCTGATCGAGTATTACGACTGGTTCGTCTATGTCGGGCTGGAGATCTATTTCTCGAAGGAGTTCTTCCCGGCCGGCGACGCGACGGTTTCGCTGCTCAAAACTGCAGCGGTCTTCGCGATCGGGTTTCTCGCCCGGCCGGTCGGCGGATGGGTCCTGGGCATCTACGCTGACCGTCGGGGCCGCCGCGCGGCGTTGCTTCTATCGGTTTCGATGATGTGTTTCGGCTCGCTGATGATCGGGTTGACGCCTGGCTACCAGACGATCGGCACTGCCGCGCCCGTGATCCTGCTTGTCGCTCGCATTCTGCAGGGCTTGAGCATCGGCGGCGAAGGCGGCAGCGCGGCAGCCTATCTCAGCGAAACCGCGCCGAAAGGGCATCGCGGGTTCTATTCGAGCTTCCTCTACACCACCATTTCCCTCGGGCAACTGCTGGGGATGGGGACGCTGGTCTTGATGCAGCAGTTTTTCCTGACGCCCACGCAACTGCAGAGTTGGGGCTGGCGCATTCCGTTCCTGGTCGGCGCATTAATATCCGTTGTCGGTATTCTGCTGCGGCGGAACATGAAAGAAACCGATTCCTTCCAGAAGCACGCGAAGGGCGCCAAAAAGGTCAGCGCGATTCGCGAGGCCCTTCGCCATAAGAAGGCCTGCTGGATGGTCTTCGGCCTGACGCTGGGCGGTTCCGTCGGGAATTACGCGTATGCCGCGTATATGCAGAAGTTTCTCGTGAACAGCGCCGGCATGAGCAAAGGCACCGCCAGTCTGATTTCCGTACTGTCTCTGATCGGCTTTACGCTTCTGCAGCCGGTTTATGGCGCGTTGTCGGACCGCATCGGACGCCGTCCGCTGCTTTTGACCTTTGGAATACTGGGGACGATTGGGACCGTGCCTGTATTCACATTCCTGAGGGGCACGCAGAGCCCCGTTGTCGCGTTCGTAGTCGTAATGGCGGCACTCGCGGTAGTGGCGATGTATTCGTCCGTCAGCACTATTGCGAAGGCCGAGCTCTTTCCGGTCGAGGTGCGCACTTTCGGGCTAGCCGTGCCGTATGCGATCAGCGTATCGGTGTTTAGTGGAACAGTCGAATACATTGCGCTATGGACCAGAAAGATTGGACATGAGACCTGGTTTTTCTGGTATGTGTCGGCGTGCATCTGCGCTTCACTAATCTGCTATCTCCTGATGCCGGAGACGAGGGATACGTCGTTGATCGATCGCGATTGACGTGGAGTCATTGGCGACCTGAAGGCAAGTGAGGAGCGGTTTCCGTAGGTTGCGACGGGCAAACTCGCTCGCATTGCCTCCGCGAGCTGCAATTCCACCGCGCCCGAGCGGGCACAAGGATCCGCGTGCTGGCGACTTGTGAGCATGCAAGGTCTGGGCCGCGTCCGCCGTGGTGCGAGACAGTGAACAGCCTACTTTGAGACAATCGGCCGTGGCGAGCCTGCCGCTCTATGAGTACAGCGTGCCGCTCAATTTCGCTCGAGCGTAACGTAAGGGCACCTTCGGGTACCTTCGGGGCGGCTACATTAGTTATGGCTGTGCGCTGCCGTTAAACAACTTTATCGGAACGCATCGGCAGCCCTAGCGCTACAGGCGCTGGAATTTGCAGCGATGTCGACCCCTGACCTGGCTATGCTGCTTTCGAGAGGCGAAAGATTTGACGTGACAATGCTACAGCCGTCTGAATGCACCTTCATGAGAAGCAGCGTCGTCGAGCGATGCCTAACGTCAGTTCTCTGGTGCACGAGGGCGGAGTGCTGATCATGTCTCTGCGACATGGGCCCATTCCCCGGGGCCGACGCATGTTTGACGTTTCGGCGGAAGAGACAACTCAGTTCCCGAGCGTCCTAGGTGTTGATGGCCACGCAAAGCTGACGCACTTGGGC
>NZ_JAQGMM010000110.1 GCF_028292365.1 Caballeronia sp.
ATATCGGCGAAGAGCGTTACGCCATGCGCGGCCAGCGCTGCCTTGAGCCGGGAAACGGTGGCCTCGAAGTCGTATTTGCTCTGAAACGTAACTACCGATGAAGGGGACGCGGCGGCGGCGTCAGTTCGTGCGGTCATGGGATGGGTCATCCGGTAAGTGGAAAAATCAGGCGTGTTCTTCATGCTATCCGCGCCAACGACCCTCTATACTGCGCCACGCCAAAGCTTCCCGGCAATGCATAACGAGATCGATAAGCGAGAGCAACGAGCGGGTTCTTGCGCCGGCTCAATACAGCAACTCATGCAGAATATAGAGTCGTTTTCCATGTATTACGGATGACAGAATAATGACACAAACAACCCATGCTGATTTTAGGCCGACAGGAAAAATGCCCGCCTGGTTCATCCGGATTTCCCGGCCTGCATGTTTGCGGGCCGCTGTGTTTTCACTGGCGATCATCGCCGCCCTGCCGCTAACGCCCGCGCTTGCCGCACCGTTCATCGTCGCGCATCGGGGCGGGACTGGGGACACACCAGAGAACACCCTGCAAGCGTTCAGCACCGCTCTTGAGAATGGCGCCGACGCGTTGTGGATGACCGTCCAGGTAACGAAGGATGGTGTCCCCGTGCTCTATCGCCCGGCGGATCTCGGCTCGCTGACCGACGGACAGGGCCGTCTGGACGAGATCACGCTTGGCGACCTTCGCAAACTCAACGCGGGCTATTCATTCAGTCGCCTGGACGCTTCAGGCCAACCCAGCTACCCGTATCGCGCCAACCCTCTGCGCATTCCTACATTACGTGAGGCACTGGACGCCGTACCGCGGAATGTACCGATCATGCTCGACATGAAGCAAACGCCTGCAGCGCCGCTGGTCGACGCGGTCGTGCAGGTTCTGGATAACGTGAATGCGTGGTCGCGCGTGCGCTTGTATTCCACTGATGCCGAAGCAATTCAGTTAATGAAGGTGCACCGCGAGGCGCAGGTGTTCGAGACGCGCGATGCGACTCGCAATCGTCTGGTCGATCTCTCGCTCGGCGGGACCTGCGACAACCCGCCACCGGCCGGAAGCTGGGTGGGAATCGAGCTGCATCGTCAAGTCGAAGTGATCGAGCGCTTCACGCTGGGGATCGGGGTATCGAAAGTGGATGCGAAGTGGTGGACTCCCGCCGCCGTCAAATGCTTCAAGACCAACGGCGACGTGAAGATCGTCGCGTTCGGTGTTGACTCGGCCGATGAATACGCAGCCGCTGCCGCCCTTGGTATAGACGCAGTGATGACGGACTCGCCGCGCGCCATGCGCATTGAAAAGAAATCGCCGTAGCAAGACAATATTGCAGCCACACGCCAATGCGCAGCGACTCAAGTATCGAACCCGTACAACTGCTCCGGGTTGTCGACCAGGATCTTCCGGCGCGCGGCACTGTCGGGTGCCCAGTACGAGAGCAGCGCAAGCATCTCTTCATCATTCGGCACGGGCTTGCGGCCTGGATGCGGCCAGTTGCTCGCCCACAGGCAACGCTCCGGGTGTGAGCCGGTCAGGGCGCTGGCGAGCTTGCTGACGTCATCGTAATGGGGCGGTCCAAGCTTCGAGGTCTCGTACGGGGCCGATACCTTCACCCAGGTCCGGCCGGCATCGAGCAGCGTAAGCAGGCTTCGGAAACCGGGGTGATCGGTGGCCACCGGCTCCAGGAACTTGCCGATATGATCGATCGTCAGCAAGCATGGCAGCGCGCGCAGACGCGCTTCATACTGCGCGAAATCGCGTCCATCGAGTTGAAGGTTGATCACCCAGCCAAACTCCGCAATACGGCTTGCGACAGCGTCCAGATCGTCCCATCCAAGCACGCTGCCACTGCCGGGAATCGTCATGAAACGCACGCCTCTCACCCCTGCATCGTGCATGGCCTGCAACTCGCTAATGGGCGTATCAGGCTTGATCACTACAATGCCTCGAGCCGTTCCGCCGGACTGTTCCAATGCGTCCAGCAGGCAGCGGTTGTCATAGCCGTAACCCGTCGGCTGCACGAGGATGGCGCGTGTGAGACCCAGTTGCCGTTGCATCGCCATGTAGTCACTCCACGACGCCTGCGGTGGTCCGAAAGTCGCGGTGCTGGCAAGCGGATAACGATCGAGTTCATAGATATGAACGTGGCAATCGCACGCACCTTCGTGCAGGTTCAGTGAGGCGTCGTTCACGATTGATCTCCTTGCAAGGCGCCGGAAAATCCCGGCAAACGCGTGAGTCGCGCAGCGCATTCCGCATTGACTGCATGCTCCGGCATGACACCATCGAGCAGCGCGCGAACCTGGCGCACCGTGTCCATCGCCTGATGCTCGATGGCGGGCGGCGTGAGACCACCCACGTGCGGACTCGCGACAAGCTTCTGATGCGCCGCCAGCGCCGCGCCAGGCATCTGGTCGGCGGCACGGCCCACATCCACCGCTGCGCCGGCGATCAAGCCGGCATCGAGCGCATGGAGCAGTGCGGTGTCGTCGACAAGTTCGCCACGCGACGCGTTGATGAAAAATGCCTCGGCCCGCATCCGCGCAAACGCTGCCGCATTGAACAAGTCAGTCGTCTCCGGTGTAGCCGGTGCAAGGCAGACAACGTAGTCGCCGCACTTCAATACATCGTCGAATGAAGCCTGTTCCATTTCCGGCTGCGTGATCGTCGCCAAAGGATCGGTCACGATCACCCGCATGCCGAGCGCCAAACCAAGCTCTGCCAGCCGCCGGCCAATAAATCCGTAGCCGACAATGCCCAGCACCGCGCCACGCAACTCGCGTCCCATTGCAATGACAGGCGCGCGATGCTGCCAGTACGCCGCGGCCGCCGCGCTAATGCCCCGGCTCAGGTCGATCATCACGCCCACGATCCACTCCGCGACCGATGTATCGAAGCCCGGCGTCGCGCGCGTCACGAGGACACCATGACGGCTCGCGGCACTGACATCGATATTGCGGATATCCACCGCCACGCGGCAGAACGCGATCAGCTCCGGTAGCTGGTCGAAGAGCGCAGCGGGAGCCGCCGAATCGCGACTCGCGACCACAATATCCTGCCCCTGCGATTCGCGAATAAATTCGTCGGTTGACAACGGCCGGTCGAACGGATTGAGCTTCACCTCACCCAGCGTGCGCAGTTCGGCCAGCGCCCGGTCACCGTAGTAGTTCTTGAGCGCATCGGGCGAGTGGGTCAAATAGATCTTCGTCATGTCGATGAGGCCGCCTTTTTAGCGCGCGCCGGTTTTGCAACCGACTGACGCACGATTAACGTAGGTTGAAAAAGGAAATCGGCAGCCGGCAAATCAGGCTGTGTCGAGCGGGCGATGGCACGTTCGACCATGGTGCCGGCCATCTCCGTCAGTGGCATCGCGACCGAAGTCAACGCCGGATTGGTGAACGCGGCGACCGGCAAGCCGTCCATGCCGATGACGGATACATCGTCAGGTACACGCAGATTCAGTTGCTGTAGTCCGGACATCAAGCCGATCGCGAGCATGTCGTTGACGGTCACGAGTCCCGTGGGCATGGGTCGCATGGCAGCGACCTGGCTTGCCATCGCGAAGCCCAGGTCGGGCAGTTCTGAATCGCCGAATGCTTCCGACACCCGGCCTTCGACCACACTTGCGCTATGGCGCGGACCTTCACGTGACACGCGTTCACGGAACCCATCGATCTTCTCGCCGCGGCTAAGTGTCTTGCCGCCGGGCACGAGGAACGCAAGCCGCTTGTGACCATGCGCGATAAGATGGTCGGCAGCGAGATAGCCTGCCTGATAGTTGTCGGCCGACACGTGGTCGACACGCGAATGGCCGCCATCGTTCGCGCTGCGGTCATAGCTGACCACGGCCAGGCCACGCGCGACGGCTTCGTCCAGATGGCGTTCATCGCTGAGTGACGACACCACGATCACCGCACGCACCCCGAATGAAAGCAGGTCCTCGAACATGCGCGCTTCCTGTTGCTTGTCCCGATGCGTGTTGCCGAGCAGCAGCCGGTAGTTGAACCGGGACTGTGCTGCCGCCTCCACGTTCAGCGCGAGCTGGCCATACATCGGGTTCGCCGTGGAAGGCACGAGCAAGCCGAGCATCGGCGTATGACCGGTCTTCAACTGGCGTGCCGCGCGATTGGGCCGGAACGCAAGCTTGCGGATTGCTTCCTCCACGCGCGAATAAGTCTCGGCACTCAGCTTCTCGGTGCGTCCGTTAAGCACGTTCGACACCGAACTGGTCGATACCCCCGCGAGCGCCGCAACGTCATGAATCGTAGCCATGGTGTGTCCGTATCAGGCCATGTTGAAATGCCGCGGCAACCACAGCGAAATGGACGGCACGAGGATCAGCAGAACCAGCATCACCACGAGCAGCGCCAGGTATTTGAGCATGCGGCGCGAGACGTCCTCGACCCGCGTGCCGGTCATGGCGCACGTGGCGCATAAGCCCAGACCGAAGGGCGGCGAGAACAGGCCAAGCCCCATTGCGGTGACCGCGATAGTACCGAAATGCAGCGGATTGATGCCGACCTGCACGGCGATCGGCACCAACAAAGGACCGAAGATGATGAGCGCGGGCGCACCTTCCAATACCGCGCCGAACACAATCATGATGAGCACCGATACCGCCAGGAATGCCACGCTTCCGTAGGTATGCGCGAGCGCGAGCATGCCGGCCGACAGCATGGAAGGGATCTGCAGGATGGTCAGTGCGAACGCGACACTGGACGCTGCCGCGATGATGAACAGGATGCCCGCCGCCATGGCTGAAGCCCGTACGAACAAGCTCGCTATGGCACGTGGCGTGAGTTCACGGAACGTAAGACCGCCGACCACGAGCGCGTAGACCACCGCAAACGCGGAGACTTCGGTGGACGTCGCGATCCCCGACGTCACGCCCTTGCCGATCATGATGACCATTACGAGCGCGACGAGCGCCCCGCCCAGCAGCCTGAAAATCGGCTTGCGGCTGGCAAAGGCTGTGCGCGGATCAACCTTCTTTCCGAAGATCACTACCATGGTGGCAAGCGCCATGGCCATCACGACCGCCGGCACGATGCCCGCCAGAAACAGCCCGCCTATCGAGATGTTGGCAACGAAGCCGATGATGATCATGTTGATGCAAGGCGGAATCGTTTCCGCCATCACGCCTGAGGCAGCCAGCACGGCGGCGGTCTCGTTCGGGTCCTGGCGCGTACGTCGAACAGCCGGCACAACGATACCTCCGACTGCGGCAATATCGGCGAGCTTGGAACCTGACACGCCGGAGAAGAATGCGGTGGCAAGAATGGCGATGAGGTTCATGGAACCACGCACACGCCCGAAGATCCGCACAAGCAACTCGATCAGGCGCGAGGACATGCCGTTCACTTCCATCACAAGCCCGGCCAGCACGAAGAACGGAATAGCGAGGAGCACGAAGTGATCCATGCCGGCCATCACCTGCTGCGAGTAGATGATCATGGGCAAGGTCGGGTCGCTGATGAAATAAAGCAGCGCCGACAACGCCAGCACGAACGCGATCGGCACCCCGACTATCAGGCCGCCGACAAAACCCGCCAGCAGCAAAGCCCATGGCGCGACAGCATATTGCGGGAGAACCGTGTTCCAGCCCCACACCGCGGCGGCGGCTGCGCAGCAGCAAGCCAAGGTCAGCCACGTGGTGCGGGTCGCGCCGGTGATCGCACTGGCTACTGCCACGGCGGTCATCAGCAAGGCGCCCAGCATCACCGGCAATACGTTGATCCACTGCGGCAGGCCCATCGGCGTGGTCACGTTGGCCGAGTCTTCCAGCAGCAGCCACGCCGAATAGGCGAGGCCCCCCGCCGTGCCTGCAATGACCCAGTAGCCGATCTGCAGCGCGGCTGCACGCCACGACTGCGGTAGCAAGGCGCGGAAGAAATCGATATTCACGTGCTGCCGGCGTGCGAGCACCGTCGCGCCGCCCAGGAACACCATGGTCACCATGAGACCGCGTGCGACCTCCTCCGCCCAGTCGACGGGATGGTGCACGAAATATCGAAGGATCACCGAGATGAACACCACCAGGACATCGACGGCCAGCACCACGCCACACAGACGTTCTATGAAGGTACACAGCGTGGCGAGCAACCGACCGCCGGTGGTCAGCGTGCCGAAACCCCACGTGCCTGTGCTGACAGTTGGACCTGCAACAAACGAGTCTGCAACCGCCAGCCCTGCTGCGTCTTGCGGACCCTCGGCGATACGCAGCTCGTGGCCCGCCAGCTTGCTGAGTGATTCATTCATGTTTCGGTTCTCGTTCCATGTTCCCAGGTCGGGAAGCGGACGCCCCGAGCTGCTGGCACATCGGGCACATCAGGGATGTCACGCACGCGCCGCGTCGATGGCAGCCAGTACCGGCGCTGTCACCGGATTGCTTTGCGTGAACGGCACCCACAGCTTGTCGCGCATCAGCTTGCGGACGTTGTTGCGCTCCGCATCGGCCATCGGATAGAAAGTCATGCCGGCCTTCTTGAGGGCGCCAAGGGCGTCCGCTCCCTTCGATGCAGCCTCCTGCCGCTGATACAAGCTCGCCTCACGGGCGGCGTCCAGGAACTGGGGCTTGATGGCATCGGGTATCTTCGCGAGTCCCCGCTTGCCGATCACCGTGATACACGGGCTGAACAAGTGATTGGTCTGCCAACTGTTCTGCACGACTTCATTGAGCTTGTTGGAAAGCACGCTGGCCGCATCGTGTTCGAAACCCTCGACCACGCCCGTCTGCACGGCGGTGTACACCTCGTTGAAAGCAATCGGCGTGGGAATGGCGCCCATCAACTTGAAGGTTTCAACAAACGCCTGCGTGGGCAACACACGCAGCTTGACGTTCTTAAGCGCGGCCAGATCCTTGATCGGGGGCTTGGTGTAGACGCTGCGTGCGTTGAAATGCGAACCCCACCCGATGATTGAACATCCCGTGCGCGATAGCATCAGCTTGTCGTAGACATCGGCCACACCGTGGTCAACCGATTTGCCGACATGCGCCCAGCTATCGAAGAGAAAACCAAGATCCAGCAACGCGAGTTCCTGGAGCGCGGTTGCCCAGATCGAGCTGCCCGTGATCATCATGTCGATCGAACCCAGCCGAACCTGTTGGACAACATCGGCCTCCTTGCCCAACTGCCCGTTTGGAAAAAAGTCGACACGAATCTGATCACCCACGCTCTTCTTCAGGTTCGCCTGAAGGCGTTCGTAATAGATGTAGTGCGCGGAATTTTCGTCGGCGGTCATGGTGGATGAAAACCGCAGCTGGATAGGTGATGCCGCACGCCCGATCACGGGAAACGCGAGCGTGGCGACCGCGGCGCCGGCGGTTTGCACAAAGCGGCGACGCGATAAAGAATGACTTGATAAGCAACGATCTGATCCGGGCATTTCCTTGTCTCCGTCTAGTTTTTCCGTCTAGTTTTCCGACTTGGTAGAACGTTTTACTAAATCGTTTTACGGATCATAAGGACATTCACACGACGCTTCAATATCCTGGGGTTAACACGGTTAATTGGGGAATACCCCGCTTTGAGGGAAGGCGGCTAGCAGCTGTTTAGATGACGCTATCCATGCACGAGCACTGTGCGCCGTGCGCTTTAGAGCGGTGCACTCAAACCCAAACTTGAGCACTGGTTGGGAGTTCGGTCTTTGACAAACCAGCACCCGGGCCTATGGCACGCTTATCGCTTAAGAGAAAATGCAAGGAGCCGGCGCAGCATCCGGTCAAAGCACACAATCTGGAAATGGATGACTAGGGTTCCGGCCTGCTTGGTTTAGTCGAGCGGGTGCTGGTCCGAGAGTTGTCGACCTCAGGCGAGGTTACACGGCGGGATAAAAGCCCGGGAGAGAACGCGATATTCGCGCTGCTCCTGGCCGTCCGCTAACCGTCCCCTCGAGGTCACACTCATGCGTAAGCTTGTTCGCTTGTTCGGCATCGCTGCCATCTCTCTCGTCACCCTCGCCTCCACCCCGTCATTCGCCGCCGGCCGTACGGACTTCAAGGTCTGCTGGACCATCTACGCTGGCTGGATGCCATGGGGCGAAGCCAAGACCCAGGGCATCGTCTCCAAATGGGCCAAGAAATACGGCATCAACGTGGATGTCGTACAGCTCAACGACTACGTCGAATCCATCAATCAATACACCGCAGGCAAATTCGACGGCTGTGCGATGACCAACATGGACGCGCTGACGATTCCCGCGTCCGGCGGCGTTGATTCGACTGCGCTAATCGTCAGTGATTATTCCAACGGCAACGACGGTGTGCTCATCAAGGGCAAGGGCAAGAAGCTCACGGACCTCAAGGGCCAGCAAATCAATCTGGTCCAGTTCTCCGTTTCCCATTACCTGCTCGCACGCGCACTCGAAAGCGCCCACATGACCGAACGTGACCTCAAGGTCGTGAACACCTCGGACGCCGATATCTCAGGGGCATTCGCCACGCCTGCCGTCCAGCAAGCCGTGACCTGGAACCCGATGCTCGCCGATCTCAAGGCGCAGCCGAACGTCACCGAAGTCTTCGACTCCAGCAAGATCCCGGGCGAAATCATGGACATGATGGTCGTCAACACGAAGACGCTGCAGGAGAATCCGGCGCTCGGCAAGGCACTCACTGGCGCGTGGTTCGAGATGGTCGCGCTGATGCACGCGAACAGCCCCAACAGCACGGCCGCGCTCACCGAAATGGCCAAGTCTTCCGGCACCGATCTCGCGGGCTTCAAGGGTCAGCTCTCCACCACCGCCCTCTTCTACACGCCACAAGCCGCACTCGATTTTGTCAGCAGCCCCAACCTGCCAGTGATCATGACGCGCGTCGCCAAATTCTCGTTCGATCACGGCCTGCTGGGTCAGGGTGCACCCAGCGCGGATGCGGTCGGCATGGCGTTCGACAAGGGCGTCGTAGTCGGCAGCAAGAGCAATGTGAAGCTGCGTTTCGATCCGTCGTATGTCGCCATGGCGGCCGCAGGCAAGCTCTAATCAGCATCTCTCCAATAAGGCGCGCGCCATGCGACTGATCAATCGACATCCCAGCCGAAGCGGCGGCCTCATGCTGCTGTTGCTGCCGTTCATCGTGCTGGTGGCGATCTATTTCACGGGGTCGTCGTTGCGGCTTAAGGTCAATCCCGACGACAAGCTGCTGCCCAGCGCGACGCAAATGAGCGACGCCATCAAGCAGGTCGCATTCACTGAAGACAAGCGCACCGGCGAATACCTGCTGTGGGACGACACGGTGTCGAGCCTCAGGCGGCTGGGTATTGGACTGGTGGTCAGCGCGGCTATTGCGCTGGTCGCGGGAATCGCAACGGGCGCGCTGCCGCTGGCGGGCGCGACGTTCTCGCCGTTCATCACGGTGCTGTCCATGATCCCGCCGCTCGCGGTGCTGCCCATCCTGTTCATCGTGTTCGGGCTTGACGAGTTGTCGAAAGTCGTACTGATCGTCATCGGCATCACGCCGATGATCATTCGCGACCTGCAGTCGCGCACCCGCGAGATTCCGGCCGAGCTGTGGGTGAAGGCCCAGACGCTTGGGGCGACAAGCTGGACGCTGATCCTGCGCGTAATCCTGCCGCAGTTGCTGCCTCGTCTTCTGGTCGCAATGAGGCTGTCGCTTTGCTCCGCGTGGCTGTTTCTCATTGCGGCCGAAGCCATTGCATCAACCGATGGCCTCGGGTACCGCATCTTCCTGGTACGCCGCTATCTGGCGATGGACGTGATCCTCCCGTACGTGATGTGGATCACGCTGCTCGCATGGCTGATGGACGAAGCGCTAAGACGCCTGACGCAATGGATATTCCCCTGGTACAGCGGAGGCGCGCGATGATCGAGGTCCGCAACGTATGGAAGAAATACGGCGACCAGGTCGTGCTTGAGCGGCTGAACCTGAGCATTGCCGAAGGCGAATTCTGTTCGATGGTCGGGGCTTCCGGTTGCGGAAAGTCCACGTTCCTGCGCCTTTTGCTGGGGCAGGAAAAGGCGACACGCGGCGAGATCCTGCTCGACGGCAAAACCTTGCCCGCGGAGCCGGATGAACATCGTGGCGTGGTGTTCCAGCGCTACTCGGTGTTTGAACATTTGAGCGTGGTCCGTAATGTCCTGCTGGGACTGGAACTGCCTCAGGCGAAGTTCACGGGCAGGCTGTTCGGTGCGCGCCGCAGCGCGGCGCTGGATGAAGCGGTTGCCATGCTCGAACGCGTCGGCTTGGGCACAGCACTGGACAAGTACCCGCAGCAACTCTCGGGGGGGATGCAGCAGCGTCTCGCAATCGCACAAGCACTGGTGATGAAACCACGCGTGCTGCTGCTTGACGAACCTTTCGGCGCGCTCGACCCCGGCATCCGCCGCGACATGCACGAACTGCTGCTTGGCCTCTGGCGCGAATCGAACCTGACGATCTTCATGGTCACGCACGACCTGAAAGAAGGCTTCACCCTCGGCAGCCGCGTGCTCGTATTCGACAAGGTGCGCGTCGATCCTCATGCACCGGGGGCATACGGCGCGCGCATTACCTACAACATTCCACTCGATCACAGCCGCGATTCAGCGTCGTCCCTTCACGCGGCGCAAGCCGCGGTGCAAGGCGCCCTGCGCGCAGACGTGATCCCGGTTTAAAGGAAATCACAAGATGGATTGGCTACTAGAAGAAACTGTCCCAGGCGGCGGGCATGCGTCGTTGATCGTGAAGCGCGGGCAGTGCCTGCGTCTTACCGACTTGCGTGGCGGGGCCAACGTCAGTCTCATGCTCGTCAATGCCACTGAGAAAAGCGAACGGCTGAATCTCCCGGATACGCTGAAGTGCCAGCACACCGCGAAGTTGACCGCCGGCCATTGCCTATACTCCGACATGGGCCGTGTGCTCGCCGCCATAGTTGCCGACACATGCGGCTGGCACGACGCCCTAGGCGGTGTTTCCAATGCCGACGAGGTGAACACTCAATACGGCGTCGGCCGCTATCAGGAACTACGTAACGCGTTTTATCGCAATGGCACCGACAACCTGCTGGTCGAACTCGGCAAATGGGGACTCTCAATCTCCGACCTGCTGATGACACTGAACCTCTTCAGCCGTGTCGATGTCACGGGCGAAGGCGCGCTGAATTTCGTCCCGGGCAATTCAAAGGCCGGTGACTATGTCGAACTCTATGCGCCGATGAACACGCTCGTCGTACTGACTGCAATCCAGCATCCGCTCGACCCGAATCCCGACTACGCGCCCAAGCCGGTCAAGCTTTCGCTCACACAGGCAGATCGCCAGGTCGCCGAATTCTGCCGTACCTCATGTGAAGAAAACATGCGTGGCTTTATCAACACCGACCGGTTCTTTCTCTAAGCGGACCTGACACCATGACTACAACGCTTAACCACAGCGACAGACTTCCCGAACACGCTGTCTTGCGCGAAACGCTTGCGGCCGGGGAACCGTGGCTTCACGAAGTTAAAGCCGGCCAGACCCTGCGTATTCTGGATCTGGAGGGCAATCAAGCCGTAGATACATTGTTCTACAGCCTGGCTGATCCACGCGAACGCTTCGATCCGCAACGCACGCTGCGACGCCAGAAAAGCTTGTATCTCACCACAGGCACGGTGCTCTATTCAAACCTTGGAAATCCGATGCTCACGATCGTCGCCGACACCTGCGGCCGTCACGATACGCTCGGCGGCGCATGTGCTCAGGAGAGCAACACGGTGCGTTATGCGCTGGAAAAACGCTACATGCATAGCTGCCGCGACAACTACTTGCGAGCCTGTGCGCACGACGGACGTCTGTCGAAACAGGACATTGGCGCGAACATCAACTTCTTCATGAACGTGCCGGTTACGTCCGACGGCGGCCTAAGCTTCGAAGACGGTATATCGGCGCCGGGAAAATACGTAGAACTGCGCGCGGAGATGGACGTGATCGTGCTGATCTCCAACTGCCCGCAACTGAACAACCCTTGCAACGCCTACAACCCGACCCCGGCGGAGTTGCTCATATGGAACTGAAGCAGTGGCGAAACTGGCTCTATTTCGTGTTGCTCGTGCGCTCGGGCCGCTGCTGCACCCGCACGCGAGAAGAACTAAGGCTCAAGTAGACGCGGCGTCCAGTGACTCAACGACGCGTTTTGCCGTGGACGACCGCGGCAAGCATTTCCCCGTGGCGGGACGGCCCGCCCACGCATCCGCCATCCCTCATGTTCGAGAAAGTCCTCATCGCCAATCGCGGCGCCATAGCGTGCCGCATCCTTCGAACCCTTCGCACACTCGATGTTACGGGTGTCGCGGTTTACGCCGAGGCAGATCGCGCCAGCCTGCATGTCAGCGAGGCCACGATTGCTCATGGTCTCGGCGACGGCCCGGCGTCGGCCACCTATCTGGACGCCGCCAAGATCCTTGACATCGCGCGCCGCGAGCACGTGCAAGCGATCCATCCGGGCTACGGTTTTCTCTCGGAGAATGCGTCGTTCGGCGAAGCGTGCGAAGCAGCGGGCATCGCGTTTATCGGACCCACGCCCGCGCAATTGCGCGCCTTCGGTTTAAAGCACACGGCACGCGCGATCGCAGAGGAACTGGGAGTACCGATGCTCGAAGGCACCGGTCTTCTGGAAGACGTGCACGCCGCGTTGCAGGCCGCCGAAAAGATCGGCTACCCCGTCATGCTTAAAAGCACGGCGGGCGGTGGCGGCATCGGCATGCGTGTCTGCCGGAATGCAACCGAACTCGCAGCGCATTTCGATGTGGTGAAGCGGCTCGGTCAGAACAACTTCAGCGACGCGGGCGTGTTCCTTGAGAAGTACATCGAGCGGGCCAGGCATCTTGAAGTCCAGGTGTTCGGCGATGGCCGCGGCAACGCGATTGCGCTCGGCGTGCGCGACTGCTCCGTGCAGCGGCGTAACCAGAAGGTGCTGGAGGAAACGCCGGCGCCATGTCTGCCGGACGGTATGGCGGAAGCGCTTTGTGAAGCTGCGATCAAACTCGCCAAAGCGGTGGAGTACCGCTCGGCGGGCACGGTCGAATTTGTCTACGACGGCGCCGCTCAACAGTTTTATTTCCTCGAAGTGAACACGCGCTTGCAGGTCGAGCATGGCGTGACCGAACAGGTCTGGGGAGTCGACCTGGTCCGCTGGATGATCGAACTGGCGGCGGGCACGCTTGGCCCCTTGAGCGATCTGGCCGCGGCGCTGAAGCCTGCCGGCCACGCGATCCAGGCTCGTGTTTACGCAGAAGACCCGGGGCGCGATTTCAAGCCTAGCCCAGGCCTGCTGACCCACGTTACGTTTCCTCCGGCCGACGGGCGCGCGCTGCGCATCGACACCTGGATTCAAGCAGGTTGCGAAGTGCCCCCTTACTTCGACCCCATGCTGGCGAAGGTCATCGCGTGGTCTCCCACGCGTGATGCAGCCCGCCGTGCTCTCGCCAATGCGTTGCACGACACGCGCCTCTATGGCGTAGAGACAAACCGTGATTACCTGCGCCAGATTATCGACGACGCGCCGTTCGCTTCCGGCGAACCGTGGACGCGCTGCCTTGAAGGATTGCGATATCGCGCAAGCACGGTAGAAGTGGTGAGCGGTGGCACGCAAACCACCGTACAGGATCATCCGGGTCGGCTCGGCTATTGGGCGGTCGGCATTCCTCCATCAGGCCCAATGGACGATCGCGCGCTGCGGCTCGGTAACCGTTTGCTGGGGAACAACACTGACGCTGCCGCGCTTGAGATCACCATGAGCGGCCCGGCGTTGCGCTTTAACACCGACGCCGTTGTCGCCGTCACGGGTGCGAGCTTGCCCGTATTGCTGGACGACGTGGAACAACCGCTGCATACCACGCTGTTCATTCCCGCCGGTTCGACGCTTGCGCTGGGCGCGATTCGCGGCGCAGGCGCCCGGGCTTACCTGTGCGTGCGCGGCGGCTTCGATGTGGCAATCTATCTCGGTAGCCGCAGCACGTT
>NZ_JAQGMM010000617.1 GCF_028292365.1 Caballeronia sp.
TTCGAACCACTTGTAAAACGGCGCATCCTGGTCGTTGAGAATCTGCGTGAAAGGACGGCGCCAGCTCAGATGCTCGCGCGCAAGACGTGCCCAGAAAGCTTCGTGATCTTGCGCGGCCTCAGCCACGAGCGCGTGGTAATCGTCCATGCTTTTAATCGCGCTGCGGCCTGCCGGAGGAATGCCCTGGGCAGGGACGAGAGGGGTCGATTCGATGGTAGACATGGTCTCCTCGCTTTGATCATGGATCGTGAGTTCGGCGAGCCAACAGGGATCGTCGCTTGATAGGGGCGCTTGCTGGGGGCTCTTTGATAAGGGGCTCTTGATGGCCCGGTGACACAACAGGAAGTGCAGCGGTTGCGCCTGTCAAAAAAGGCGCTGCCGTTATCTGACTATGCGAGGTGCAACGGATATCGGCTTGATGCAAGTCAAACAGGCTGGCTAGTGCCGTGGTTTCACCTACGCTGCCCGACCAGATCGTCCACCAGCGGCACGACTGCCAATACGACCAGCATTGCCGAAAGCGGCAGGGTCGATATGAAACCCACGTACTTGAAGCCTAGCGCACCGGCGAGGCCGCCAATGAAGAACATGCCGAGCAGCGAAGCCAGCAACCGGAGCCTGGATCGGTCCGCCCTGACAGCGGTGGCGCCGGGTCCGGATTCGGACACGTTCCAGTAAAAAAGCTTGCCGATCTCGATGCCGATATCCGTGACGATGCCGGTCATATGCGTGGTGCGGATCTCGGCTTTGGAGATCTTCGTAATGATCGCGTTCTGCAGGCCCATTACGTAGCACAGCAACCCTACGGTGGCGGGCACGAACAGGAACCGGTTGTTTTCCAGGTTCGAACCGAGCAGCCCGAACACGAGCAGCAGCACGGCTTCCAGCATCAACGGCAGTGCGTATTCGCTGTGTGCCCGCCGGCGCCGGCCCCAGTTGATCATGATCGCGGAGGTTGCCGCGCCGGTCATGAACGCCGCGAGTGAGCTCAATCCCGCGACGATGAGGCCGAAGTCGCTTGCCGCGAGGTTATCGGCGAGCGCCGATACGATCCCCGACATATGAGAGGTGTACTGACCGACGGCAAGAAAACCGCCGGCATTGGCCGCGCCTGCAATAAACGCCAGCCAGCGCCCAAGGCGCCGGTTATTTTGGTCGGTGCGCTGCGGCCGCGCGAAACCTCGCAGGTATTCGATAGGCATGTCCGTTCGATTCGATCAGACGCCGGCGAGCTTCTCGCTGTCGAGAATGTGTACCTGCTTGCCGTTTGTATCGATCACCCCTGCGTGCTGCAGCTTCGAGAACATCCGGCTGACGGTCTCGAGTTTGAGCCCGAGATAGCTGCCAATCTCTTCGCGCGTCATCCGTAAATTGAATTCCGCGGAAGAGTAGCCCCGCGTTTTCATCCTCGACGACAGGTTGAGCAGGAACGCAGCCACGCGCTGCTGCGCGGTCATGGTGCCGAGCATCATCATGAGCCCGGATTCACGCACGATCTCGCCGCTCATCATGCGATGCACATGCTGCTGCATGGCCTTCACGTCGTGGCAAAGGTCCTCGAGCAAGTCGAACGGGATGACACACACCTTGCTGTCCTCGAGCGCGATCGCATCGCAATTCTGTTCATCGGAGCACACGCCATCGAGCCCAAGCGGTTCGCCCGCAATGTGAAACCCGGTGACTTGTTCGTGGCCGTCGCGATGCGTAATGACGGTCTTGAAACAACCGACGCGCACGGCGTAGATGCTTTTGAATTGATCGCCGGCGCGGTAGAGCGTCTCGCCGCGCCGTACAACTCGCGTGGAGCAAACAATGGCGTCGAGCCGCGCAAGCTCCGTCGCGCTCAGGTGAGCCGGCATGCAGATGGAGTGCAACGAACACGCGGAGCAATTCGTGTCCGCACGAGTGCCCGGTGGTGGCGGGCTCGTGATGGTGGAACGCGCCATATAAGCGAGAGGAATCGCGGTCGTTGAAGCAGCGGGCGCGTAAGCGGACGCATAAGCGGTAGCTGAGGTCATGCCTGTCTCCAGAAGAGTCGGACGATCACTGAATAGATGGACGGACAACATGTGCAGATCGGGTGCGAACCGGGTACAAGGTCATGCTGGCTCGCAGGGTGTCGGCTCGGGACGGTGCTCGTTGGCCAGTCGCACGATGGTGTCGCGGGCCAGTTCGTACTCGCCGGTCTTGTCGAAGAAATAGCTCGCGCCGGCGCGCTGGCATGCGGCACGAAACGCCGGTCCCGAATGATTGGTCAACACCATGGTCACGACGGGCGGCTTGGCACGCGCCAGCGATGCAACGATCTCCATGCCGTTGCCCGCCGCCAGATGCGGGTCAACGATCACAAGATCCGCGCGCGTCATGCGGATGCACCCGAGCGCCGTGTCCGCTTCCTCCGACTCGCCCACGATCACCACGTCGGCGAGCGCGTCGATCAGCGCAGAGAGGCGGCGGCGCACAAGGCCGGAGTCGTCGACAAGGAAGATCTTCAGCATGGCCCGCAACCGTTTGAGTTCATGCCTCGAAGTATGGTCGGGGCTATCTCAAAATAAAATCGGCGAGCGGCCAGACATGATGTAGGGGTTTGGGAAGGGCTGTAGGGATCGGACTACACGCTTTTTGCAAGCGTATTGGGCGGGGGTATTCGGGGTATCAGGCGTCGCAGTCGTCGTCGAAAAGCTTGTGGCGCATGGCATAGCGGACCAGCGCGGTGTCGTGCGGCATCTGCATTTTTTCGAGGATGCGGGTTTTGTAGGTGCTGACCGTCTTGGCGCTCACCGACAGTGCCTGGGCGATCTGCGTGATCGTCTCGCCTGCTGCGATCCGCCGGAACACCTCGAATTCGCGGTCGGAAAGCCGCCGGTGCGGCAGGTCGTCGGCCGGTTCATTCAGGCTTTGCGCGAGGCGCTCGGCCATCGCGAGGCTCACGTATACGCCGCCCGCCGCGACCTTGCTCACGGCTGTGACCAGTTCGGCGCTCGCGCTTTCCTTGGTCAGATAACCCGATGCCCCCGCCTTGAACGCACGCACCGCGTATTGCTGTTCGGCATGCATGGTCAGGACCAGGATGCGCAGCGCCGGCTTCTCGTCCTTGATCTGCTTGAGCAGTTCTACGCCGTTCCTGCCGGGCATCGACAGGTCGAGGACCAGTACGTCCGCCGGGGTGGCGCGGATCATTGCCATGGTGGTAGTGCCGTCGCTGGCTTCACCAGCGACCTCCAGGCCGTTTGCGCTGCGCAGGATATGGCGTAGGCCGTCGCGCACGAGCGCATGGTCATCGGCGATCAATACTCGGGTCATTGCAGCGGTTCTTCCTCGGTGTTTTCTGGATTGTCGGAGAAAGGGTTGTCCTGTTGCAAGGTCGCCAACGGGAATGTGACGGTGACGGCGAACCCTCGTCCGATGCCGGATTCGATTGACACTGACCCGTCCAGCCCGTGCGCTCGCTCGCGAATGCCGATAAGACCAAACGACTTGCGCCCGGCGTCGACGCGCTCATGCGCGCCGATGCCGTCGTCGGCAATGCGCAGGATGCAGCGGTCGCCTTCCAGATATAACGCCAGGTCGACACGGGTAGCTTGCGCGTGGCGCGCCACATTGGTCAGCGCTTCCTGCACGATCCGGAACACGGCGGTCGCGCCGTCGCGGCTGAAAATGGTATGCCTCGCGTCGATCCGCCGCTCGACGTCAATACCGTAGCGGTTCGTAAAGTCGATCGCCAGCCAGTCGATGGCCGGGACCAGGCCCAGGTCATCGAGCATCACCGGGCGCAGGTCGGCGGCTATCCGGCGCATGGAGGCGACGGTTGCGTCAATCAGGCGCTGCATGCCGCGCAATTGCGCGCGCGCCTCAGCGTTCGTTCCGGCGTCAAGTTCAAGCGAGGATATATCCATTTTCAGCGCGGTCAATTGCTGGCCCAGGTCGTCATGCAACTCCCTTGCAATACGGGACTTTTCTTCCTCGCGGATATTCAGCAAATTCGCGGAGAGCTCCCGCAGTTCCTCGTGCGAGCGTTGCAGCGAGCGTTCAGCGTCGACTTGCGCGCTGATGTCGCGCAGCATCACCGTGTAAAGCTTGCCGTTTTCATCGCCGAATTGGGAAATCGATGCTTCGAACGGGAACTCACTCCCGGTCGCACGCAGACCGTACAGTATGCGCCGCCCACCCATTTGCCGGTCGGACACGCCGGTCACACCGAACTGGCGCACATGCGCTTCGTGACCAGCGCGAAAACGCTCAGGAACGAAGCGGGAGAGGGCGGTGCCGAGTGCGTCGGCCGCCGGGCAGTCGAATAGACGTTCCGCCATTGGATTGAACATGACAATACGCTGGTTTTCGTCGATGGTAATGATCGCTTCCATCGACGACCGGATGATGCCGAGCAGCCGCGCTTCGTCGAGCCGCGTTGAAGCGGGTACTGCGGCCTTTGCGGCCTTCGTGCTCTTGCGCCTGAACGCAAGGAAGGCCGCGCTCGCGGTGAGCAGGAGGGCGCCGGCCATGCCAACCACGCCAGTTACGCGGGGCGGTCGACCGGCGCCGCGCTGCGATGCCGTGTTACGCCGTGACGCGGACATGGGGTCTCCGGGAAAAAGGGGTATGCGTGCTGCTGAGTGTGTGCGGATCATACCGTGCCGCTGCGGACGTGATTTGCACGGCGTATCGCCCGGCCGCGTGAATTGATGTGGATCAAGCGGCCGGCAGGCCTGCACGCGGACACTGAAAGATGAAGGACATCCGGGGAATGGTCATGTACAAACGAATTCTGGTGGCGCTCGACGGCGGCCTTAGCGCGAGCCGCGCGCTTGAAGAGGCGTTCAAGCTGGCGCAGGCCGTTGATGCGATGTTGATGGTGGCGTGCGTTGTCTCGCACGATGTTTGCGATCTCGAGGGCGGAGCTTTCGAAGAGGAGGCGGCCGATGCCGGCGCGCACTGGCAACTCGATCATGTGCGCGAGTTGTGCGAGCGTAGCGGGGTACGAAGCGGGGTAAGCGGCGGGGTACACAGCGGAGTACGCTGCATTACTCAGATAATTGATGCACACGGCGCAAGCATCCCGGGCGCCCTCATGCAGGCGGCTCAGGCATTCGAAGCGGATCTTATCGTGATGGGGTCGCATGGGCCGCGTGGCGTTCGCCGGCATTTGATCGGCAGTGTGGCGGAAACGATTTTGCGGTCGAGTCATGTTCCGGTCCTCACCGTTCGCGACGATCAGCGCGACGATGAACATGACGCGGCACTCGCGCTCTAGCGCATTCCCAGTAACGTCCCGACCGGTGTAGGGACGGATCGGGACGGTCCCGCCACTTATGTAGACGCGCCTGCAACGTCCAGTGTGCTCACTTTGCGTGGTTCCTTTGTTTCCACGGAATGCAGCGGTACCAGCAGCACTGGCCGGGTCGAAATCCGCAAGAAACGCTCGGCCACGCTACCCAGCACGAGCCTTCGCCAGCCGCGCCGGCCGTGCGTGCCCATGACCACGAGATCAGCGCTGAAATCTTTCGCGGCGGCTGTGATCCGCTGGGCGATGTCATCACCCAACGGATCGACTTCAACCACGAGCGTGGAGCCTTTGACACCCGCGCGCAGCATCTTGGCGGTAGCGTCAGCTAGCACGAGCGCGCCCTCTTTGACGAAGGCCTCACGTACGAGCGATGGGTCACAGGCCGGCCCCGAATACATCAATTGCGGCACGTCCACCACATAAACTGGCTTGAGTTCCGCGTCGTGCTCGCGAGCGAGTTGCAGGGCGGCGTCAAGGGCGTGCGCTGACGTTTCGCTGCCGTCGATAGGAACGAGAATACGGGTGTACATGAAGAATCTCCTTGGTCCTGAAGCAACATCAAAGCAACATCAATGCGACATCAATACGGGTATGGGCATGGACTCCAGCAGAGTGCGCGTTGCACCGCCCATCACGAGTTCCTGCCAGCGCGAGTGGCCATACGCGCCCATGACGATGAGGTCCGCATCCAGGTCCGATGCGCGCGAAATCAGCATGTCGCCCATGGGGACGTCGTTGACACCGTCGAGTGCCGCGACCTCGGCCTTGACATCGTGCCGCGCCAGCAAGAACGCGATGTCGGCGCCTGGAATGCGATTGACGGAACTAGCACCCGGCTCGCTTTTCGATTCGTTGAGTCTGACGACGGTGACCTTTTCCGCGCGCTGCAAGAACGGCATCGCGTCTTGAACAGCGCGGGCCGACTCACGGCTGCCGTTCCACGCAACCATGATGTTGGCGCCAAGCGTCGGGAACACCCCGGTGTAGGGGATGAACAGCACAGGGCGGCCCGAGGTCATGACGAGCGTTTCAGGGAAATGATCGGCGACGAATGCTTCCGGATCATCCGGATCGTCCTGCCCCGCCACGACCAGATCTGCGTAACGGGCATAGCGAGGGATCGCTTCGCCCGCGGAATCAGGGTAGTCGACCCACTGGCCCCTCACACCCGCGCGCAGCAGTTCAGCGTGAAAGATCCGTTCGAGCGCGCCGTGGCGTTCCTGACGGGCTTTGCGGTGCTCTTCGTAGTAGTCCGCCGTTCCGGCCATGACATAGAAAGAACGCGGATCTGGACTGAACGCCGAGAACACGCCCGTCAGGTGCGCGTCGAATTGCCTGGCGAGACGCAAAGCATATTCGAGGCGTGGATGGGCGCGTGCGCTCATGTCGAGTTGAACGACGATGCTTTTGTAGCTCATCGCAGATGCTCCGTTAGCGGGTCGTTGGCGTCAGTGACGCGGTGAGCGGGTGGCGCTGCATCGGAGTTGGTCCTTCGGTCGGTCTTGGAACCGGCGCAGATTGCCCGGCGCTTACAAAAAGTCTATGAGTTCGCGCTTTTTTTCCGTTGATGCAGATCAAGGAGCCGCGTGCTGGTGCGTCACGAGATGGCCTGCGGCGCTGTCATGGTCATAGCGGAAACTTTCCGCATCCATGTCTTATCGGTTGATACAGGTCAACCGCGCCCGTGTCGGCAGACCCTAAAGTTTTCGTCATGGAAACCCCGTTTCCAGGCATGTCCAGGCAAAAGGAGATTGACGATGAAGGCACTCGTGTATCACGGACCCGGCAATAAATCCCTCGACGACCGGCCGATGCCGAAGCTCCTTTCGGCAACGGATGCAATCGTCAAGGTCACGCGTACGACCATTTGCGGTACGGATCTGCATATTTTGAAAGGCGACGTGCCGACCTGTGAACCGGGCCGCATCCTGGGACATGAAGGCGTTGGCCTAATCGAGGCGGTTGGGGCCGCGGTGTCGACCTTCAAACCGGGTGACCACGTCCTTATTTCCTGCATCACGTCATGTGGAAAATGTGATTATTGCCGGCGCGGCATGTACTCGCATTGCACGACAGGCGGCTGGATTCTCGGCAACAAGATCGACGGCACGCAAGCCGAATATGTGCGTATCCCGCATGCGGAAACGAGCTTGTATCCAATTCCCGCGGGCGCCGATGAAGACGCGTTGGTCATGCTCTCGGACATCCTTCCGACCGGTTTCGAGTGTGGCGTGCTGAACGGAAAGGTCGCTCCGGGCAGCACCGTGGCGATCGTCGGGGCAGGGCCCATCGGATTGGCTTCACTACTCACGGCGCAGCTCTATTCCCCAGCCCAGATCATCATGATCGACCTGGACGACAAGCGCTTGGAAGTT
>NZ_JAQGMM010000626.1 GCF_028292365.1 Caballeronia sp.
CCAGCCCCGTGCGGTACAGATCCTCGATCGCGAACATGTTGTACAGAGCGAGCGCCGTGGAAGCTTGCGTGCCGTTGAGCAGCGCGAGACCTTCTTTGGCCTGCAGCGTCAGCGGTTCGAGGCCGGCGGCTTTCAGTCCATCGATTGCAGGAGCCTGCTTGCCTTCGATAAACACCTCGCCAATACCCAACAAAACACCCGACATATGCGCGAGCGGCGCAAGATCGCCCGATGCCCCAACAGAACCTTTCACCGGAATTACTGGCAGGATATTCGCGTTGAACAACGTGATCATGGCGTCCATCACAACGCGCCGGATCCCCGAGTGGCCGCGCCCAAGGCTTGATAGCTTCAGAGCAATCAGCAGGCGAACGACGGGCGGCGCCATAGGCTCACCCACGCCCACCGCGTGCGACAACACGAGATTGCGTTGCAACAATTCAAGCTGATCGGCGGGTATGTGGGTGTTCGCCAGTCGCCCGAAACCTGTGTTGATCCCATACGCCGGCAACCCCTTCGCCGCGATGTCCTCCACTGCTTTCGCGCATGCGTCGATAGCGGCGTGGCTCGCCGGATCCAGCGTCAACTGGACGGGTTCCCGCGCGATGCGGCGCAGTTGGGGCAATGTGAGTTTGCCGGGGGTGAGCTTGATCATCGGTCGTCCTTTTTGGCTTTGGCTGCTTCTTGTCTATACAAGAGAATAGCCTCGAGTCTAGGACAACAAAATCGGTATATACAAGTTATTTTTTAAGGTCAGGATGAGGCAAATGGTTTAAAGCAGCACGCGGCGGGCTGACAGGCAGAGGCGAGAGAAAAGCAGATAATCCGGCTTACAGGTTGACTATATAATGGTTAAGCCTAGATATTCGAGGCGACAAATAGGAACTAGTGCTCGAAGATCACGCTATTCGCACCTGTCTATACTGCAGCGGCACCTCGGACTCACATCCGACGCTGCATATAGCCGCTAGCCGCCTTGGATAAGCAACCACCCGGCGCGCCCGCACAACGCGGGCTCGCCATGTGGCTGCTGCTGCAACACCTTCAGATACCTGCTTTATGCGCGGTGAAAATCAATCGCAGGCCCAGCGCAGTAATAGCGCCTGCCGCAACACGATCAATCCATTTCTTGGCGCGCAGGTACAGCTCGCGCGGACGGCGGCTGGAGAAACATAAGGCGACAATGGTGTACCACCCTGCTTCGATCGTGAAGATCATGGGAGGCAGGATGAGGTAACACCAGAGCGGCGGATGTTGCGGTAAAAGGGCGGCGAAAATACTACCGTACCAGATGGCAGTCTTCGGGTTGCTGAGTTGCGTCGTGAGTCCGATCCAGAATGATTTGCGCGGATTATGGTTCTGAACACTGCCGCCGTTATCCACCACCAGAGGACTCGACGCTCCACGCCAGATCTTCGAGGCGATATAGATCAGGTAGAGTCCACCGGCCACCTTCAGGCCGACATACAGCCATTCCACCGCGGATAACAGCGTATAGAGCCCCGCAAGTGCGATGCCGCTAAAGAACACGCCTCCCACGCCCATGCCGAGCGCGGTAGCTAATCCGTCCGTCCGCGACAAGCCGATTGCATTGCGTGCGACCAGCACGAAGCTTGGACCGGGGCTCATCGCCCCCATTAATAGCGCGGCAAGTATCGCGGCGACAGCGGCAAAGGCGGTCATCGGAGTTCTCCTGAAAGTAGGGTTATAGGGTGCGTTTTGCAGAAAAATAACACGAGCGGACCGGCGCCGCATTGGCAGATTAAGCAGATTGCTAAGTCGCAAGTGTCGGCCATCACTTGCGACCTCGACGCTCCAGGCCTGGCAACGCGTGTGAGCGAATGCAGACTGCTAGCTCCGCTCGGCGTTCACGAATGAATCAGCCACACGTCTCGCCGATGGAAGCAGGGATCGCTGCGCACCTCAGCGCTAACAGTCAAACGCGGTTTGATTGCAGCGTCACCAGCGTTCAAGACATGCCGCGGCCCGCAGCCGATGCTTGGTGTTTTGCCCGCCAGGAGACTGCATGTTGCAAGGCTATCCCGCTTCCCAGCCGTCCGCCGTTCTCACTCCGGTGACCCTCGACCACGCGGGCTCGATCCGATGAGCATCGTGCAAAATACGATGATCGCATTGGCGCGTAACGCGAGCGTGTCGCGCTTCATGCGCAGCGCAGGAGCACGAAGCGCGCTGGCGACGCGTTTCATCGGCGGCGCTGACGTTGAGGTAGCGCTCACCACGGCCAAGCGCCTGGTTGAGCGACATGGCATCCGCGCATCACTTTTCTACCTGGGCGAATACGTGGTCGATCGCACAGCGATTGAATACAACGTGAATCAGGTACTTGCCGCCATCGATACGCTTGGACGAGCCCGGCTCGACGTGCATGTGTCGATCGATCCGACCGCTATCGGTTTCATGGAAGACGATACATTCGGCACGGCAAACGCGACGTTGATTGCACAACGCGTTGCGTGTCAACCGTCGCCGCTCGGGACCGGAAACAAGGTCATGCTCGACATGGAAGACCTGTCGATCCTTGATTGGACCTGCAGGCTGCATGCGTTGTTACATGCGAAGGGCCTCCTCGTTGCACTGACTCTGCAAGCACAACGCCGACGCACGCTTGACGATCTCGGCAAGCTTGTCTGCCAGTCGACGTCAGTGCGGCTGGTGAAGGGTGCGTTTCCCGAATCCACGGCACACGATTACCAAGGGCGCGCATGCATTGACCGCGGTTACCTCGACGCAGCACACTTGATGCTCTCGCCAGAAGCACGCGACGCCGGGTTTTATCCTGCGCGTGGGCGGTCACGCTGCAACAGGCGATCAATGTCAAACAGGCGAGGCGTGCAGGGACGTTCATCGTTTCTTCTCCAGGAAAATCGATGTTGGGGTGAGCAGCGGGCACGCTTTCGGAGCCGGTTTGCACAAGCGCGGCCAATTCAATTTACTGAGTCATAAATCGCGCACTTGATCTTTCGCGACACCGGCGCGCGTGTCTTGTCGCGAGTAATGAACGCGTACATCGAGAGGCGTCGCTGGAACACAAGCGGGCGTCGTTTTGGTGTTGATGGCCAGGGAGGCGCTTATTCACAATGACATCTTCTGAGCCCTGACCGAGGAAACATCCAGCATGAACTCGCGAGAAAAACCCTCTGCCGCTTTCGAAGATCTTTCATCGACCATTCCGTTCGTCGATCTGACGGTTCGCAAAACGACGGCGCTGGTTGTCGTCGATGTTCAATACAGCGATGCCGCGCCGGACCGCGGCTGGGTGAAAGCGTGCGAAGCCGTGGAACCCGGCTCGATGCGTTACTACCTGGAGCGTCTGGCGCAGACTACGATCCCCGCCATTCGCCAGTTGCTCGACGCCTTCCGCGCAGCCGGAATGCCGATCGTGCATATTTCAACCGGCTCCGCTTACCGCGACATGCGCGATTGCCCATCGCGATTTCGTGACTGGACGCGCAGGCTGGAGCAGGCGGCGGGTATCGATGACCTGTGGTGGACCGGAAACCCGGACTACGCATTTCGCGAGGAGGTCGCGCCGCTGGAAGGCGAAACCGTGATCCGCAAGACAACGCAGGGGGCGTTTAATGGCAGCGAGATCCAGAACGCGCTGGACCGTGCGGGGATCCAGAATCTGGTGTTCGCGGGCGTGGTGACAAGCTGCTGTGTGGAGACCACGGCGAGGGATGCTGCGGATCGCGGCTTCGGTTGCATGCTGGTATCGGACGCATGCGCCGATTGCAGCCCGGCCATGCACGACGCCGCCATGAAAAACTTCGGACTCTATTTCGGGCAGGTTGTGCAGAGCGCGGACGAGGTAGTGCGGGCGATCAGCGTGGGAGCTACTTAATCCAAGGCCTACACGTTTAAGCCCGTTACAGCGTGGCTACCAAGGCGTCGACTTCGCCAGATGCGTCCGGTATCGGCTCAATAGCACCGTTCTTGCGCCCGGATACCGTTCGCCGGTTTCATCGGCTGACGTAATTCTGTCTGTCCGAAAACTACGGAAATCCTGACGCTTTTCGCACCACGCGCCAAGAATTCGGACATTGTCGAGGAAGCCCAGAACAACCGGCCAGACGATACGATTCGACGGTTCGCCTTGCACGTCCAGATACCCTATCCGCAGTTTGCACTGGCCACGAATGGCTGCACGCAGGCTAGTGAGCGGCACCGTATTAATCGGAAAGTCCGGCACCGGAGGTCCGGAATGGACGGTCGGGGCACGCATCGCGTCCTTGCCCGACGCGTTCAATACCGCATCAATCTTCGCTAGCGCCTGAGCGGCAGCCTTGCGCAAAACATCATCGCCGCGCTGGTCGACATAACGCAGGCCCAGCACCACGGCATCGATCTCGTCCTCGCTCAACATCAGCGGCGGCAGGAACAATCCCGGCCTGAGCACGTAGCCTATGCCTGCTTCGCCGTGTATTGGCGCGCCCTGTTCAATCAGCGTCGCGATGTCGCGATACAACGTGCGCTCGGACACGCCCAGGTCCAACGCGAGTTCGGACGCAGTTACCGGCACACGCTTCGCGCGCAGCCTCTCCAGCAAGGTCAATAAACGAGCGGTTCGGGACACCCTGGCTCCTGACAGGATTTGACAGGAGCTAAACGTACCATGAACGCACTATGAAGTTCACGCGGTCTCTCGACGGATGACTCCCGGACTAACGGGCCGGAGCAGCGTTCAACGTTACCTGCTTGACCGCGCTCGATTGCAGATTCCACTTGGCGGCAATCGCCGCATACGTCCCGTTCGCGATCAGTTTATTCAGCGCACCCAGCACTGCATCGCGCAACTTGGGATTCGACTTCGCAAACGCGATTCCTTCGGGCGAGGTCGCGAACGGCTCGCCGATCGGCTTGTAGGTAGTCGGTTCGAGCTTCATTGCATACGGCAGCGTTTCGCTGCCTTGCACGCCCGCCACAATTCGTCCTTGCTTCAATTGCATGCGTGCAGCAGAAGTATCCTCTGTGCCGGACACCGTGATGGCAGGCTTGCCCGCCGCCTCGCAATTCTTCGCGCTCCACGCGGCCGTGTCAGCCGGGAAAGACGTGCTGCGGCTCGTGCCAACCGACTTGCCGCAGAGATCCGTCGCGTGCTTGATCTCGTTCGCACGCGACGCGAGGATATAAAACTGCGCGCCCGAATTCAGGTAGTCGAGAAAATCGGCGGTGTCGCGACGGCCCGGGACGTCGCTCATTCCGCTCAGGATCATATCGACACGCCCCGTTGCCAGCGACGGCAACAACTGCTCGAACGCCGACTCCTGCCAGTCCAGTTTTACGCCCAGTTCCTTGGCGATCGCATTGCCCAGATCGATATCAAAACCGACCAGGTCGCCGCTTTCCGGGTCCTTGTATTCCATCGGCGGATAAATGGAGTTCACCGCGACCTTGATCACTTTCGACTTGACGATAGCGTCAGGCAGGGCCTGCGCATGAGCGCCGCTCGCTACAAGAAACGTCGACAGGCAAAGTGCCATCAGGCTGGAAACGGCACGGATCGGGTTCAGCTTGTTCATGGAAGACGCACCTTTATAAAGGTCTTGTTAAAAGTCGGGGTCAGGGAGCGGGATATCGGTCGGAGTAACAATTAACGCACTACGGGTCTTGAGTCGGCGTCGCCTTGCAGCCATTGCGTCAGGGTTCGCGCATCGGCGAGATTGTCCAGGTCGAGTACGGCAGTTTCAAGCGCATTCACTGACGCTTGCGGAATCGTCATGGCGGCCAACGCGCGATATTTATCGGCGAGGTCCGCATCGGAAACCGGATTGCGCGGGTCGCCGAGCGGCACGTTGATCTGTTGCGAACGCGGCTCGGCATCGGACAGTGCGAGCGTGATGACCGGCTCGTCGAGGTCGGACATCGACGGGTCAATTTCAAGCGTGACGCGTTCCATTGCGACCGCGATGCGCGGGTCGTGACGTTGCGCATCCAGATAGGCGCCGATTCCCGCATGGCCATTCACCAGCACCGTGGCGATCGCGTAAGGCAAACTCATCTGCGCGGAAGCAAGCGTGTGGAGGTCACGCCCACCGCACATCTGGTTCACGAAGGCGCTGAGGCTGACGTGCACGCCAACGAGCTTGTCCAGGTCCGCTTCGCGACCTTGCAGCAGGTCGAGCGTGGCATCCACTGCAGCGTGCGTGCTGCGGCATGCCGCGTGCGGTTTGATCGAGCAGCGCATGAGTTTCCAGACAACGCCCAAGTCAGCGAGCAATGCATCTGGCGTTTGCGTATCTCGTGCGAACGCGTTGAAGAAACCGCCCCATACGTCCTCGAACACCTGCGTCGGACCACTAACGTCCTGCTGGGCAAGCAACGCAGCGAGCAGTCCGCCTTCGGCTGCGCGACCCGTATGCATGCGCTTGGTCTGCGATGCGTCGTGGATGAAACCCCACAACCCGCCGCTGAAGCTCGCCGCGTGGCCGAACGCCGCAGCGGTCCGCGCGGCATCGAGACCGAGCAGGCGCGCGCTGGCGGCGGCCGCACCAAACACACCGCACGTCATGGTCGAATGCCATCCGTAGTTGTTGTGAGGCGAATACCCACCGCATGCTTCCAGCACGCGGCGGCCGACGTCATAGCCGAGTACGACCGCCATCAGGAACTCGCGGCCCGACACGGGCCGCTGCGTGCAGGCGAGCGCAGCAAACGCCGCGGGTAACACCACCGCGCCGGAATGATCGCAGCCGCCGGCGTCATCGAGTTCAAGCGCATGGGCAGCTACGCCGTTCACGAAGGCCGCATCGCGGGCGTTGAACGTTTGCGACGTGCCCCACGCGGTTACGTCACCACTGCTGCCCTTGCCCATCACCGCGCGGGCACTGCGGGCTTCCACCGCCGTCGCGCCGCCAAGCGTTGCGCCGAGGGTATCAAGGATATGGCGCTTCGCCTTGTGCACGAGCGGTGCGGGAAGCGCTTCGGCCGGGGTATCTGCAACAAACGCAGCCAAACGCTGCGATAGCGATAGCGATAAAGACGACGCGTTCACGCTTCCTCCCGCCGATGCCGCGCATACACTTCGACCGGATGACCGGGCTCATTAGCTTCCACGCTCTGCTGCCACCATGCCGCCATTTCCGATCCGGTGGCGAACCAGACATCGTCGCGTGAGCGGATATTGGCGAGCAACTCGCGCAGCACGTCAATGCGCCCCGCCGTGCCGATAATCTCCGGATGCAGCCTCAGCACGAAACACAATCCGAATCGATGAAACGCCGCGAAATCATGCTTCCAGTTCTGCAGCACTTCACGATACGAAGGAATGCGCGGTTGCCCAACCGGGACTGCCGGCGAGAGGTTATAAGCAAAGTACGGCTCGTCTTCCAGCTCGTAGTGCAGCGGCAACTCGACCAGACGAGGCGCCGTAAGCGACGTATCCGTATCCGGCATATGGAAGTACGGCAGATCATCGCCGCGCCATGATGAAGACCATGTCACGCCTTCATCGCGCAAGAAGTCCGCAAAGCCCGGCGCCCAGTTACCCGTGAATGAACGGAAACCTTGTGCATGCTGCCCGAGCACTTGAGCGAGCGCAGCTTGTCCTCGCCTGAACACATCCTTTTGTGCGTCGAGCGTGAGCGTATCGAAGTCTTCGCAGACGTAGCCGCTGTTGCCAATTTCATGCTTCTGCGTACTGATGCGTTTCACCAGGTCCGCGTGCGTTTCGGCCACACGGCCGGGGACGAACCAGCTTGAATGCACGTCGAATTCTTCGAGCGCGTCCAGCACGCGATCCACTCCGCGCTTCGCTCCATAGCGCCATACCGAAAGTGATTTCTCGCGTCCCGCAATGCGAGGCTCTTGCGTAAGGATGCCGTGTTCATCGTTGAAGTCGACTGTGACAACAACCGCGCAACGCGCGTTCTGCGGCCAGCGTAAAGAGTTCATCAGCGAGCTTCCTGCGGAGTCGGTGAGGCGGGGGTGTCATCGTGATTGTCACGCCACCATTGCGCGACGTCGCGACAGGTGGCGAACCACACGCCGCCCTGCGCGTGCATGTGATCGATCAGGCTTTCAAGTAGCGCGATCCTGCCTGGCTTTCCCGATACCTTCGGGTGGAACAACGTCGTCAGGCACAGTCCGTCGCGATGTGACCCATCGAACTCGCGCCGCCAGTTGTCGAGCGTCGTGTCGTAGCTCGCTATGCGATCCAGGCTCGCCGGAAAATTCGGATTGCGGTGATACGCAAGCGACGCATAGTCGTCCATTTCCCATCGGCCGGGAATCTCGACCATGGGTTCGGCCACGCCCGGCGCGTGCAGCAGATACGGACGGTCATCACCACGCATGGAACTCGAGTAACGTACGCCCGCTTCCATTAATACGCGGATGGTGTCCGGTCCCCAGTCACCGGAAGGCGTGCGGAAACCCACCGGGCGTATGCCGAGGTACTCGTCGAACACGTGCGCCGAGCGCTCCATCACCGCGCGTTGGCCGTCTGCATCGAGCGTCCAGAATGCCTCGTGTTTATAGCCGTGATAACCAATCTCGTGACCGCGCTCAACGATGGCCGCGCACTGCTCCGGCCAGTTTTCGACGACCCATGCAGGTACAAAAAACGTGGCCGGCACCTTCATGTCGCAGAGCATGTCGAGCAACCGTCCCAGCGCGCGCCAGGGGCCATAGCTGCCCAGCGTGAAGTAAGAAGGATTACTCCAGATCGAGCCGTCGAGCATGGCGTCGCCAGTCGGGCCGTCGAGGTCAAAAGCCAGCGCAACGCATGAGCGCTTCCCTTCAGGCCAGCGCGGTGTAGCTTGGTTGGTGTCAGTTGCTTGCATCGATCAACGCCTTTTGAACTGCGTGTTCCTGCAGACCCCATTTCACGAGGATCTTCTGATACGTGCCATCGGCGATAAGCTGGTTGAGCGCTTCCGTGAGTCCCGCGTTCAACGCGGCGTTGCCCTTCGCCATGCCGATGCCGTTGTACTGCGACAGGAACGGTTTCCCGATCGGCGCGTATGCGTTCTCCTCCACCGAATTCTGATACGGCAGCGTTTCACCACCCTGCACCGCGGCGTCGATACGGCCCTGGCGCAACTGCACACGTGCATCCGCGGAGCCGTTCGTGCCGCTTACGTTGACTGGCTTCTTGCCGGCCTTCACGCAGTGCTCGTTGCTCCAGGTCGCGATGTCGTCGGGCCACGACGTGCGGCGGCTCGCGCCCACCGTCTTGCCGCACAACGCGTCCATGCTGGCGAATTCACCAACACGTGCCTTGACGGTGTAGAACTGCGGACCGCCCGTGACGTAATCGAGGAAGTTAACCGCCTCACGGCGTGACGGCAGGTCGGTCATGCCCGACAGGATCACATCGACACGATGCGTGGTCAGTGCGCTCATCATCTGGTCGAAGCCAGTTTCTTCCCACTGCAGCTTGACGCCGAGTTTCGCGGCAATCGCTTCACCCAGGTCAACGTCGAAACCCATCAGCTTGTCGGTGGCCGGGTCCTTGTATTCGAACGGCGGATAGTTCGGCACGATGGCCGCAACCAGCGTGCTCTTGCCGATCGACGGCGGTGTCCCGGCGTGTGCCAGAGGCATGTGCAACGCCATCGTGCCGGTGACGAGCGCGGCAAACTGGCGAAAGCGAAGGGAAACATTCATGGAAACTCGCTGAAGAAAAAAAGTCAGCCCGGGTTCCAGCGGCGCTGGAATCACGAACAAAAATCAGGAAAGTACGGCCGAAATGAAATCCTGCGTGCGTCGATGCTGGGGATTTGACAGCACCTGTTCAGGCGTGCCGCTCTCCACTACCTCTCCCTGGTCCATCAACACAATGCGATTGTACACTTCACGCTCGAAGCAGAGTTCATGC
>NZ_JAQGMM010000677.1 GCF_028292365.1 Caballeronia sp.
GGCATCAATTTCTCCGCGCAGGAAATCATGAAGCAGGACCAGGGCAATCAGTGATCGGGTGGCCGGCGACATGACGGCAACTGCATGGGATCGGAGTAGGCGCTAAAGCGCTAACTCCGATCGACCGCACTTGCATGGGATCGGAGTAGGCGCTAAAGCGCTAACTCCGATCGACAGGAGACGAAGCATGCGGCAGGACGAAAAGCAGTCGTTCTTTCAGATGTCCGGCGTGTCGAAAAGCTACGGCGGCGCAATTGCGCTGGATCACGCGGACCTGACGGTGCGGAGCGGCCGCATCCACGCGATCCTCGGCGAGAACGGCGCGGGGAAGTCCACGCTGCTGAAGGTGATGTCCGGTGTCGTGCAGCCGGACGAGGGGACGATGCACCTCGACGGTCACCAAGTCTCGTTCGCGTCGCCCGCCGAGGCGAACGCGGCCGGCATCGTCTGTGTGTATCAGGAGCTGTCGCTTATCCCTGATTTGAGCGTGGCGGATAACATCTTCGCTTCGAACCCCCCGCTACGCTTCGGCATGATCGACCGCCAGGCCCAGCGCCGCCAAGCCGAGGCCGCGCTCGCCCGCGCGGGCGCGGCCGACATCAATCCGCTTGCAAAAGTCCGGGACTTGCCGCTGTCGCGCCAGCAGATGGTCGAGCTCGCGAAGGGGCTTGCGCGCGAGCCGCGCATCCTGATCCTCGACGAGGCCACGTCGGCGCTGACCGCGGCCGACGTGGCGCGCGTCATCGAGGTGCTCAAACGCCTGCGCGAAGAGGGACTCGCGCTGCTCTTCATCTCGCACCGGATGCACGAGGTGAAGGCGCTCGCGGACGAATGCACGGTCTACCGGAACGGTCGTCATGTGATGAGCTTCGAGGCGGGCACGCGCACCGACAATGAGGTTGTCGAAATGATGATCGGCCGGAAGTACCAGCACGCCTTCCCGGACAAACCCGCGGACAAGCCCGGGCGCCGCCTCGCCGCCGAACCGGTTCTCGCCTGTCTTGATCTCGCATGGAACGACACGCTGCAGGGCGTCAGCTTTTCGTTGAAGCCCGGTGAAATCCTCGGGCTGGGCGGCCTCGACGGGCAAGGCCAGCGCGAACTGCTGCTCGCGTTGTTCGGCGTGTTGCGCGGCTGCGCGGGCAAGATCGAGATCGACGGCAAGGCCGTGTCGATCGCGAGCCCCGTGGTCGCGCGCGCCAACGAAATCGGTATGGCGCTAATTCCGGAGGACCGCAAGACCGAAGGCCTGATGCTGCCGATGTCGGTACGCGAGAACTTGTCGTTTGCCGCGCTCGATCGCATGTCCACCGCAGGCGTGATCGATCGCGACCGCCAGCAGTCGTTCGTCGACCGGATGATGGAACTCCTCGCAATCAAGTCGTTCAGCGTCGACGCGCCCGTGGGCTCGCTGTCGGGTGGCAACCAGCAGAAGTTAGTCATCGCGAAGTGGATGATCCGCCAGCCGAGAATCCTGCTCCTCAGCGACCCGACGTGCGGCATCGACGTCGGCACCAAGCAGGAGATCTACCAGTTGCTGAGGCGCCTCGCCGACGAAGGCGCCGCGATCCTTTTCTATTCGACCGACTATGACGAGCTGATCGGCTGCTGCGACCGCGTGCTCGTGCTATACGAAGGCCGGATCAAGAAGGAACTTGTCGGGTCGGAGATCACCGAGCAAAACCTGATTGCAAGTGCACTGGACCTGCCCGTCGGACAGGTCTCTCCTTCCCTGGGAGTCGCGTTATGAGCGGGCTGCGTTACTGGTATGCCGAAAATCGCGGGACGACGTTCGCGTTCGGCCTATTCGTGCTGATGTTCGCGATCTACCTCTTCAACTATCCGTCGACCTTGTCGGCGAACGTGTTTCAGACGGCGGCGAACAAGGCGGTACTGCTCGCGCTGGTATCGATGGGCCAGGCGCTCGTCGTGCTGACAGCCGGCATCGACCTGTCGATCGGCATGACGCTCGTGCTGACTAATTGCGTTGGATCGTGGATCGTGACGGGCGACGCGCTGCACAGCGCGCTCGGCATCGTTGGCGTGCTTGCGACCGGCGCGCTGTGCGGCGCGCTCAACGGCATCATCATCATTTACGGCCGTCTGCAACCGATCGTGACGACGATCGCAACGGGCGCCATCTATTATGGCCTGGCGCTGCTGCTGCGCCCGGTTCCCGGCGGATCGATCAACGAGGACCTCGCCGACGCATTGACCGGTAAGGTCGCCGGCGTCGTGCCGGCGAGCTTGCTTATTCTGCTCGCGGCTGTGGCGATTGTCTGGATTCCTTTCAAACGTTCGGTGGTCGGGCGCGCGGCGTACGCGACCGGCTCGTCCGAATCCGCGGCCTTCCTGTCCGGCATGCCGATCCGCCGCGCGAAGTTCGCGAGCTATACGCTCGCCGGCCTGCTCGCCGCGATCGGCGGCTTGTTTCTGACGTTCTTCACGGACACGGGAGAAGCGAGCCTCGGCAGCGCCAACTCGTATACGCTGTTTTCGATCGCCGCCGTGGTGATCGGCGGCGTGTCACTGCTCGGCGGCAAGGGCAGCGCGATAGGCGCGATCTTCGGCGCATTCGCGTTCCGCTCTATCGGCGACCTGCTGTTCGTGTTCAACGTCGATGCGCTGTGGCAGCCGCTGTTCCAGGGTGTGATTCTTCTGCTCGCTGTTTCGATCGGCGCGTGGGGGCTGTTCAGGGTGCGCAACCGTCTGGAGTGGTTCCTATGAGCGACGTTTCCGCGGCCAGCCGGACCACGTTCGTGTCGAGGCTC
>NZ_JAQGMM010000645.1 GCF_028292365.1 Caballeronia sp.
TTCGGACTGCGGACGATACGCGTGATGAACGGAAGCAGCACGACGAGATCGTGGTGACCATGACCGACGACGGTCCGGGCATCGATCTGACAAAACCGCGTGCGGGCCTGGGACTGATCGGCATGCGTGAGCGTGTGGAGGCGATTGGCGGTGAGTTCCATATCGCCAGCCAGCGGGGCAGCGGTTTTTTGTTCTGCGCACGGGTGCCGGTTCAGGCCGGATTGCCCGAGCCGAACGAACCCAGTGAACCGGCCGAGTTGGCGAAATCGGTGAAATGAAGGCCCAGGCGGTTTGCCATCTGCGCAAGCTGCACGCCATTGTCCGCGCCGAACTTCTGCCGGATCACCGACTGATGGTTGGCAACGGTCTTCTGGCTCAGGCCGAGTCTTTCCGCGATGCTCGGCAGCGTATAGCCCTGCACCAGCAGACGCAGCACCTCGAATTCCCTTGCTGATAAATGACGTCCCGGCGGTCCCTCCTGGAACTGGGCCCGCAGCGCAAGTGCGTGCGACACGTCCGCGCTCAGGTAGCGTGCTCGTCTTGCGACCGCGCGGACCGCTTCGACCAGGACGTCGGGCGCGCTTGCCTTGGTCACGTAGCCTCGCGCGCCGGCATCGAGCGCGCGGCGCACGAAGATGGTTTCCTCGTGCACGCTGAAAATCAGCACATGGGCGTCGGGTTCGCGGGCGAGCATGCGCCGCATTGCTTCAATGCCGCTCGCGCCCGGCAACGCCAGATCCATCACGACAACGTCCGGGCGCAATGCACAGAAACGCTGGTACGCCTGCGCCGCGTCGGCGGCTTCACCGGCCACACTAACGTCGGGACTCAGTTCGAGCAGGCGCCGGTAACCTTCGCGCACCACGGCGTGGTCATCGACGAGGAGGACACTGATGTTGGCGATGGTCATTTGTGGACTCCCGCGAGATCGGTGACACTGCGATGGTTTGGGTTGTGGTCGTCAGGCGACGCCGCCAGCCGACGTGAATTGCTGTCGTTGCGAAACATGATCGGCTGCTCGTCCGGTTCGCGTTGAGCGGGTTGAGCGGCCGCCTGCCGCACCACGTTGATCACGGCTTCGTGATGGGGCGATTTATCGCAGACCGGATCGGCGTTGGCCGGGTCGCCGGTCAGCAAGTACGCTTGGCAGCGGCAGCCGCCTGCATCGATGGTTTTTTCCTCGCAACTGCGGCACGGTTCCTTCATCCAGTCGAAACCGCGAAAGCGATTGAACGCGTCGCTGTCGTACCAGATTTCGCGGATCGAGGTTTGCTTCACGTTCGGGAAGGTGAGACCGGGCAGCGAACGCGCTGTGTGGCAGGGCAGTGCGGCGCCATCGGGGGCGATGCCGAGAAAGACCGAACCCCACCCGTTCATGCATTTCTTCGGCCGCGTCTCGAAGTAGTCCGGCACGACGAAGTAGATCTTGCAGCGATCGCCGATTTCGCTTCTGTAGCGCTCAACCACGGCTTCCGCATCTTTCAACTGCTCGGCTGTCGGCATCAGTTGGGCACGGTTGGCATGTGCCCAGCCGTAGTACTGCGTGTTCGCGAGTTCCAGATATTCGGCGCCCATGGCGAGCGCCATGTCGATGATCTTGTCGACGTGAGGCAGGTTGTATCGATGCAGCACGCAGTTGAGTACCATCGGAAAGCCATGCGCCTTGATTGATTTCGCCACGCGATTCTTCAGGTCGAAGGTGCGCGTGCTGCTCAGGAAGTCGTTGAGTTCCTGGGTCGAGTCCTGGAACGACAACTGGATGTGATCGAGCCCGGCGTCTTTCAGCGCGTCGAGACGCTTGTCCGTCAAGCCGATGCCCGACGTGATCAGGTTTGTGTAAAAACCGAGCTGGCGTCCTTCGCGTACGAGCACTTCCAGGTCGTCGCGCAGCAGCGGCTCGCCTCCCGAGAAACCCAGTTGTGCCGCGCCGAGCGCACGTGCTTCGCGCAACACGCCGAGCCATTGATCGGTCGACAGTTCGCTGGCATGGTCGGTGTAGTTCACGGGGTTGTAGCAGAACGCGCAATGCAGCGGGCATCGGTACGTCAGCTCGGCCAGCAGCCACAGCGGCGGGGCAATATCGCTCATGTCGCCGCCTCCGCACTTTCCAGCCAGCCGCGGCGCTCGGCTTCGGCGACGAACAGACGGACTTCATCGCCAATGCCTTGCGCGTTGAAGGCTTGCTGCAAGTCCTTGATCAACATGTCGATATCGCGCGTGCCGTCGCAGCGCTTGAGTATTTCCCCGGCGCTTTGATTCAGCTTGACCATGCCTTCGGGATACAACAGCACGTGCGCTTCCTGCGCCGGTTCCCATTGCAGCCGAAAGATTCCCTTGAGCTTGAGCGTAGGCGATGTCATTGGGGAAAGGCCTTTTCAATGGCATCGAGCATGGACCACAATATGTCGAGCTTGAACTGCAGTATCTCGAGCGCGCGTTCCTGCTGTTCACGGGTCTTGAAGTAATCGAGCGTGACCTGCAAGCCGTGTTCAACATCGCGTTGCGCGAGCGAGATACGCGAGCGGAAATACGTCAATCCATCTGGCTCGATCCACGGATAACACGACGGCCACGTTGCAAGCCGGTCCTTGTGGATCTGCGGCGCAAAGATCTCGGTCAGCGATGAACACACCGCCTCCTGCCACGGCGCGCGGCGCGCGAAGTTGACGTAGGCATCGACGGCGAATTTCACGCCCGGCGTCACGTGTTGCAGCGACCAGAGTTCGTCGCGTGAGAGACCGACTGCGTCTCCAAGCCGGGCCCAGATTTCGATGCCGCCTTCGTCGTTGCCGTAACCGTCGTGATCGAGAATGCGCAGCACCCAGCGCCGGCGCGTCTCGCGATCGGGGCAATTCGACATCACCGCGGCATCCTTCAGCGGAATATTGATCTGGTAATAGAAGCGGTTCGCGACCCAGCCGCGAATCTGCTCGCGTGAACAGCCGCCCTCGTTCATCTTCACGTTGAACGGATGATGAATGTGATACGCGGTGCCCTTCGCGCGAAGCTGGGCTTCGAACGCTTCACGAGTCCAGGCGGTCGTGTGGTCCGTATTTTGGTTGCTGGTCATCGGAGTGGGGCCGTTCACTTGCGTCCTCCTGTAAGCGCTGCTCAAAGTTCGAATGCCATCCCGTCGAATGCAACTTCAATGCCGTGTTCGGCGAGTCGTCGTCGTTCGGGACCGTCTTCAACCAGGATCGGATTCGTGTTGTTGATGTGGATGAGGACCTTGCGCACTCCGGACCGTTCGATCGAATCAAGCACGTCGATCATGCCGCCCGCGCCGGTTTGCGCGAGATGACCCATATCGGCGGCGGTCTTTTTGGAGAGCCCGAGTTCGATCATTTCGTCCGGCGTCCAGAGCGTGCCGTCGACCAGCAGCAAGTCGGCCGCGTTCATCGCTTCGAGGACGTGCGGTTCTAGCGCACCCAGGCCTGGCGCATAGAACGCACGCTTGCCCGAGTGTTCATCGATGAACGTCAGCCCGATGTTGTCGCCACGTTGCGGTGCTTCGCGATGCGGGGAATAGGGCGGCGCCTTGCTCGAGAGCGGCAGCGCTTCAATGCGAATGCCCGGCAGCGCGGGAACCGCAAACGACGCTCCATCGAGCGGAATGGCGTGGCGTTCTACGCCGCAGTAATGCGCGAGTATCGACACAACTGGGAAGCCCGTGCTCAGGTCTTGCAGCACGGCGTCGGTGACGTAGAGCGGCAAGGGCGTGTCACGCTCGCGCAGCATCAGCAGGCCGGTCACGTGATCGATCTGCGCGTCCAGGGTTATCACCGCCGCAATGCCGCTGTCGCGCGCGCGACGTGCCGGCTGCAGTTCGGG
>NZ_JAQGMM010000003.1 GCF_028292365.1 Caballeronia sp.
GGCCGATGGTGGCCATGCTTTCGCGCCGCTACAATGCCGTCATGTCCAAGGTAAAACACATTTCCGAAACCCCTGCGACGCAGTTTTTGCGTCGGCACAAGGTCGCGTTCGGCGAGCATCCTTACGAGTATGTCGAGCATGGCGGCACGGAGGAATCGGCGCGGCAGTTGGGTGTGGATGAACATTGCGTGGTCAAGACCCTCGTGATGGAAGACGAACATGCAAAGCCGCTGATCGTGCTCATGCACGGCGACAAAACGGTCTCGACCAAGAATCTCGCCCGGCAGATTGGAGCGAAGCGCGTGGAGCCGTGCAAGCCGGAAGTGGCCAATCGGCATTCGGGTTTCCTGATCGGCGGCACATCGCCATTTGGTACGAAGAAGGCGATGCCGGTGTACGTGGAATCGAGCATCCTGGACCTGGGTACGATCTATCTGAACGGCGGACGACGCGGGTATCTGGTGAGCATCGCGCCCCCGGTCCTGACCGACCTGCTGAAGGCCACACCCGTGAATTGCGCGAGCGTCGATTAAAATGCGCGTCGTGAAGTTTTGCTCACGTCCCGCGCTCACGTCCCGTTTATGCTTGGCGTTCCCGAAGATAAGAAGAAATCAATGAACAATGTGATTGTCGCTGTGGTGGCTTACCTGATCGGCTCGATCTCGTTCGCGGTGGTTGTCAGTTCGGCCATGGGTCTTGCCGACCCGCGTTCGTACGGTTCGGGCAACCCGGGCGCGACGAATGTGCTGCGCACGGGCAACAAGCTCGCAGCCATCCTGACGCTGATTGGCGATGCGTTCAAAGGCTGGCTGCCCGTATGGGTTGTCGTGCATTTCGGCGCCAGGTTCGGGCTGGATTCCACGGCCGTCGCGCTTGCGGCCATTGCCGTGTTTCTCGGGCATTTGTTCCCGATATTCTTCAAATTCCAGGGCGGCAAAGGAGTTGCGACAGCGGCGGGCGTGCTGCTCGCCATCAACCCGGTGTTGGGGCTGGCCACTTTGCTGACCTGGGTGATCATCGCTGTTTTCTTCCGATATTCATCGCTGGCGGCGTTGGTTTCAGCGGTATTCGCGCCGTTCTTCGATGTTTTCCTTTTCGGCCCCAGCCGTATCTCGCTTGCCGTTGCCGCGATGAGCGCACTGCTGATCTGGCGGCATCGCGGGAATATCAAGAAGCTGCTGGATGGGAAGGAAAGCCGGATCGGGGAGAAGAAGCGGGCGGCGGAAGCGGTTGAATAAACCGCCGTGAAGCCGTGCCGCGAAAGTGAGAAAGCCGCCCTGAAGGCGGCTTTCTTGCTTATGGCAATGCTGAATCAGCGCAGTCCGGTCACACTCAATCGCGGAAATTATTAAAATCCAGCGGCGTATCCGTCACGTCCTTCTTCAGCAACGCAATAGCGCTTTGCAGGTCGTCGCGCTTCGTTCCGTTGATGCGCACCGCGTCGCCCTGAATGCTGGCCTGGACCTTGATCTTGCTGTCCTTGATCATCTTGACGATTTTCTTCGCCAGATCACCGCTTACACCCTTCTTGACCTCGACGACCTGTTTGAGCTTGTCGCCGCCAATCTTCTCGATCTTGCCGTAATCGAGAAAACGCACGTCCACATTGCGTTTCGCGAGTTTCGACAACACCACGTCCTTGACCTGGCCGAGCTTGAAATCGTCGTCGGCAAAAAGCGTCAGATCACGATCCTTTTGCTCGACGCGCGCGTCCGAACCCTTGAAGTCGAAGCGCGTGGCAATTTCCTTGTTCGATTGTTCGATGGCGTTTTTCACCTCGATCATGTTTGCTTCGCTGACGACGTCAAACGATGGCATCTGCATTCCCCTTCGTTGAGGCGAGGCGTGGCGTAAGGCTCGCCGTTAGGCTCGCCGTATGGCTCGCACGCACTCGCTATAATCACGGACCACCATCATTCTACCGATGCCGCCCCGGTTTGCCCAAGGCCGCCCCTGATCTGACCCAAGCGCTTCCTCAATGTCCGAGTTCCAACTTCTCTCCGATTACCCGCTGCTCGCGCATAACACGTTCGGTTTCGACGTCCGCGCCAAGCATGCCGTTCGGCTGACGGAAGAAGCGCGGATCCCGGCGCTGGCTCGCGATGCCCGTCTAGGCGGCCTGCCGCAACTGGTGCTCGGCGGCGGCAGCAACGTTGTGCTGACGCGCAATTTCGACGGCGTCGCGTTGCTTGTGGAGTTGCGCGGCCGCCGCGTGATTGGCGAAGATCATGACGCCGTTTTGGTAGAAGCTGGCGCGGGCGAGAACTGGCACGACTTCGTCGCGTGGACGTTGTCGCAAGGCTTGCCCGGGCTCGAAAATCTCGCGCTGATTCCCGGCACGGTAGGCGCAGCGCCGATTCAGAACATAGGCGCCTACGGGCTCGAAATGGGCGAGCGCTTCGAGCGTTTGCGGGCGATTGAATTATCGACGGGAGAAACTCGGGAATTTGATCGCGATGCGTGCGCGTTCGGTTACCGCGACAGTTTTTTCAAGCAGGAAGGGCGCGGACGTTTTGTGATCGTATCGGTGACCTTTCGTCTGCCGAAAGCGTGGATACCACGCGCGGATTACGCGGATATTGCACGGGTGCTCGAGACGAGCGGCGCGAACAATCCGCAGGCTATCTTCGATGCGGTCGTCGCCGTGCGTCAGGCCAAGTTGCCCGACTGGCGAGTGCTCGGGAATGCCGGCAGCTTTTTCAAGAACCCGGTTGTGAGCGCCGCGGCCTTTGACACGTTGAAGGCGCTTGAACCTGATCTCGTGTCTTACAAGCAACACGATGGCCGGTTCAAACTGGCCGCAGGCTGGCTGATCGACCAATGCGGCTGGAAAGGCCGCTCGATCGGTGCGGCCGCTGTGCACGACCGGCAGGCGCTGGTTCTGGTGAACCGCGGTGGCGCGTCGGGCACGCAAATCCTGGAGCTCGCCGCCGCCATCAAACGCGACGTGCACGCGCGTTTCGCGGTCGAGCTTGAAGCGGAGCCAGTGTGTCTTTGATTTAAAGCTGCGCGGGACGTAGCCGAAACAGCAGGAACTGCCTCACCAACAAAAAACCCGCCGCAGGCGGGTTTTCCGATTCAACAATTTCAACATCAACCAAACCGGGCCAACTCAGCCGCCACGCTTGCGACGTGCATTTTCCGCAATCCGCATGCGCAACGCGTTCAGCTTGATGAAGCCGCCGGCATCCGCCTGATCGTATGCGCCGCCGTCGTCATCGAACGTTGCGATGTTCTTGTCGAACAGCGTTTCCTTCGAATCGCGTGCGACCACCGTCACGCTGCCCTTGTACAGCTTTACGCGCGTCCAGCCGTTCACCTTGTCCTGCGTGTGATCGATCAGCACTTGCAGCGCACGGCGCTCCGGGCTCCACCAGTAACCGTTGTAGATCAACGCGGCGTAACGCGGCATCAGGTCGTCTTTCAAGTGCGCCACTTCACGATCCAGCGTGATCGACTCAATCCCGCGATGCGCCTTGAGCATGATCGTGCCGCCCGGCGTTTCATAACAACCGCGCGACTTCATGCCGACATAGCGGTTCTCGACCAGATCCAGCCGGCCAATACCGTGCTTGCCGCCAATCGCGTTCAATTGCGTCAGCATGTCTGCCGGTGACAACCGCTTGCCGTTCAGCGCAACCGGATCACCCTTCTCGTATTCGATATCCAGAAATTCCGGCTGATCCGGTGCGTCTTCGGGCGCAACCGTCCAGCGCCACATATCGGCTTCCGCTTCGGCCTTCGGATCTTCCAGGTGACGGCCTTCGAACGAAATATGCAGCAGGTTCGCGTCCATGGAGTAGGGTGCGCCGCCTTGCTTGTGCTTCATTTCGATCGGAATGCCCGCCTTTTCCGCGTAAGCCAGCAGCTTTTCGCGCGACAGCAGATCCCATTCACGCCACGGCGCGATCACCTTGATACCCGGCTCGAGCGAGTAATAACCCAACTCGAAACGCACCTGGTCATTGCCCTTGCCGGTCGCGCCGTGCGACACGGATTGCGCACCAACCGCACGGGCGATTTCGATCTGGCGTTTCGCGATCAGCGGACGCGCGATCGACGTGCCGAGCAAGTACTCGCCTTCATAAACGGTATTGGCGCGGAACATCGGAAACACGAAGTCGCGGACAAATTCCTCACGCAGATCTTCGATAAAGATGTTGTCCTGCTTGATGCCAAGCTGCAGTGCTTTCTTGCGCGCCGGTTCGAGTTCTTCGCCCTGACCGATGTCAGCGGTGAACGTCACGACTTCGGCGTCGTAGTTGTCCTGCAACCACTTCAGGATGACGGAGGTATCGAGGCCGCCTGAGTAGGCGAGCACGACTTTTTTGATATCGCTCATGGTGAACTCGTATGGCTGGAAAACGGTGTGCGCCGGGCTTTCAGCGCGCGGAAAACCGCTATTTTGACATCAAATGGCGGCTGTTCGGCATTTTCGGGACGACACGGCGTTTCGATGGAAACGCCGCACGGTTAGCTGAACGCTGCAACCGGCTCGATCGGGCAGCTTATTCAGGCCACTCAATCAAGCCGCGCATTCGGCCACTTATGCAGCCACTCAATGATTGAGTTTGCCGAGCAGCAGATATTCCATCAGCGCCTTCTGGACGTGCAGCCGGTTCTCGGCTTCGTCCCAGACCACGCTTTGCGGGCCATCGATCACCTCCGCGCTCACTTCCTCGCCGCGATGCGCCGGCAGACAGTGCATGAAGAGGGCGTCCGGATGAGCGCGCGCCATCATGTCCGAGTCGACGCACCAGTCGGCGAAGGCTTTCTTGCGCACTTCGTTCTCGGCTTCGAAACCCATGCTGGTCCAGACGTCGGTGGTGACGAGGTCGGCACCGGTGCAGGCGTCATTCGGATCGGCGAATTCTTCGTAGAAGGGCGCGCTATCCGGCGACACCAGCGAGTGATCGAGCGTGTACCCGGGCGGCGTCGACAGGCGCAGTTTGAAGCCAAGAATCTGCGCGGCTTCAATCCACGTGTACAGCATGTTGTTCGCGTCGCCGACCCAGGCCACGGTTTTTCCCGCGATCGGGCCACGCAGTTCGTAGTACGTGAAGACATCGGCCAGGACCTGGCACGGGTGATATTCGTTCGTCAGACCGTTGATCACCGGCACACGCGAATTTTCGGCAAAGCGCTGGATGATGTGCTGGCCGAACGTGCGGATCATGATGATGTCGACCATGCGCGACACCACTTGCGCCGCGTCCTCGATCGGTTCACCGCGGCCGAGTTGCGTGTCACGCGTGCTGAGGAACACGGCGTGGCCGCCAAGCTGGAAGATGCCTGCTTCGAACGAGAGCCGCGTACGCGTTGAATTCTTCTCGAAGATCATCGCCAGCGTGCGGTCGTGCAGCGGATGGTAGGTCTCGTAGCTCTTGAACTTGCGCTTGAGAATACGTGCGCGTTCGAGCACGTAGTCATAGTCGTCGAGAGAGAAATCCTTGAACTGCAAATAGTGGCGAATTTTTTTTTCGGTCATGAAAAATGCGTACGGCGGCTTCAGCCGGCAATTGCGCCGGACGGCGCCGCCGTCGTTGTGGTATCGAATTTCAGCATAAAGGAATTTCCGGTGTTTGACGAGGCCGCCAAATAGCCGATGCGCGCCGCCATACGCCGTCTGACGCGGTTTAGAGGCTTTGTGTGCAGTGCGGAAAAAGGGCCTCTGCTGTATAATCCGGCAGGTTTCTCCGGCAGTCCTGACACCTTTCGACTGCTTACGAATCAGATCCATTGGCATGTTAAGCAGAGTCAATCCGCGGGCTAAACACGCAGATTCCAGGTTGCTTTTCAACGTTGAATCTGCGGGAGTCAGAGCAGTTCGCGTTTTCATGCGAGTTCGTCGCGCCGGCACTTGTCTACCTGTCCAGGCCGTCCGTATGGGGTGCAGCCGTGAACGGGTTCATCATGAGTTGATCGCGCGCTCAGGTCGACTCGGGCGACGTCGTAGTCAGGTCGATGAGCGGTCGGTCAGTGAACAATGAGCGGGTAGATGCAGGTCGAAAAAAGAGGCTGGATCTTACCGGCCGCGACGCTGCCGGACGAGGCGAAGTTCAGCGCCGGAGGTTGCAGCCGATGACTTTCCGGTTCACCTTGCAAACCATGCATGCGCGTTCGCCGGCGTTCTTCGCCGGTCGTCAAACAGGTATTCCTACATGGCCGAAACAATTCCAACCGAATACTTCATTCAGGGCATTACGTCGAACGGCAAGACTTTTCGGCCGAGCGACTGGTCGGAAAGGCTTTGCGGCGTGATGTCCGGGTTCGGCCCGGGCAAGCGCGGTCCAAATGCCCGGTTGCAGTATTCCGTCTATGTCCGTCCGACGTTGCTCGGTAATGTGAAGACGGTGATTCTCGACTCCCGCTTGCGTGACATCGAGCCCATGGCTTTCGATTTCGTGATGAATTTCGCCAAAGACAATGATCTGCTCGTGACGGAGGCGTGCGAGTTGCCGCCGCATCATGCCACGCAGCAGCAACATGGCTAACTCGGCAGCAGGGGCCATTGAGAATGGCCTCTTATCGATGAACACGACAAAAAACCCGCTATTAGCGGGTTTTTTTGTTGCTGCCTTTATTGCTGCCTTTTATTGCCGTTTGCTGTTTTAAGCGTCAGGACGAATCGAGACAACCACAATCCGGGACAACCACAGCAGCAGCCTGTCACGCGCCCGTCAAACTGGGGGCGCGCAATGGGCGACTACCAGAATCCTTAAGCAGCAGCTGCTTGCAGACCCTTGATAGCAGCCGACAGACGGCTCTTATGACGAGCAGCCTTGTTCTTGTGAACGATGCGCTTGTCCGCAATGATGTCGATGGTCTTGACCGACGTCTTGTAGATTTCTGCAGCCTTGGCTTGGTCGCCAGCGTCGATCGCCTTGCGAACGGCCTTGATGGCGGTGCGGAATTTCGAGCGCAGCGCCGAGTTGTGCGAGTTTGCCTTGGCGCTTTGACGGGCGCGCTTGCGGGCTTGTGCGGTATTTGCCATGACGGTTCCTTATCCTGTTCCAGCTATGTGTTTCAGCGCTTCCCGTTTTGCTTCTGGATCAGATCCAACTCAATGCTGGTCCGACTCCACACAAGATAAAACGAGGTCAATCCGATGCGCTGTTTATGATCAAACCCTCGGGATCGATTGCCCGAAAGCGCAAAAAACGTCGAAAGAAGACGCGAAGCCGCCGTGCTTTGTACTTCGTCAGCAACGTACCTAAAAGTGCCGGAGGCAGATTCAGGAGCTTCGAAACCGGCGATTATAGCAACGAAATCATGGGACTGGCAAGCGCGGCTGGTTTTTGCCGCGTCTCGTGAGGATCAAACCCGGCGAAACGAAACCGGACGCAGCTTAACAGGTACAGGTACGTGCGAGATACCTGCGAGTTATCCAGTGAGCTGCGTGCGCGCGGTCCAAGTTGCAAATTCTAACGATTCCACAGATGTTGCAACGCGTCGCGTTCATAATGCGGCCCGTATAATCAACGCCCCATGAATCTATTCCGAGCCCTACTGACGGTCAGCGGCTTCACGCTGCTTTCCCGCGTGACCGGCCTGGTCCGCGAAACGCTGATCGCGCGAGCCTTCGGCGCCAGTCAATTCACCGACGCGTTCTACGTCGCCTTCCGCATACCGAACCTGTTGCGGCGCTTGTCCGCTGAAGGAGCGTTCTCGCAGGCGTTCGTGCCTATCCTCGCGGAGTTCAAGAACACGGAAGGTCACGACGCCACAAAAGCCCTCGTCGACGCCATGTCGACGGTGCTCGCGTGGGCGCTGGCAGTCGTATCGCTGGCAGGCGTAGCGGGCGCATCCTGGGTCGTGTTCGCCGTCGCCTCCGGCCTGGAGCACGACGGCCGCGCGTTCGGCCTTGCGGTGACCATGACCCAGATCATGTTCCCGTACATCATCTTCATCTCATTGACGTCGCTGGCGTCCGGGGTGCTCAACACCTACCGGCAGTTCTCGCTGCCCGCGTTCGCACCCGTACTGCTCAACGTGTCGTTCATCGCGGCCGCCATCTTTCTCGCGCCGCATCTGAAAGTGCCGGTTTACGCGCTCGCCTATGCGGTGATCGTCGGCGGTGTGCTGCAGTTTCTCGTGCAGTTGCCCGGCCTCAAGAAGATCGACATGATCCCGCGCATCGGCCTGAATTTTTTCCGTGCGTTGAGGCACCCGGGCGTCAAGCGCGTGCTGGTCAAGATGGTCCCCATGACCTTCGGCGTGTCGGTCGCCCAACTGAGCCTGATCATCAATACGAACATTGCGTCGCGGCTCGGCGCGGGCGCTGTGTCGTGGATTAATTACTCGGATCGCCTGATGGAGTTTCCCACCGCGCTGCTCGGCGCGGCACTGGGCACCATCCTGCTGCCCAGCCTTTCCAAGGCGCACGTGGACGCCGATCCGGTCGAATATTCGGCGCTGCTCGATTGGGGGCTGCGCATCACCTTCCTGATGGCAGCGCCAAGCGGAGTTGCGTTGTTTTTCTTCGCCGTTCCGCTGACGGCCACGCTGTTTCACTACGGTAAATTCGACGCACATTCCGTCGTCATGGTCGGCCGGGCGTTGTCGGCGTATGGCGTCGGGCTCGTCGGCCTGATCCTGATCAAGATCCTCACTCCCGGTTTTTACGCGAAGCAGGACATCAAGACGCCGGTGATTATCGGCATCATCGTGTTGATCGCCATTCAGCTTAGCAACCTGATTTTCGTCCCTATTTTCGCGCACGCTGGATTGACGCTGTCTATCGGGCTGGGTGCCTGCGTGAATGCCACGCTGTTGTTCATCGGCTTGAGGAAACGCGGAATTTACCAACCCTCGCCGGGATGGACGCGCTTCTTCGCGCAACTCGTCGGCGCGTGCCTCGTGCTCGCGGGCGTGATGCATTGGGTGGCCGGCAATTTCGACTGGATCGGCATGCGTGCCGCACCTCTGGAGCGAATCATGCTTCTCGGTGCAAGCCTGGTTGTATTCGGTG
>NZ_JAQGMM010000019.1 GCF_028292365.1 Caballeronia sp.
GTCATCGACTCAACGTGAAAGTGGTTTCTTATGCGTTGTATTCGCTGTATTCGCCGGAGTGGGAACCGCAAGCTGGACCGTTTGCCCGCTGTCTTTTACGATCTCGCGCGGCGTCAATCCAAGCAACCGATTCCTCCAGTGCGCCATATGGCTCTGATGAGAAAAGCCCGTTTCGAGCGCCACCTGGCTGGTGCTGAGCTTGCCTTGTATTAGCAGCGCCTTTGCGCGTTCAACGCGACGTTGCACGACGTATCGATGCACCGGCACGCCAAGCGTCTCGCGAAACAGCACCTTGAAATGCGGCACGCTAAGTTGAGCCAACGCGGCGAGTTCGTCAAGCGTCAGGCGCTGGTCCAGATTGCTTTCAATAAAGTCGATCACGCTGGTAGCCGTTCGCGGCGCCAACGTACGCCGGCGGCCTTCGAGCGTGGCGATGCCGCCATCGGCGCCGCTGCCGGCTAGCCTGATCACCATTGCTGTACAGAGGCTTTCTGCAAAGAGCGAATCGGACGCATCACCGGCTTCGAGTTCTGCCTGCAGCGCCCACGCCAGATGCTGAAAACGCGGATCGCGCATCTGGAGTTGCGGACGGATCACGGCAGCGCCCGATTTAAGTTCGAGCTGCTCGAGCGTCTTCTGCGTGAACGATTCGCTGATCCAGATGCTGAGGATCGTACAGTCCGATTCGTCGGTCCATTGGCCTTCGAGTCCTGCGGGGATCACGTCGGCGTCGCCATGCGCCTGAACGCGCGCATAGCGACGTTGCTCGCACAGGCAGCGCGCCATCACCGGCGGCCCGACATGCACACCGACGCGGTGATGCGGCATGGCCGGAATCCGGTGCGTGCCCGCCGAAATACCAAGCAGCGCCGCACCAAAGCCGTTCCAGCCTCGACCGCTGCTGGAGCGCAAATTGACGCGGGAGCCTGAAAGCGGCATGGGCAATGGCATGGGTGTCACGGCATTCATGGCAGGTCCTCGCAGAGGTCGGCAAGCGAGCATTGTGCTGGGTTTTCCGTCAATTTGCTCGACGTCGTAATGGGGCGGCATCTTGCGCCCGGCCATTTTGTGGCGGCGCCGCAAAACAATCATCCGTATCTGCGCATGCCGATCCTTCCCTGCGCGCCCGGAACGCTCAACCTCCTTACGATGACGACATCCAGACCAACAAGGAGTCGAATGTGTTTGTGATATTCGGAGCATCGGGCAAAGTAGGGCGCGTGAGCGCGGCATCGCTTCGCCATGCGGGCCATGCGGTCAGAGCCGTGGTACGCAATGAAGCTCAGGGCGAGCAGCTTGCGCGGATGGGCTGCGAGATCGTGCTTGCCGATCTGCTGAACCCGGCATCGGTAGAAAGAGCGATAGAAGGTGCGGATGCAGTACAGATCCTGTGTCCGGTCCCGATCGGTGACGCACATCCCGGCGGCACGATGCATCGCATGATTGAAATTGCAGCCGATGCATTGCGCGCGAATCCACCCTCTCATGTACTAGCGCTGTCTGACTATGGCGCGGAACTGGACCACGGTACGGGCATCACGTTGCTATTTCATGCGCTCGAAAAGCAGTTGCAAACATCGGTTCAAAACCTGACGTTGTTGCGCGCAGCGGAGCATATGCAGAACTGGGCACGGGTAATACCAGCCGCGCTCGCAACGGGTAAATTGCCGAGCCTGCATCACCCACTGACCAAGGCCTTTCCGACGGTGGCGGCGCAGGACGTGGGGCTGCTCGCGGCAGAGCTGCTGCTGGGGAAGTCACGCGGGGTAGTCAGCATCGAAGGTCCCCGGCGAGTCTGTGCACTTGATGTCGCCCGCGCGCTGAGCGAGGTGAACCGGCGCGAGATCAGCGCGCATGAAGTGCCGCGCAATGAATGGCCGGCCATGCTGCTGCGCGCCGGTCTTGTCGCCGACCATGCACAGCTCATTATGGATCTCTACGATACGCACAACGCGGGCCGCATCGACGTGGAACAGGGAATAGGCGAGCGGCGGTTCGGAACGACGGAACTCACTGAAGTCCTGGCTTCGATGCTGCCAGACAACGCAGCGGTGCCTGGCTAGATGAGCCGACCGACATTGAAGAACGCGACGTACTCCATGCGTGCGCCGACGGTATCCGCAACCCGCCCACGCCGCATTACGCGGGCGTGGCTTGCGGTCATCATCGGCGTTGCCGGGCTGGTTGGCGGCTATCAGTTTCAGCGCATCTTGAGCGCTCTACCCGACAGCAACGACGACTTTATTTTCTTCTGAGCAACAGCCACTACTACGCCGCTGTCACAGGTCCAGTACAACCGCCGACTCTTCGCCCGAACCCATCCTCGCGGGAATTGCGCTGCATATCAACGCATGTCCCGCCGGGATCTCGCCCTCGCATGGCACGGGATAGGTCACGTCGCCCGACAACACGCGCGTCGCACACGTACCGCACACTCCGGACCGGCAATTGGAAGCCACCGACACGCCGTTCGCCTCTGCAAAATCCAGCAGGCTTCCGTCTTCCGGCGACCACTGCGCGTCGCGCTGCGTACGCATGAACACTACCTTCGATGACCGCTCGGGGTCGCGGGGCGCAACGGGCTTCGTGACCGACAATGCCGGCTTGGCGCTTTGTGTCCGCTTGACACTCGCCGGTCCGAACGCCTCGAAGCGAATCCGGTCATCGGCAATATTAAGTGCACGCAAGCCGGTGTACATATCCTGCATGAATGTGCCGGGGCCGCAGAGGTAAAAATCGTAGTCACCAAACGGCAGCACGCTCTTGAGATACTCAATATCAACACGGCCCACGGGACCTGCATCAGCCTGGCTGTCACGCAGATGCACCGAGAGGTTCGAGTGCGCTCGCTCAGCAGCCTTGAGTTCGTCAGCGAACGGGTGCTCTTCGGCTCGGCGAGCACCATGGATAAAATGAATATGCTCGGGCCGCGCACGCCCGCTCTTGTCGTTAAGCAAGCTGTTCAGCATCGCGATCATTGGCGTAATGCCAATACCTGCAGACAGCAAGACCACCGCGCGGCCACTCGACCGATCCAATACGAAAGCCCCGCCCGGCGCCTTGGCTTCGATCTCCATGCCCGCCTTGATGTTCTCATGCAGCCACGTCGACGCCGTACCCTCGCGCTTTACCGTGATGCGATACACCGATCCTTGCTGGGCATCGGAGAGGGTATAGGTTCTGATCAAGGGCGCTCCGAGCCCTGGAATGTGCAGACGGATCGGCAGGAACTGGCCGGGTTCGTACGCAGGAAGCGCTGATCCGTCGGCGGCTTGGAAATAGAACGACCGCAGGCCGGGAGCCTCCTCGCTGACCTTCGAGACCTTTAACTTGCTCCACGCGTTCGCGGCTATTTGCTTGGTCTCCGGCGCTTTCCAACTACCCGTCTTCGCAAGTTGCGGCGCGTATTGCACACCCGACCAGCGCATGGGCAGCGCACGCGGAGTGCGACGGACCTCACGCACGTGCCAACGAATCAAGCGCTCGGCGCCATCGAACGAATAAACTTCCGCGCCTTCCCAGATGATCTCGGCATCCACGGCCAGATACAGCAGATCACCGCTGTCGAAGTCGATCACAAGCAACCCCGCGCGCGGATCGTGCATCAGGTTGCCGATAGTATTGAAAAACAGATTGCCGCTGAAATCTGGTGTGGTCAGCGTGCTGTCATCATCGACGCGAATAAACCCCGGCTTGCCGCCACGATGCGACACGTCGGCACCTCGTCCCAAGCCTGCTTCGTTCGATGTATTCGCGCTGGCGACGAAGAACGTATCGGCCCGTGCAAGCAGCGCGCGGTCAGCATCGTTCAGACGATTAGAAACAAGCGGCGCTGCCGACGCGGCTTCTTTCATGTCAAATTCGACAGGCGTCCGGCTCTGGATGTACTTGGCGCAGTTGCCGAAGCTCTGGCTGACGGCAAGCGTGATCGCTTGATCGTCCATAGCGGTAATGACACCGTTCACACGATTGCGCCGCCGCGTAGCAGGCTGAATGCCGAGGCCGCCTATGACCGATCCAACCTGCCACGTGGGCTTGAGCGGATCGCCCGCCAGACTCCGGCCCGCTATACGCAAAGTGTGTTCATCGGGCGCGGAAATAAAACCTGGTGCGCCGATCCGCACCGTGGCCCACGGTTGGCCCGTTTCATCGACTCCACCGAGCACCATGAACGGCTGTTCCGCAAAGAACCGGCGATGCTGCTCGGGCATGTAGTCGCGAATCCCGCGACGCGCGTCGACGTCCATCCGCTCGCGCACGCCCGCACTTTCCTGCGCGGCGAGTTCGCCGGCATGGAAAGGTGATTCCACAGCACGCCAACCCGAAGGCGGCGCGGTAACAGGTGCAGGTGCAAGAGCGGACATGATGTTCTCGGTATTGGAGAGAAGTGTGTGCCGTGCGGGAGTTACGTGAGCTAGTGCGTTACGTGGTCTCGGCGAGCAGGCCGGCCTTTGTCGCGGGCATTGCCAGGAAACGCGGCAGCGCCTCGACGCGCTTCAGCCACGCGCGCAAATGCGGGTACGGTTCGAGCGAGATACCGCCTTCGGGCGCGTGAGCAATGTACGTATAAGCAGCGATGTCCGCGATGGTCGGCGTTTGTCCCACCGCGAACGGTTTGTCGCGAAACTCGGGATCGATGATTTCGAAGAGGTCTTCCGCCATCTTCTTGGCGGTCGCATAGTCCTTCGGCGCGCCGAATACCGTGACCAGTCGCGCGGCACAGGGACCGTGCGCAATCTTTCCCGCTGCCAGCGACAACCAGCGCTGCACCGCCGCCGCGCCGACCGGATCGTCCGGCAACCACGACGCATCGCCGTATTTACGCGCGAGGTAGACAAGGATCGCATTGGAATCGGACAGGACAACATCGCCGTCTTCGATCACCGGTACTTCACCGAACGGATTAAGTGCCAGATGCGCCGGCTTGCGGTTATCGCCGGCTTTCATGTTGAGTTCGATGGTGGTGAAAGGCAGGTCGAGCAGCGTCAGGAACAGCTTCGCCCGATGCCCGTGGCCGGAAAGCAGTGTGGTATGGAGACGTATGGGCTGGAGCGGTTTGGGCAGCGTGGGCATGATGCACTCTGAAAGGGTTTGAACCGGGTTTAGACGGGGTTTGAATGAAGCCAGCATAGTGCGCCGCATAGGGCATGAGAAGACGGATAATGTTGGTTACACAATCCTCTTAAAGTGGACAATCCATGACTAGCCTGAGCGCTGTTAACCTTAACCGGCTGGTGGTTTTCGCGGCGGTGGTCGAGGCGGGTTCGCTGACGGCCGCGGCCGACCGTCTCGGGATTGCGAAGACCATGGTCAGTACGCACATGCAGCGTCTGGAGGCGGAGGTCGGGGCGACCCTGCTCATGCGCACCACGCGCCGGGTCAGCGTGACGGAGGCGGGCAGGACGTTCTACGAAGCGAGCCGGCAGATCCTGAGCGCCACCGAAGAGGCCATCTCGGCACTGGCGCAGGAGTCGGGCGTGCTGCGGGGAACGTTGCGCGTGGCGACACCTATCGACTATGGAGCTAGCGTGATCGCGCCGGTGCTCGTCGCGCTGCAGCAACGCCATCCGGAACTCAGGATTGAACTGGTATCGGCGGACCGTCAGGTGGATCTGGTCGCAGAATCAGTCGATGTCGCGATCCGGCTCGGGCGGCTGGCGGACTCGAGTCATCGCGCCGTGAAGATCGGCGGCTTCGTCAAGTGGCTCGTCGCGAGTCCTGCGTTTGTCGCCCGCTGGGGCAAGCCGACCACACTCGAAGCGGTCGCGAAGTTGCCGTTCGTCGCCATGTCTGCCTTACAGAAGCCGCTGGTTGCACCGCTCGAAAGCACGCGCGGCGGGAAGCGGACTGTGCGCTTCAGTCCAGGATTTTTCGCCGACACCGCGCCGACCTGTCGCGCGGCAGCATTGGCCGGCGGCGGCGTGGCCTACCTGACGAATTTCTCGATTGGAGAGGACGTTGAAGCGGGACGGCTGGTGCGCTTGTTGCCGGCGTGGTCATCGCCGCCCGCGGGCATTCACGCCATCTTTCCTTCGGCACGTTATCCGGTGCCGAAGGTGCGTGTGTTGATCGATGCGCTGAAAGCTCATCTGGAGACGAACGGCGGGTAGGCGGATACGCCGTGTACAGGCAGCTTACCTGGGTGCAGGTCCTGCGCCCGGTCCCGCGCCGATCTTCCAGGCGTAGATGGGTTCCTTCTGGTTGATCGACCAGTCGCCAACGAGTTTGGCCTTGTACACGATCGGGTTATGCGACGAGACCGCGCGTGCGTTGCGCCAATGGCGATCAAGCGCCTTGCCGCCGCCAATGGCCGATGCACCCAGCGCATCGAAAAGATGGGTTGAGGCGCGCAACGCAAGTTCTGTCGCCACGATCTGTCCTTTCGCCGACTCTATTTCTGCTTCAATATTGAAGCGGTTTTCGGCATCAGTGTCATCGGCAAAACGCGCTTCGTATGCGCGTTGCGCCGGCTCCGTCGCCCGCAACGCGATCGCTTCCGCGGCATAAGCCCAGGCTGCAATTTCTCCAACCACTTGCTGAATCTGAACGTCCTGGCTGACATGCGGCGCATTGCCGTGGCTATAGATGCGCTTGCGTGCGCGCACCTCCGCTGCTGCATCGAGTTCAGCCGCCCGGGCGATGCCGGCCAGCGTCGCAAGATGGAACAGTTGATAGAAAGCAGTCTGATATTTAAAGCGCCGCGCGAAGTCGACAACATGACCCGGTTCGACCGATGCGTCCTTGAATACCGTGGTGCCACTGCCCGTGGTGCGCTGACCAAAACCATCCCAGTCGTCGCTTAACGTCACGCCCGGCTGCTTCGCGGCCACCGCGACAATTACGTCGCTGCCGTCTTCAGCACGCTGCGCATAGACATCGATCCAGTCCGCGAAAATGCTGCCCGTGCTGTAGTACTTCTCGCCGTTCAAGACCCATCGGCCGCCTTGTTTCGATACTTGGGTGTTGACGCCGCCCAACGCGACGTTGCCGACTTCAGTCCACGCATTGCCGAACAGGTCGCCGCGTACGAAACGTTCAAACCACTGGTCGCGTTCGGCGCTTGGCGGCGCGTTGACCACGTCCTCGACGAAAGCAAAGTGGCCACGCAATGCCTGCGGGAGATTCGAATCTGCGACACCGAGTTCGATCAGCAAACGAAACAGTTGCTTGATGGAGGCGCCGGCGCCGCCATGCGACACAGGCACGCGCAGCGCGCCAAAACCCGCTTGCTTAAGCTCCGCGATCTGATCGTAGGGCAGGGTCCTGAGCTGGTCGCGCTCGACCGCGCCTGCAGCAATGCGTTCGAAGATGGGCCTGAAGCGGCTGGCGACACTTTCGTAATCCGCTCCAACCGATAACGCGACAGGCGGCAGTTGTGTCATGTCGAAAATCCCTGGGTGTTGTTGATAACGAGGCGAAAGGCGAGCTAATACGCTGATGCGAGCGCGAAGGTTTTCAAATCTAGCCGATCGACTCCACCCGCGTTAGATCGTTTTCCGCAAAGTTTATCGGCCAGGGCTCATTGCGTCCGGCGGTCAACAGCATTGCATCGATACCGATGTTTCAGCGTCTATTCCCTTTGCTGCTCCGCAAACAGTTTTTCTAGCCATTTGCTAAGTAATCCTTTGTATGCCGCAATTACCAGGCTCGCTGCCTTACTGCGACAGACCCGGTTTCAGCGACGGAATCAGACCTGGAGGGCCGGACTTGCGGGACATGTTGCAACTGTGATGTCGAGTGTTTTTGATCAGTTGACGCGTCGACATTGCATGCTAGAATAATCTTCAATTAAAACATATATTCCATAATTAAGGAATGTAATGCTGGAGACGCAGACCCATTCCTGGTCGACCCGACTGCCGGCATCGTGCGGATCAAAGAGCGTCGGTGCACGCATCGCACATCCAGAACGACAGCATTATCCGCGGCATGAAGATCAGCAAGCAATGCGCGCACATAAGTACGGTTATCTGATGCACTGGCGCGAAGTGCCATAGCGCCGAGCGATGAATCAAAACTTTCAAGACTTGAACCGTTTGCAAGACGGTTATCTCTGTAGCGGCGCTCATATTCACTTGGGGGCTGTCGGTCATCATCCAGGAGGCAAGCAATGAGCAAAGTTCGAAATCGGAATCTTGATGTCCATGCATCGCAGGCGCGACGTGCCTGGCTCAAACGCGTGAGCGGGCTGGCAGCCATGTCGGCCGTGGGGGCTCTGTCTGTAGCTCGCCCCGTGCAGGCGGCGAGCGCGGCGGCCAAAGCGAGGACGGGCGCGCCGCTATTCGCATACGTTGGCACCTACACGCCTAACGGCCTTGGCATTCATCGCTTCCAGGTCGACCCGACAACCGGCAAGCTTGACGCGCTAGAGCCGGTGCGTGGCATCGAGAATCCGAGTTGCCTCGTCGTCGACCGGCAGCAGCGCTTCCTGTTTGCCGTTAGCGAGGTGAAGAACTACAACGGCACGACGAACGGTTCGGTCAGCGCCTATGTCATCGACCAGGGCACTGGTTCGTTGCATCTGATCAACACGGTCAATTCACAAGGCGCGGGACCGGTGTATCTAAGTCTGCATCCGAACGGCCGCTTCCTGCTGGTTGCAAACTACAACAGCGGAAGCATCGCGGTATTTCCAGTGGCGAGCGACGGCACGTTGGGCGACGCCTCTTCTGTGCAACAACCACAGGCTCCCGCAGGCGCACAACACGCGGCAGAAGGCGTCCCTGGGAGCTTTGCAGTGAGCGACCACGACGGTTCGCACGCGCACAATATTGTGTCTTCGCCAGATGGGCGATTTGTGATTTCGACTGACCTCGGCGTCGATCGTACCTATATCTGGAAGTTCGATGAAACCACTGGAAAGCTGTCGCCGAACGACCCACCATTTGTCGCCTCTTCGGCCGGCGCGGGGCCGCGACATGTCGTGTTTCATCCGAGCGGCCGGTATCTGTACGAAGTCACCGAAGAAGCGTCGACCCTGGTCTGCTATGCATACGACAGCGCGCGGGGCGTGCTGACACAATTCCAATCCGTCTCGACGCTGCCAGCCGCCTACCAGGGCACGAGCTTCGCATCGGAACTATTGCTTTCACATGACGGCCGCTTTATCTACGTGGCGAACCGTCTTCATGACACGATCGTCCAGTTTCGCGTGGGCACGGACGGCCGTCTGACGCGCGTGGGTGAGATTCCGACCGGTGGCGATTATCCACGGGTGATCAAGTTTGATCCGTCGGGCCGGTTCCTGTATTCACTGAATCAACGCAGCGATCAAATCGCGATCTTTGCCGTCGATACGGCCAGTGGCAAGCTTCGATTTACGGGCACCTACGTGGCGGTTGGCAGTCCATCGGATATTGCTTTCGCGTCTCCGGCCATCACAGGAAAGTAGCGCGCCACGCGTCGTCCGAACGCGCGCTTCGAGCTTTGGCACCTTGGGACTCCGGCGCCAGAGACAGCATGCACCGATGCTCGGTAGACTGTGCTATTTGATTCTGAACAGTTTGCAGGAGAGCCGTACATGGACCGCATGACCGCGATGGAAACGTTCGTCACCGTAGTCGACGCAGGTTCATTTTCTGCCGCGGCTCGCCGGCTGAAGTTGGGCCAGCCGGCGGTCTCGAAGGCGATTGCGCAACTCGAAGAGCATCTTGGTGCGCGGCTCCTGCTCCGATCAACGAGGGGCCTGACGCCGACGGATGCAGGCCAGCGATTCTACGAGCACGCCCGTCGCGCAATCGACGAAGCGGATCAGGCCGAGCAGTCAGTACGCGAATCGTCGGACGGGCTTTCGGGACGCTTGCGCATTGGTGCGGCCGTCACGTTCGCGCGGCTACATGTCCTGCCCGCGCTCAAGACCTTCCTCGACCAGCATCCGAAACTCAGTATCGACATCCTCCTCGACGATCGCTCTATCGATTTGCTCGAACAGGGCGTCGATGTGGCGCTCCGCATGGGGTCGCTCGACGACTCGACGATGACCGCGCGACGCATCCTGCGTGGGCGGCGACTGGTGGTGGGAACGCCGCGCTATTTCGCCGAAGCCGGGATTCCGAAGACGCCTGCCGAGCTGAGCCGCCACCAGGCGATAGTTTATTCGCTGCGAGGCGGCGGCGAGTCGTGGTCGTTTAGCCGCGATGATGGTTCGGAGGTCGCCGTGGTCGTGTCGGGCCGGGTGAGCGTGAGCGCTGCCGAGGGCATGCGCACTGCAGTGCTGGGGCACTTGGGTCTCGCGGTCGCGTCGGAATGGATGTTCTCCCCCGAACTCGCCGACGGCACTGTGCAAGCCGTTCTCACCGAATGGACGCTGCCGCCCATCGATGTCTGGGCAGTCTTCCCGTCTGGCCGCATGGCGACAACCAAGGCGCGGGCCTTCGTCGCTTTTGTCGAGCATCTGCTTGGTGAGAGTGGTGCCAGTACTCAATTCGACCAGTAATTTGCTTACGCTTTCGCGGCGGCCTTTTCGAGCACCGGGAACATGTCGCTTGGATCAGGCCGACGCGTGTAATCCGGATTGACTTCCGAGTACAGCACGACACCGTCGCGCCCAATGACGTAACGCGCCGGCATAGGCAGGGCCCAGCTCGGGTCGTCATTGAAGGCCGCGAGGTCATTTTCCAGGAGTCCATATAAATCGATGAGGTATTCCGGTAGCCTGAAGCGCAGGCCGAACGCCGCGCTGGTCTCGCCGCCGACGTCGCTCAGCACTGGGAAACTCAACCTGTTCTCGCGCACCGACTTGCGGCTATTAACCAGCGTCTGCGGCGAGATGGCGACTACGTTCGCACCATGGGCGCGAATCTCCCGCAGCACTTCGTTGATCGCCCGAAGTTCCAGGTTGCCGTACGGACACCAACCTCCGCGATAGAAGGTCACCACGAGCGGTCCCTGCGCGAGCAGATCGGCAGAGGAGACGTCGTTGGCGTTCTGATCCTTCAGCGTGAACTGCGGCGCGCGGTCGCCAGCCTTGATGGCGCGGCCAGCCTGACCGCTCGCAGCCAGTTCAGCAGTCGCGCGCTCCATGATCGGGTGGATTTCCGGCGGCTTGCCGGCCTTGAAGCCGGCCTTGAAAGCGTCGAGTCTGTCTTGCCGTGCCATTGCGAATCTCCTTGAGTGATTGAGGTTGCCGGAGCCTTGAGTCCATATCTCGCCTACCAGCAAGGCGAACGTGTCGACTGTTACGCGTTGCCGCTCGCGATAGCCACACATTGAAGCGCTCAGGTCAGCAGGAGAAGACGCGTTTCGTGGATAACAGTTATTCCTCGCACATGACTACCGCGCATTCCGGCACGAGCAGAAGATACGCATCAACCAGTGCATGACTGCATTGGCGCACATGCAGCAGTCAGCTAATGCCTGCGCCTAAGCATGTAAGCGAACCTTTCAAATTCACTATTGAGGTAATCATGACCCAAGCTCTTAAAGGCAAACTCGCACTCGTGACCGGCGCTTCTCGTGGCATTGGCGCGGCCATAGCAACCCGTCTTGCACGGGACGGCGCATCGGTCATTGTCCACTACGCGTCGAGTCCGGAGCGTGCAGCGATCGTAGTCAACGCGATTCGCGATGCAGGCGGCGAGGCCGAGGCAGTCGGCGCCAATCTGGCAAAGCCCGAGGGTGTCACGGCGCTGACCGATTCGCTGAACGGAGTCTTCGGCGGCAAGTTCGAAGGCCGGCTGGACATCCTTGTCAACAACGCGGGCACGGTCGAATACGGACCGTTCCTCGAGTCGTCGGATACGTCGTATGACACGCACTTCAATCTGAATGTGAGGGCACCAATCGAACTGGCGAAGGACGCGGCAAAACGCATGATCAAGACAGGCTGGGGGCGCATCATTAATGTGGGCTCCGCTTTCGGTGAAGCTGCGCCGCTGCCTGGTGTAACGCTTTACATCGCGTCGAAATTCGCTATTCGGGGTTTCACACGCGGTCTTTCGCGCGAACTCGGGAAATTCGGTGTGACGGTCAATGCAGTTCAGCCTGGCCCGATCGACACCGAGCTGGCTCCTCAGCCCGGAACGGAAGAGCACGCAACGATGACCAAACTCGCCAGCGTCGGCCGCTTCGGTAAGCCCGAAGAAATCGCGGCAGCAGTAGCGTACCTGGCGAGCCCGGAAGCAAGCTACACCACCGGCGAAAGTCTGACGGTCGATGGGGGGTGGATTGCCTGAGGAAGCGAAGAGCGGGTGCAATCCGCGGAAACTGCATCCTCCGTTCGCATGCCATCAGTATTCAGTAGACTGAGCGGTGTAATCAGCGTGTTTGATCCTTCACCTATTTTTTTCAGGAGCAGAAAGCATGGCCACGTATATCGTTTTTACGCGAGAAAGCACACAGGACCAGACTGAACTCGATGCTTACCAGGCCAAGGTGGGCGCGTCCTTTGCCGGTCATCCGATAAAGGTTCTTGCGGCCTACGGACCGCAACAGGTGCTCGAAGGGCCGGCACCCGAGGGTGTGGTCATCGTCGAGTTCCCGGATACCCCCTCTGCCCGTGCCTGGTATGACAGCCCGGAGTATCAAACGGTCGTGCAGCATCGCTTCAGAGGTGCGACCTATCGGGCTGTTCTTGTCGAAGGAGTGTAGAACCCTCCGACGCGCGAAATGCACGGGCCATCCCGGCCACTCATGCTCGTCGTAAGCCAATTTCGAGGCGCATTTGGCGTGTCATTCGCCAACCGGCTCCCATGTCGGTTGGCGGTTAATGAGAATTGCCCTTTTGCAAAGCGCTCATCCCTTCTCACGGATCTCGGTGTCGAGAATGAGCGGATCCGGCTATCATTCGCCAAATATAATAAGGATGCCAAATCGCTATTTGAAGCGCAGTCACCCCAGCACCCGTGGCCCTATGCCTTCAGAACTTGCACCGGCCAAACTTAATCATTTTGAGCGCGAAGCGCGCCGGTGCTTGAGCCAGACGAGGCCGAACAACACAACGCTAATGGCGGTAAGAATGGCGCCCGCGACCATGCAAATGGGCGTGAGCGCGGGGAAGAAGTCTCCGCTTTTGTCACGCGTGAAAGCCCAGGCGCCGCCATCAAGCATCAGCCCGCAAAATCCGGTGGCCACCGCTGGTTCGATGCCGCTCGACCCGGTCGGCAGTTTTCGAGGTAAATCCGGCACCGGCTCGCGTTTAAAGGGTGACGTATATTTATGTGACTCGTCAGCTGGGTGTTCTGTAGGCATGGCATTGGCGACATTGATTAAGGGTGCCAGTGTATAGCGGTAGCATCATGTTCGCGCGCTCGCAAAAACCAACGATTGGACTGGTCGATTTGAAGTATTCCGTGCGCTTACAGCGGTCGTCTTCGAAAAAATACCCGCCTGGATTTTGCTCCTGGACCTTTAGCGCAACACATCCCGCTATCGCAGTTCACGTGCAATGAAGTAACTACTTGGCTCAGGTTTCTTTAACCGAACCAAGCCGCATGCACTGTTCCCGCTCTCCTCCTAAGCCATCCATCACGCAGATTGCCGCTCTTCCAAGCGGTTCAATGAGCATTCCGTCTGCCAGAATTTGTGTCGATTGACAGAACGGTGGTCGAAAAATATTCTGACTTCACTAATTCTGGCTTCACAACTGAAGGAGACTAAAACAATGCTCAGCCCCGCAATGAACGAACGTCTGACGCGTGTCGGCCCAGGAACTCCTGGTGGCGAACTGATGCGCCGCTACTGGATTCCGATCGCGCCCTATTCTCAACTCGACGACAATCCGGTGCGCAAGGTGCGCATTCTGGGCGAGGACCTGGTCCTGTACAAAGACAACAGCGGCAAGCTCGGCCTGGTGGGGGATCGCTGCCTGCACCGCAATGTCGATCTTCAATTCGGGATTCCAGACGATTGCGGCTTGCGCTGCCCGTATCATGGCTGGCTCTTCAATCAGGAGGGCAAATGCATCGAGCGGCCAATGGAAGCAACCCCGTGCGGGGAGATCAAGCAAAAACTCAAGGCGTATCCGGTGGAGGAACTCGGCGGACTGGTGTTCGCTTACATGGGCCCGGCTCCGGCGCCCGCGTTGCCGCGCTGGGACCTGTTCGTGTGGCCCAACGCGATCCGCCAGATTGCCATCATGCAGATCAACTGCAACTGGCTGCAGTGCCACGAGAATACGGGCGATCCCACGCATAGCGCCTGGGCGCACGGCCACATGTTCCAGTACGTGCTCAAGCAGCAAGGCCGCTTTGAAGAAGCTACCGCGCAGGCCGAGCACACGCTGCACACGCGCTTGAAGACGGGAGTAGGCATCAAGGAGCTGTACGCTCACCCGACTACGCACGGTTTTGCCAAGGGCGTGAATTACTCGCAGGAACTGGGGGCGGATAGCGACTACACTCGCGACCACTCCACGGTGATCTTCCCGTTCTATACGCAGACCGGCAAGACTGGCGCACCGCGCAGCGAGTATCAGATTCGCGTTCCGATCGACGACACGCACACGTATCACATCTGCTATCAGGTCTACGCGGCGCCTCCGGGAGTCGAAGTGCCAAAGCAGGATTCGGTGCCGTGGTACGAGCCGCCGCGTCATGATGAGAACGGTCGTCCGATTCTCGACTACGTGTTGGCGCAAGATGCGCTGGTATGGGACGCGCAAGGGCCGATCACGGACCGCAGCGCGGAGTTGCTCGGGCGCACGGACGTTCCGATCGTGCTGCTGCGCCGTCAGCTCGATGAGCAGATTACACGTGTGGAGCAGGGCGAGGAGCCGATCAATTTCTTTCGTGAATCACCGGCGATTATCTACGGCACAGGTGAAGCGCCGGACTACAGCAAGCCGCTGTTGAAGCACAACTTCCGCAAGCTGTATCACAAGGGATTCTTTAACGACGATGCTGACCGTTATGGGCCGGCGCTCGAGATGGTCAAGGACTTGCATCGGCGCATCGAGGAGTTTGAGCTCGCTCAGGGCACAGCCACGGCGACTGAAAACGCTCCCGGCTAACTCAACCTCAAGCTTCTGAATAGCGTCACTTGAGAGGGTCCAGCAGCCAAAGTCTGACCGAGGTTTGACCGAGGGTTTAACCGAGACTGTCACTCGAACGTTAAGCTGGATCCTCGAAAATACCGTTCGCATAGTGTCATGCCAGGAGCCGTGCCCCACGCGGCCAGGACTGCCTTGGTTCAGCTAGCCGCTGCCAGGGAATGTGAGCGCAGTGCCGGCGAGACCGGCATGCCCGCAGTATGGGTAGAAAAAAGATAAATGGAGACATGATGACGACAAGATGTACCGTCACAGAAACTGACAACACGTGGTCCGTTCTCGTCGCGGAGCGCATGGCAGGTCATCCGCGTGCAACGCTGACTTTGCAGAATTCCCCGAGTCATTCGCTCGACTGGGGGACCGTATGGAACTGACCTTCGATGCGATGAAAACCGCTATTCAGCGTTCTCGCCGACTCGAAAGCAAATGGCTGATCATTGGCGCGGCGGTCCTCATCACCGGCATCCTTGCGCTGATCCCGTTGTGCTTCCTCTTCTGGCAAAGCTTCTACACCCCGCAAGTCGCCGATACGCCGGCAATGTTCACGTTCGGCAATTATCGTATCGCTTATGGCAGTCCCGAAACGCTGCGCACGCTGGGCAATTCGCTGGAGTTCGCGCTGGGCGCAGCGCTCGTGTCGTTTTTCATCGGTACCGTGCTTGCGTGGATCATCGAGCGCACGAATACCCCGTTCCGCAAGCTGTTTTACGCCATTACCATTGTCCCGCTGATCATCCCCGGCATCCTGTTCACGATCTCTTGGATCTTCCTCGCGAGCCCGAAGATTGGAGTGCTAAACGTCGCGCTCATGTCAATATTCGGGTTATCTAAACCCGTGTTCAACGTCTACAGCATGGGCGGCATGATCTGGGTTGACGGGCTGCATTATTCGACCATGGCATTCCTCTTGATGTCAGCGGCCTTTCGCGGCATGGATCCTTCGCTCGAAGAATCGTCGCTGATGAGCGGCGCCGGCATTGCCCGGACAATGTGGCGCATCACGTTGCGGTTGGCTTTTCCCGCTGTGGTGTCCACGCTGCTGATCCTTTTCGTGCGCGCGCTAGAGTCGTTTGAAGTGCCGGCGCTGATCGGCTTGCCGGTCAAGCTGCAGGTGTTCACCTCGTCGATCTACGAAGCCATTGAACAGTACCCGAGTCAGGTCGGACTGGCCTCGTCGTATTCGATGCTGCTGTTGTTGATCACGTCGGTGGGACTGTATCTGCAGTCGCGGGTTGCATCACGCGGCGGCAAGTATACGACCATGAGCGGCAAGGGCTTTCGTCCTCGGCAGATGGATCTAGGTGGCTGGCGCTTCGTCACCGCCAGCATCTTTGTCGTCTATTTCTTGTTGATCGTCGCATTGCCGCTAGCCGTGCTGCTCTGGTCGTCTCTGCAAAAGTATTACCGCTCGCCGTCGCTGGCGGCCGCGCATCACCTCACGCTCGATGCTTACCGTTACATCATTCATCTGCCGGCGCTGCGCACAGCAGTGGTGAATAGCTTGCTGCTGTCATTCGGCTGCGCGACCGCCGTGATGCTGCTGAGCGCCGTGATCTGCTGGATCGTGGTGAAGACCAAGCTGCCGGGGCGCTGGCTGCTCGACAACCTGGCGTCGCTGCCGCTGGTTTTTCCAGGGCTTGTGCTGGGCTTGTCGTTCATGATCGTGTCGCTGAAGGTCGATATCGGCATCTACGGCACGCTATGGATCCTGCTGCTCGCCTACATCACGCGCTTCATGCCCTACGGCATGCGTTACACCAATACGTCGATGATCCAGATTCACAAGGAACTGGAGGAATCCGCCGCGATGAGTTGTGCGACATGGAGTTCCACCTTTTACCGGATCGTGTTGCCGCTGCTCAAACCAGGCCTGATGGCCGGCTGGATCTATGTGTTGATCGTATCCATCCGCGAGTTATCCAGTTCCATTCTTCTATACAGCCCCGGCTCGGAAACAGTTTCGATCGTGATCTGGGAACTATGGCAAAACGGTCAGTATGTTGAGCTGTCCGCGCTGAGCGTGATGCTGATCTTTGTGTTGCTCGCACTGGTATCCCTCGCTCAATACATTGGCAGCAAGTTCGGCGTCAAGCCGAACCGCGGCTGAACATACGGAGATCATTGTGCTAAATGTTCAGGGTTTAAATACAGAGTATGTCGATGGAAATAACGCGCGTGTACGTGCCGCCCGCGACGTTTCATTCGATGTGCCTCAAGGCAAGCTCTTCACGCTGCTCGGCCCGAGCGGATGTGGCAAGACGACGACCCTGCGTTCTATCGCGGGTCTTGAGCGTCCGGTGGAAGGGTCGATATCGGTGAACGGCGTGACGGTGTTTGCAGCAGGAACCAATACCTTCGTCCCGCCGAATAAACGCCAGTTCGGCATGGTCTTTCAGTCGTACGCGATCTGGCCTCATCTGTCCGTCTTCAAGAACTGCAGCTTTCCATTGGAAGTGGGGACAAAGAAATATTCGAAGCGCGAAATTGAAGAGAAGGTCATACGGGTTTTGACCGCCGTCGGGCTGGAGCATATTGCCGACCGCGATGCCACGAAGATGTCCGGCGGCCAGCAGCAGCGGCTAGCGTTGGCGCGGGCACTGGTAATGGAGCCGAAGCTCTTGCTCCTTGATGAACCGCTGTCGAATCTCGATGCGAAACTGCGCGACAAGATGCGCTTCGAGCTTAAGCGCATGCAGCGGGAGCTTCGGATTACCACCATTTACGTCACGCACGATCAGGAGGAAGCGCTCGCCTTGTCGCATGAGATCGCGGTAATGCGGGAAGGGCGGATCGTTCAGAAGGCGACGCCACGGGAAATCTACGATCTGCCGAATAGCAAGTTCGTCGCAGATTTTGTAGGGACGACCAATTTCATAGAGGGAACGGTTCTTAGTTGCGATGGACCTGACGGACACCTGATCGTCGATTCGGCAATCGGGCCCGTTGCAGTCGCCAATGCGTTTTCTTGTCGAGTTGGCGACAAGGTCACCATTTCCATGCGACCCGAAAACCTCATGGTTCATGAGACCCGGGAGGCAGCCGGTTCGCATAATGTCTTTGAAGGCACGGTGTTCACCAAAGTGTTTCTCGGCGAGACCCTGGACTTCCAGATCAAGGTGAATGAGCAGGTCGTCCTCGCACGGGTTCATCCTGCACACAAAACGCCCGTCGGCGGCACGATCTTCTTTTCCGTCGATCCCGCCAGTTGCATCGCGCTCAGGTCGGAGACTGTATAAGGCCTGGCATGCGCCAACGGCTTTGATTGCGCGGCGGGAGTTGGCCCTGATCCCCCGCGCGAGAGTTAGATGAGCCCGGGCCATTGTCATCCGTAGAACGCTTGACCACGACGCATTGAATAGCAATACGACCACGCAACAGATTTGAATAAAACAATAGATAGTTAGCATAACTACATTAAGCCGAAAGGGACACGACACTAATTGTCGATTTGCACAGTCCCTCGGGCATCCAGATTCGAGACGATGTAACGGGACGGAGACCCCATGAAGAAAGCAACGGCAGCATTATTCGCATTTCCTTTCCTGGCTGGCGCGGCTCATGCGCAGACCTCGGTGACGTTATACGGCATCGTTGATTCCGGTCTGGTGTACATCAACAACCAGTCCGGTCATGCGAACCTGGAAACAATCACGGGGCAGACTAATGGAAGCCGTTGGGGCTTGCGCGGATCGGAGGATCTCGGCGCAGGCCTGAAGGCAATCTTCACTTTGGAGAACGGCTTTGACTCATCCAATGGGAAGTTGCTGCAAGGCGGCCGGGAGTTCGGCCGACAAGCGTACATGGGCCTTAGCAGCGAGAGCCTTGGAACGTTCACGATGGGCCGTCAACGCGACGCGATGAGCCAATACATTGGAAGGAACATATCCGCAACTTCCATGTGGGCGTGGGTGGGTACTCATCCAGGCGATTTCGATAATCTTAACGACAACTTCCGCGACAATAACTCGCTGAAATATGTCTCGCCACACGTGTACGGTCTGCAGGCAATCGCCTTGTTTGCGCCAGGCGGCGTAGCGGGAAATTTCGCGACGAACCGGATCTACAACTTCGCCTTGAATTACGCACAAGGTCCTCTCAATGCGGTTGTTGTGTATGACAACGTGAACAACCCGTCCGAATCCGCATTCGACGGGACTGTGTCACCGGGCGCCAAAGGCTATATATCCCCGGGCAAGAGTCCCGTGTTTAGCGGCTACGCTTCTGCGCAAGTTCTGCAGATTTTTGGAGCGGGTTTGGCATATAAAATTGGCAACGGCAGGATCGGGCTGGTCTACACCAACACTCGCTACCAGGACATCGTCCGTACTGCATCTACCCCGAACAGCGGCACGGCTGTCTTCAATAGCTTCGAAATCAACGGCCGCTATAACTTTACGCCGGCGCTGCTCGTTGGCCTCTCTTTTGACTACACCAAAGTCAGAAACGCAAAGTACGAGCAGGTCGACTTCGGGCCGGACTATGCGCTCTCAAAGCGCACGGACCTTAACCTTGTCGGTATATGGCAGCACGCGTCCGGTATTGACTCGACGGGACAGGCGGCAGTCGCCTCTATTGGATCGCTCGGACAATCCAGTACGCCGACCCAGATCGCTGTGAAAATGGGGATCCGCCACCGGTTCTGACATCCTTCGGTAGGGCCTGGAGATCTATACACTTATCTATCCGCATGCTATTTGCTCCCACTTTGGCGGAAGCGAATAGCATGCTTTACCTTCAGGCTGAAGCGTCCCTGGCTGATGCGGCATGCAAGAAGATCCGGTTGAAAATGGAATTCCACTCGGTCTTTTCGGCCAGCGGCATAGCGGGGTCGACGGGTGTTACATGCACGTCCTTCAGAGGAGAGGCCACGTTGCGATTGGTCGGAACATAATCACGGCTCGCGAGGATCTTCTGGGCGTCGACGGAAAGAAGGTAGTCATAGAGCAGCAAGCCAGCGGCCGGATGCGGAGCATGCTTTAGTATTGCGACACCATTGACCCGCGCGGCAGCCGGTTGCAAGACAAACCAGTCGATAGGCGCGCCCTTGCGCTTTGCTTGAGCCGGCATGTAGTTATAAACTTCGAGCGCCAGGGGCACTTCGCCCGCCGCCACCAGATTGTTCAAAAGCGAGTTGCCGGTTCGTGCAGCAACGCCGTTGCGAGCAACGAGTTCGCGGAAGAAATCAATACCCTTGTCGCGGCCCATCTGCATTGCGACGGTTGCGAACCAGTCGGAACTCTTCGCTTCAATGCCCAGCTTGCCCTTCCATTTCGCCGATAGTAAATCCGCATAGGAAGTAGGCAGATCAGCCTTCTTGATCAGATGCGTGTTGTACGCCTGCACCCACACCGACAACATGGTTGCCGCCCATTGATGATGATCAGGGATGGTTTCGGGCATGAGGTCCGCGACCACCGGCGACACGACCGGTTGCAGAAGCTTCTCACTGCGTAACGCATCGAGAAAAGATGAACCGGTATGCACGGCGTCGGGAATGTATCGGTGTCCTTGAGATTCGGCCACAATGCGCTGAACCACTTGCTCGTCGCCTGCTCGCCAGATATTGACCTGAATGCCGTACTTTGCCTGAAACGGATCGATCAACGGGGCGACATCCGGTTCTGCTATTGAGGTATAGAAGTTCAACTCGCCTTCGGCTTTGGCGGCCTGCAAAATTTTCGCGGCACGATCCGGGCCGGTATAACTCGTCAACCCAAGATTGGGCGAAAGCTTTTCGTTTGCCCGCGCGCTCAAGGGCGCGTTGACCGTGGCCAATGCGAGCCAGGCCGCTGCCATTTTTGTCACGGTACGTCTTGTTGTCATCGTGTCTCCATCGTATTTATTTAGTAGCAAGCCGGCATGTGGTGCGGGTGCTTGCTGGTTAAAGCGTTCTCAAACCACCGCGAAGTTATTGCGCCACGCGGCCTCAAGCCTGCTCAATAACTCAGGCGGGATCGCGTCCATGCCGGATACGAGAGTCAATTCCTCAAGCTGTGCCAGCGACGAAAACCCGCCCAGCGCCGTGGTCACGCCAGCATGTCCAAGCACGAAACGGAAGGCGGCTTGGGCCAGGCTGATGCCCAGCTCCCGGGCGACGAACCGGACCTGCGCCGCCTGCCGTTGCAGTTCGGCGCCCTGCTCGCCGTAAGCGTCAGTACTACGGGCGAGCGAATGGCGCTCGTGACCCTCCACACTGTCATCGGTGAGAAATCCGCGAGCAAGGACGCTATAAATCGCCGCGCCGCAACCGGCGTCGCGTGCGACATTCAGTACGGCGCCCCCGTCCTTATCTACTTTCAGGCCTTCGGGACACACCATGCCGGGCGTCGGGTTGAGCATCGTGTAGCAGACGTTGATCATGCTGAAGAGACCGGTGTCGAGCAGCTGCTTGACCGGGCCGATGTCGTTACCTCGGCAAATAAAACCGGCGTGGCGAATCTTTCCGGCCTCGAGCAGCTGGCGCAAACCTTCGAGCGCGCCGTCGGGCCGCATGAAATGATCGATACCAAGTGTCGCGTAGTACCCGCCATCGAGCGGCGCCGCGCCCTTCACCGGGCCGTTATGAATCTGCAGGATGTCGAGGTGATCGAGTTGCAGCCGGCGCAACGTGGTTTCGGTTGAACGCACCACGTGGCCGGCGATATTGTCGAGGTCTCGCGAGCGTATTTCCACTTTCGAGTTCATCACCGGGCTCGCCTGCAGCTGCTTCAACACTCGGCCGAGATTTTCTTCGGCTACGCCGTCGCCGTAATCCGGTGCATTGTCGAAATACGTAATACCGAGGTCGAGGGCGCGTTCAACCACGGCTAGCTGCTCGTCGAAACTGCCGCGCACCATCAGGCCCGCATTACCACCGCAGCCAAAACCGATTTCTGAAACGGCGAGATCGGTGCCGCCTACTTTTCTATATTTCATTTGCCAGACCCTCAAGCGGGAGCAATGCGGCTAATCACACCGAGTTAGCCGGGTGTGCTTTCAGTCGCGGTGGCTGTGCCCTGAGCAAGCTTGCCACCATTGTCTTTGGACAGGACCAGGTTCGCGCCCAGAACGCGCACCGGGTTGTCATCGAATTGAGAATAGGGCGCGATCGGGATCCAGTAGCGGCGCATCAGTTTGCCACCAGGAGTTCTTGGGCCAACACGCGTCACTCGTTCGTCCATTGCGGGGCCGAACATTGTTTTTGTCTCCTTCTTCATTAGTGAAGTCAGAGTATTTTTCAGCCATCGTTCTGTCAAGCGGCACAAATTCTGTTAGCCAGAACACCTATAAATGCGCTATAAATTCATCCATGCAACGTGGCAGGAGACAAGCATGAACACTCAGCATATTGAAAACGATGACGACGCAATGACCGGCGCATCGAACGAAGACATTACAGGCGATGACCCTGAAAAGCCTCGTGCCCGGGTCGAGGCAGTCGAGCGTTCGCTGGCGCTGCTGCAATGTTTCAGGCAGCCGGGCGAAATCTTGACGCTCGCCGTGCTGGCCCAGCGATCCGGCTTTTACAAAAGCACGATCCTGCGACTGGCTGCGTCGCTCGTGTATATGAAATTCCTGCAACGCGATCCACGCGGCCATTATTTGCTCGGTCCCGAACTTCGCCGCTTGGGTGCGCTGGGTCCGGCGCAGGTCAGCCTCGAAGATCTGGTGCGGCCGACACTGCAAAAGCTATCTACCTTGACGCGTGAGACCGCGTCGTTTTACGTGCGTGACGACATGGATCGGGTCTGTCTGTATCGCGTGAATTCGTCGCGTTCCGCCCGCCACCATCTGGACGAAGGTTCGCGTCATCCATTGAGAAGCGGTGCGGCGGGAAAGGTGCTTTGGGCGTTCGATCCCGCCGCCGCGACTGACGAAGCATCGGCGGCCATTCGCACCCGCGGGTGGGTGGTGTCGAAGGGCGAGCGAGATCCGGATCTTGCCGCGATTGCCGTGCCGCTGCTTAACGAGAGCGGGGAAGTGTTGGGTGCATTGACCGTGTCCGGCTTGCTGACACGCTTTACCACGGCCGAGATCAAGACGTTCCGCAAACTGCTACTCGATGTTGCCGTGGCTTTGAAACCTCGTCTTCCATCGCGCAGTGTTCTCGACACTGGCAACAAGCCGTGAAAGATGCGGCCGAATCGCGCGCCGTGCAATTGAAAGTGAAAGAGGAACCTATGTCTGATACAGCCGCCGTGCTCGACACGGCACCCGGTATAGGGAGCCGTGCGGCTGACGATCCCGCGACTCAAGCGACCATGACCCTGCGCGTGGCAGCGATCCGCTACGCTGCCCATGAAACCAACGTGTATGAAATCCGCCGCCCCGATAACGCGACGTTGCCCCCGGTCGAACCGGGTGCCCATATTGACTTGCATTTGCCCGGCGGCATCGTGCGTCAGTATTCGCTGATCACGGCCGATGGCGATCCCCGGGCCTTCCTCATCGCCATCAAGCGTGAGCGTGCGAGCCGGGGTGGATCGAGCTTCATGCACGACAGGTTGCGCGTGGGGCAGGCGCTTGAAATCGGCGGTCCGCGCAATAGCTTTCCGTTGTCCGAAACCGCACGACATACGGTATTGATCGCCGGTGGCATTGGCGTCACCGCGATCTGGAGCATGGCGCAGCGCCTTGAGAAAACCGGCCGCTCGTTCGAGATGCACTATGCGTGCAGGGAGCGTGGAGACGCCGCCTTTCTCGATGAGATCGAATGTCTTGCCCAGGTGCGCACGCACATTGACGCGGATAGCGCGGGACAACATCTTGATGTCGCCGCGATTGTCGCGGGTGCGCCAGCCGATGCGCACTTCTACTGTTGCGGTCCTCTGCCGATGCTTCAGTCATTCGAGGCCGCCACTGCTTTACTACCGCCTGAGCAGGTGCACGTCGAGTACTTTGCGCCGAAGCAAATGGCCGCGCTCGATGGGGGCTACGTGGTGCAATTGCATCGCACCGGTCAGGAGTTCGCCATTCCCAAGGGGAGGACCATTCTCCAGGTCTTGAGGGACGCCGGCGTCAGCGCGCCTTATTCCTGCGAAGAGGGAATTTGCGGCGCGTGTCAGGTGAACGTGGTCTCAGGGGTTCCCGATCATCGGGATAGCGTACTAAGCCCGAGCGAGCAGCAAACCGGCAAGACCATGTTGATCTGCTGCTCCGGGTCCAGGACCGAACGGCTCGTGATCGACTTCTAGCCGCAGTGAGCATCTGGAACTGCAGGGCGGACAGACTGCGGCCAGTTTGAACAGAAACGCACATGACTGTTGCGGCGAGACGCGCTCTCGCGCCGCACGGCACCTTCTTTGGGCGCGAGGCAAACACTATGACACTGGACCAAGCAAAGCGAAGGCTGATCGACGCAGGCCGCATTCTCGAAGCCAATGGTTTGGGAGACCTGACCCGTGGTCACGTATCCATCCGGACTCCGGACGATTCGAACCTCTTCATCATGAAGCCGCACAGCTATGGTTTCGATGAAATCACAGAAGAGAATATCGTTCTCTGCAATCTTGCGGGCGAGAAGATAGGCGGCGGTGGGCGCCGCCATAGCGAAGTGTTCATTCACTCGGAAATCTTCAAGGCGCGGCCGGAAATCAACAGCGTGGTGCACGCCCATCCGGCACATGCCATCGCATTGTCCGCAACTGGCCAGGACCTGCAGATGATCAGCCAGCCAGCCTGCAAATTCGCCGACGGCCTTCCGTACTACTCCGAGACCATGTTCCTCATCCGTACCCAGGAGATGGGAGCGGGGGTGGCGAAGGCTCTCGGTCAATCTAAGGCGACCCTGATGCGCAATCACGGCGTCGCAGTCGCCGGACGCACAGTCGAAGAAGCGGTGGTACTGACGCTCGCGCTCGAAGAAGCATGCAGGATCCAGTTGATGGCGCAGGCAGCGGGCGGAGTCGGCGAGCGTTTCTCTGACGACGAGGTCAGTCGCCTGCACGACGCGATCACCCGCGAAGAACAGTTCACCATGAATTTCGATTTTCTTGCGCGCAAGGCCAACCGCTTGCACGCGCACTAACCGATCCGCCCATTTCATCTTCACCAGGATTCCTTATGATTGGCAAACTCAATCTTTCGATTGCTTGCGGTGACTACGACCGCACGCGCCCGCTGCTCGACGGACAGGCACAGATCGACGGCGTCGATCCTGTTTTCATGACGCTCTCGCCAGAAGAGATGTTTTTTCGTGCGTTCCGCAGTCAGGAATTTGACATCAGCGAACTATCGTTCTCAAGTTATGCCGTGAAACTTGCGGACGGTACTTGCCCGTATGTAGCGATTCCCGTGTTCCTGTCGCGTGCCTTCCGGCACACCTCGATCTATGTCCGCCGAGACCGGATCATGCGCCCGGAAGATCTGAAAGGTGCACGTGTCGGCCTTCCAGAATACCAACTGACAGCCAATGTATGGGCTCGTGGTTTGCTCGAAGACGATTATGGCGTCAAGCCGTCCGACATTACGTGGGTGCGCGGAGGCATAGACGAACCCGGTCGTCCCGAGAAGATCAAGCTTGATCTGCCGAAAGACATCCGCATTGAAGCCGCGCCCGAAGGCGACACCATTTCGGCCATGCTCGATCGCGGTGAGCTCGATGGTTTCATGGCGCCACGCCCGCCTAGCTGCAAGAACCCTGACGTGGGCTGGCTGTTTTCAGATCCGACCGAGGAAGCAAAAGGATATTACCGACGTACAAAAGTGTTTCCGATCATGCACGTCGTGGGAATTCGCAAGACGCTCGTCGAAACGCATCCGTGGCTGCCGGCTGCGGTGCTGAAAGCGTTTGAACACTCGAAGCGTATCGCGCTCGAGCGTCTGTCGGACACCTCGGCGACGAAGGTCACGTTGCCGTTTGTCGAGGAGCAGCTGAAGGCCGCACGCGAGCTGCTCGGCGACGATCATTGGTCATACGGTATTCAGCCCAACCTCAGCACGCTCGAAACCTTCCTGCGTCACCATCATTCGCAGGGCTTGTCGAAACGGCAGCTTACGGTGGAGGAAGTCTTTCACCCATCGACGTGGGAAACGGCGAAGATCTAATAGCTGCAATGACGCCTGCGAACCGGGTGCTGTGAAACTAACTCGCAATCTCGGTTCGTACCGGCACACGCCAGGCGGGTTCAACTTTCTTCCGAAACACAAATGACTACTCCTTCGTCTCCGGCAAGAAGCAAGCTGGTCCCGGCGATCCGCTTACCCTCATGACCTTCCGTGGTCGACACCACCACGGTCCCCTGAGGTACTTGCACCGGTGCATCCGCGCCAGCCATGTTCAACGCGATGAAAAACCGGTCACTGCCCAAGCGGCGTTCATAGGTCAATACGTTACCGCTCGCCACAACTCGTTCAATCGATCCTCCCACCAAGGCTGGCTCCCTTCTGCGCAACGCAAGCAAGCGCTTATAAAACGTCAACATCGATGACGCTTCGCGATCCTGATCAACGACGTTGACGCAGTCGCCACCGCCAATTGGCAACCACGGCACACCGTTCGAGAACCCGGCATTCGGCGACCCATCCCATTGCATGGGTGTTCGTTCCGGGTCGCGGCCCTGACCAATACCAGGCTGTCGCAACTCGGCAGGATCCTGCACGCGATCAGGCGGGATCACCCCATCGACCATGCCGATTTCATCGCCGTAATAGAGCGTGGGCGTGCCGCGCAGGGTGAGCAGCAACATCGCTGCGACTCGCGCCTGGGGTGTGCCGATGCGCGACGCGACACGCGGGTTGTCGTGATTGCCGAGCACCCAGTTCGGCCATGCATGCAAAGGAAGCGCATGGTCGTATTCAGACACAATCCGCGCAATCTCCGCCGCGTTCCAGGGCGCGTTGATCAGTTGAAAGTTGAACGGCATGTTTGCACCGTCGCCGTTCGGTCCGTAATAACTGACAAGCTGAGGCACGGGTAAATATATCTCGCCAATCAGCACGCGCTCGCCGTATTCGTCGAGCGTCGCGCGCATTGACCGGACGATGTCATGAACTTCGGGCTGATCTTCCGTATAGGTTTGCAGTTGCCGATGATGATCGGGTTCGCCGGCCTTGAATTCAGGGTTCGGCGGATTATCGCGGAAGAGGGCGTCCTTGATCAACAGCCAAAGCACATCGACGCGAAAGCCATCAACGCCCCGATCCAGCCAGAACCGCAACACACGGTCCATTGCCGCTCGTACGTCGGCATTGCGCCAGTTGAGATCGGGCTGTTCGCGCAGGAATGCGTGATAGTAATATTGGCCCGTGAGCGCGTCCCATTCCCACGCTGACCCGCCCATGCGGCTCAGCCAGTTGTTCGGTGGACCGCCATCGGGCGCGGGATCGCGCCACAGGTACCAGTCGCGCTTGGGGTTATCGCGTGATGAGCGGCTCTCCGTGAACCACGGATGTTTGTCGGAAGAATGATTGGGAACGAAGTCGAGCAGGACCTTCAGGCCCAGTTCGTGCGCACATGCCACGAGCCGGTCAAAGTCGCCGAGCGTCCCGAAGACCGGTGCGATCGCGCAATAGTCGGCGACGTCGTAGCCGAAGTCGGCCATGGGCGATGGGTAGACAGGCGAGATCCATACGGCGTCTACATTAAGCGTGGTGAGGTATTCCAGACGCGCCGTGATGCCCGCAAGATCGCCGATGCCGTCGCCATTTTCGTCCTGGAAGGAACGCGGATAGACCTGATAGATCACGCCTCGCTGCCACCACGCCAATTTTGACATTTCGTTCCTCGAATGACTGCACAGGTTGGACCCAACGAGCAGGCTTAAATGCTAAACGATCTCTGGTACAAGAATGCAATCGTCTATTGTCTCTCGGTAGGCACGTTCATGGACGCAAACGGTGACGGTGTCGGCGACTTCCAGGGCCTTATCCGTCGCCTTGATTATCTGCAAGGCCTCGGCATTACCACTATCTGGCTGATGCCGTTCCAGCCTTCGCCCGGTCTTGATGCCGGTTACGACATCTCGGACTACTACAACGTCGATCCCCGCTACGGCACGCTAGGCGATTTCGCCGAGTTCGCGCATGCCTGCCATCAGCGCGGCCTGCGAGTCATGATCGATCTCGTGGTCAACCACACGTCCGATCAGCACGCATGGTTCCGCGAAGCACGTAGCGATCCTGACTCGAAATATCGCGACTGGTATGTGTGGTCCCAGAAGAAACCGCGTAACGCCAGGGACGGAATCGTGTTCCCAGGTGTTCAGAAGTCGACGTGGACTTACGACAAGCAAGCGGCGCTTTGGTACTTCCATCGTTTCTACGATTTTCAACCGGACTTGAATACGGCCAATCCGCATGTGCAGGCGGAAATACTGAAGGTGATGGGCTTCTGGATTCAACTTGGCGTGTCGGGGTTCCGGATGGACGCCGTGCCCTTCGTGATCTCGACGAAGGGGGCCAAGGTCGCGAAGCCGGTCGAGCAGTACAACATGCTGCGCACGTTCCGGGAGTTCTTGCAGTGGCGCAAGGGGGACGCGATCATCCTCGCGGAGGCGAATGTCTTGCCTGATACCGACCTGGAGTATTTCGGCGATGACGGGGAGCGTCTCCAGATGATGTTCAATTTTCAGGTCAACCAGAATACGTTCTACACGCTGGCGAGCGCGGATACGGCACCGCTGAAAAAGGCGCTGCTGTCGACCAGGCCGCGTCCGGCAACAGCGCAATGGGGTGTGTTCCTGCGCAACCACGATGAACTGGACCTCGGCCGCCTGACGCCTGAGCAACGAGCCACTGTGTTCGCGGCCTTCGGCCCGGATCCGAATATGCAGCTATACGACAGGGGCATCCGCAGAAGGATTGCGCCCATGCTGTCCGGCGACCGGCGTCGTCTTGAACTCGCTTACAGTTTGATGCTGACGCTGCCGGGAACCCCGGTATTCCGATATGGCGATGAAATTGGCATGGGCGACGATCTGCGCCTGCCAGAACGTGAATGTGCCCGCACGCCGATGCAGTGGTCCGGCGAGCCGCATGGAGGCTTTACCAAAAACGCGCGGCCCGTCGCGCGAGTCATTTCGGGTGGTCCGTACGGTTATGAACGCGTCAACGTGGCCGATCAGCGGCGCGACCCCAACTCGTTCCTGAACTGGACGGAGCGCCTGATCCGCATGCGCCGGGAGGTCCCTGAGATTAGTTGGGGCGACTTCGCGGTTCTACGCGCTTCCCGCAACGATGTCCTCGCCCTGCGCTATGACTGGCGCAACAATTCGGTCTTGTGCCTGCACAACTTCAGCGCTGAGGCGTGCACGGTGAAATTCAGGTCGGGCTGTACGAATCCGAGCGAGGACATGCTCGTCAATCTTCTATCCGACGACCACAGCCAAGTGTCCGCCGATGGCCGCCATAGCGTCGTTCTGGAGCCTTACGGTTATCGGTGGTATCGCGTGGGTGGGCTCGACTACTTGCTCAAGCGCAGCGAAGTGTAATGTTCGCGGTGTCTTTTTTTGCTCGCTGTTGTCCAGGGAAAGAACGAGACAACAGCGAATTCCCCGCCTCTTAAAGATGACCAGCTTGAAGAGACAGCCGCATCATGCTGCCTGGTAGCGAGGAGCCGGCTTACCGGTCTGTGTTGCAGCAAATAGAGCAGCGCGGGCCACGTCATACTTTTCCCACAGGCCTTCGTCCGCCACGGACGGCCACGTAAGCTTCTCACCCCGGTCGAAACCGATCAGCGCGGCGTCGACCATGTTCTCAGCGCTCATTACGCTGTCCTGATTGAGCGTGGACAGGGGTACGCCCGCCACATCCCAGATCTCCGTTGCCGTCGTGGCTGGCAGTACGATCTGCAGCCTGACACCCGTGTCCGCCAGTTCGGCTTGAAGCCCGCGGCTGAACGCCAGCACATAGGCTTTGGTGCCGCTATAAACAGCGCTGAACGGCAACGAGTGCACCGACAGCACGGAGGCGACGTTGATGATGTCGCCTTCATTGCGGGCGAGAAAACCGGGCAGCACAGCGTGGGTCAGCCTTGTCAGCGCCGTGATGTTGAGCGCCAACTGTGCTGTCGAGTCGCTGACGGACGCTTGTGCGAGGGGGGCTAAACGCGCGAGGCCGGCGTTGTTGACCAGCAGGCGCACGCTAGCGTCGTTGCCCAGCACGTCTTCGACCTTGGCAAGATCGGCTTCGTTGGCGAGGTCGGCGACCAGTGTCTGGACCTTGACGCCGTAGGATGCCGACAGTTTTTCGGACAGTGCCGACAGACGGTCCGCACGCCGTGCGACCAGGATGAGATCGTAGCCGCGTGCAGCCAGACGATAGGCATAGACAGCGCCAATGCCGGACGATGCGCCAGTCACCACAGCGGTTTTGTTGCTAGCAGTCATTGCATTTCTCCAAACCATTAAATTGAGTGCTCAACTAAATTAATTGAGGGCTCAAGTATATGGGTTTATACTAGGTGCCTGTCAATGATTTTCTACTCATCCTTACTTGTGTCATGGAAATGACGTTAAACGATATGAAGAAACGAACCGGATCGGCTTCCGTCCGCAGCGAAATCCCAAATACCTACGAAGACCTCGTGTGTACTAACACCGCGCTGCGGCGGGCTGCGCGGCGATTGGGCAACCTGTACGACGATGCGCTCGCCCCCACAGGGCTGAAGGCAACGCAGCTGGGCTTGCTGGCCGAAATCCAGCGGTGGGTAAGCGCTAACGACGCTCAGGCGCCCACGCTTCAGGACCTGGCGGGAAAACTCGCCATTCAGATCTCCGCTTTGACGCACGCGCTCCGACCGTTGGTACGCGATGGCCTGGTGATGTTGCAGCCCGACGAACAGGACGGGCGTACCAAGCGCGCGGCGCTGACGGCCGTTGGTGAGGCACGGCTTGGCGAAGCCTTGGGGCACTGGGCGACGGTGAATCAGCGGGTCGAAACAGTGTTGGGCTCCGATTCAGCGGCCACGCTTCGCGCGTTAGCCGACCTGGTTGCGTCAGATGAATTTTTGGCAGCGTATGGCGACAGTCAGGCCGGATGACGGCGAACGAATCGTCCGGCACCTCCGGACGCAGTGACGTTTACGAACTCATGCGCGCCCGGATCGGGTTCGCGCAATCGCTTGAACGCAACGCTCCAGTTGTTGAAGGGCAGTGGACAAGGTTTGCGTATCCATATGTCCATAGGCGAGCAGGAAACCGCCTATATCAGGGTTCGCAGCGGCAAATTGCCTGACGGTATCGATTAGGATACCTTTCGATCGAAGGGCGTCTTGCAAGGTCTGATCGATCGCAGGCGTGCGGCCGCTGGCCCAAGCCCAAAGGCGGCTCTGGATTTCCCGCACGTGTTTTTGCTGTCGCGCCTGTCTGATCTGCCTTGCAGGCGCCAAGCATTTACGAGCGCTGTTCAAGCACCTCGGCATGCCAGTACACTACCGGTTTGAGAAAAACATCCGCTCTGCCAGACACGCCATGGACTATTTTGCCGCGGTACGCGCCTTCGTTTGCGCAGCGGAACTGCAGAGCTTCAGCAAGACCGCGCAAGAAATGCGGGTCAAAACTTCGACCGTCTCGCGCTACGTGAGCGAGCTCGAAAAGGACCTGGGCATTGCCCTGTTTAACCGTTCGACGCGAGGCCTTGTGCTGACGGAGGGCGGCAGGGTATTTCGTGAGCACGCGCTGGTTGCGCTACAGGCGCTTGATGATGCACGCCAGCTTACGTCGTCGCTGAATCGCACACCGCAAGGCCTGCTGCGCGTCACAATACCTAGCGCATTTGGACGCCGGCACGTCGTGCCGCATCTCGCGGCGTTCATGAAGCGCTACCCGGACATCAGCCTCGATATCGTATCGGCCGACGAAACCCTCAACATGATCGATGCCGGTATTGACGTTGCGATTCGCATCGGCGTGCTGCCTGATTCGTCGTTAATGGCCAAACGTGTTGCCTCGCACCGGCGCATCGCCTGCGGCAGTCCGGACTATTTCGAGCGGAAAGGGACGCCAGCCGTCCCTGAAGATCTGGCTGCGCATGATTCGCTGCGCTTGTCGCTGTTTTCGGACGACAAATGGTCTTTCACCCGAGTCGGGAATACGCAGATGGTGCCGGAGCACGTGCCTGTGGAGTTGAAAGGGCGTTTCCGCGCGGACGACTCCGAGGCGGTGCTGGAGCTCGCTCTGGCCGGCTGTGGCGTTGCACTGCTGCCGACCTGGCTGGTGAGCACGGCCCTGCGTGAGGGACGCCTGGTACATGTGCTGCCTGAATGGGAGGCGCGCACGGGGCGAGCCGAACCGGCGATCTGGGCGGTCTATCCGCCGAAGAAAATCGTTTCGTCGAAGGTGCGCGCGTTCGTCGACTTCTACTCCGATGTGATTGGCGAGCCGCCGTACTGGGACGACGGACTCGCACTAAAGCGTGAGGCTTAGCGGGCGAAGCGGATGTCGAGCGTGCGCAGCCAGGTCTGCAAGCCGGCATCCTGAATCGGTATCACATAGGCGTTTTCGTTCGTTTCATTAAAATGCGCATGCCAGTATCCCGGTGGCGTGACAAAAGTCATTCCGGTTTCCCAATCGACACGGGTCGGATTCACGATATCGCCGTTCTCATCCAGCTCGCTACCGACCAGCGTATAAACACCCGGCTGGCCTCCGGCGATAAAGTCGAGCGCAATCGACTGATGGCGGTGCGGCTTTTGCACTGAGTTGGGCGGCACAATGCCGAACATGGCCCACAGGACATGCGTGACCGTTCGCGTTTGCGGGAAGTTGGCGTTGCCCATCAACACGCTGATACGGTTACGACGGCCTGCATTGGCTTCATTCGAGACCTTGCGCAGTTCGGCCTGCGCCTGTGCGGCGGGATACAGCGTTGGTGCGAAGCGTGGGCGGACGCCGGTTGTGCCGAGGTAGGTGAGAAGAGGGGCGTCGTTGACGTAGTAGAGCTTGGCGGTTGCATCGGCAGACAGCACAGCGGCATCACCGCCAGGCAGCGTGAAAAAATCGCCCTGCGCGAACGGGAAGGTCGACGTGCCTTGTGTCACGTTGCCTGCGCCACTGATCACGTAGCAAACCTGCGAGGTTGCATTTGGAGCGAGCGTCAGTTCGTCGCCGGTGTTGATTCGCAGGAAATTAGCGCTCAGACCGGGACCGGTCGCCGGGCCCGGGCAACCCAGTTCTGCGGAAAGATCGAGTGGCACGATCCGCGTTGCGCCGTCTGAGTACAGCGAGGGCGGGAAATTGCGGAATGGCACGCGCGAGATGAGCTTTGCGCCAATCGGATTGGCTGACGACGTGTACTCAAAGTATTGCGCGTCCTGGCTCGCGGCAGCGGTTTCAGCGAAGGCGGTAGGCGACGTTCTGGTCAACATGGTCTGCTCCTGAAAGTGAGGGAAGCTTCGCGCAAGTCACATCGTGGCGGTGTGACTGGCTTTCGAAAGCTGGTCTGACTATAGGTGCGGGTCACTGACCGAAGAAGTGCCGGGCATCGAAATCACCTTTGCATAAAGGGGTGTGCCGGGCGTCCGCTTTAGGGGAATGCTGGCATCAGCGGGCAACTCGGTGCTGCCGCAAGATCCTGACAAAGTTCAGCACTGTCGGCGATTTTTCGCGTTGCCGATGGATCAACGCAATACCGGTCGAAAGCGGCTTGCCCTGCAACTCGTGATACGACACGCCTTCAACCTGGATCTGCCGGATCGACGCGGGAACCACGGCAACGCCGAATCCCGCCGCGACGAGGTTTGCCGCCGATGAGATCTGCGGCGACTCCATCCCAATGGACGGCGCGAAGCCGGCTTCGCGGCATGCACTGATGATCGAGTCGTATAGATCAGGCCCGATCGGCCGCGGAAAGAGGATGAACGGATCATCCGCGAGGTTGGCCAGATCGACGCGCCGTCGCCGGTTCAAGCGATGATTCGCCGGCAGCACCGCCAACATGTCTTCGTCGACTAGCGGTTCGACGATCAGATCCCGGCAGTTCAACGGCATGCGCACCAGAGCAGCATCGAGTTGCCGCTCGGCGACCCGGTCGAGCAGCAACGAGCTATTGCTTTCCTCACAACTAATCGCGACATGCTCGTACGCATGCCGATACTTCTGCATCGTTGTCGCGACCAGGGGATGAAAGACCGTGGAGCCCGCAAAACCAAGCGATAGCCGTCCGGTCTCTCCGCGTCCCGCGTTCTGTACTTCAACGAACGCCTGCTGCGTGTCCTCGACGATGCGCCGCGCGCTCTCGTGAAAGAGCCGTCCCGCCTCGGTCAATTCCACGCGGCGCGGATGCCTTACAAAGAGCTGCGTGCCGATCTCCCGTTCGAGCTTCAGGATCTGCTGACTCAAGGGCGGCTGGGCAATTCCCAGATGGGCCGCGGCATCAGTGAAATGCAAGTGCTCGGCGACGGCGAGGAAGTAGCGCAACTGACGAAATTCCATATCTTTTTCGTCTCCAAAAAGCGTCTTCAAGATATTGGACTAATGACCGGCCTGATTTTAACCTTTGCTTCAACTTGATGCGCTCAGATGCCGCCCGTTAAACGGCTAGATGAAGTCGCTGCGCGTCACGCTCAAATTTTTCCTCAGGAGAATCCGATGTCAGCAACGCGCGCACCCCTGGCCACCCTCCCGGCCGACGTGGCCCACACCTTGATTGCAGATCTGCGCGACATCGTGGGCGAGAAGCACACCCTGACGGATGACGGCGCGACCCGCCGCTACCGCACGGGTTTTCGTTTTGGCGCGGGCAAGGCGCTCGCGGTGGTATGCCCCGGCACGATCGTCGAACAATGGAAGGTGCTGCAGGCGTGCATCGTGGCAAATGTGATTGTTATTACGCAGGCGTCGAACACGGGCCTCACGGGCGGCTCGACACCCGATGGCGACGACTATGATCGCGACATCGTGATCGTCAGCACGAGCCGCATGAAGAAGGTGTACGTGATCAACGACGGCAAGCAGGTCGTCTGCCTTCCAGGGGCCACGCTCGACCAGCTGGAAAGAATACTGAAGCCTCTTGGCCGCGAGCCGCATTCGGTGATTGGCTCAAGCTGTATAGGCGCGTCAGTATTCGGCGGTGTCTGCAACAACTCGGGCGGTGCACTGGTGCATCGCGGCCCGGCATACACGGAGATGGCGGTATTCGCGCAGGTCGATGTGACAGGCAGGCTAAGCCTGGTCAACCATCTGGCAATCGAGCTCGGCGAAACGCCCGACAGCATCCTTGGCCGGCTTGAACGCGGCGAGTTCTCGGATGCCGATGTCCGGCACGACGCCGGCGCTGGATCGGACCACGGCTACGCGACTCACGTACGCGAGATCGATGCCGATACGCCTGCCCGCTTCAATGCCGATCCACAGCGCCTCCATGAAGCGTCAGGCTCGGCCGGCAAGGTGATGGTGTTCGCGGTACGGCTCGACACGTTTCCAATTGAGCAGAACGCAAAGGTTTTTTATATTGGCACGAACCGGCCCGACGAGCTCACCGAGATCCGCCGTCACGCGTTACACGAATTTAAACACTTGCCGATCTCGGGCGAATACCTTCATCGTGACGCCTTTAACATTGCTGAGGAGTACGGCAAAGATACCTTCCTCGCAATCAACTATCTTGGCACGTCCCGGCTCCCCGCACTTTTCGGACTAAAAAGCCGTTTCGATGCGCTGTTCGATCGCCTCGGGTTTTTCCCTTCGCATTTCACCGACCGTGTCATGCAGGCTGCGAGCCGGCTGTTTCCAAGCCATCTGCCGCCGCGCATGAAACAGTACCGGGACAAGTACGAGCATCACCTGATGCTGAAGGTGACGGCCGAAAGTGTAGAAGAAACGCGTGCCTTCCTCTCAAGCTATTTCGAAAGCGAACGCGCGACGGGTGGCTATTTCGAATGCACCGACGAAGAAGGCAGCAAAGCCTTCCTGCACCGCTTCGCCGCCGCCGGCGCCGCGGTCCGCTATCGCGCCGTGCACAGCCGGGAAGTGGAGAACATCGTTGCGCTCGACATTGCACTGCGCCGCAACGATCGCGATTGGATCGAGACACTGCCGCCCGACATCGAAGAGACGATCTCCATCAAGCTGTATTACGGCCACTTTCTGTGCCATGTGTTCCACCAGGATTACATCGTCAAGAAGGGCAACGACTGCCTGGAAGTCGAACACAAGATGTGGACCCTGCTGGACCGCCGAGGTGCCGAATATCCGGCGGAACACAACGTCGGTCATCTGTACCACGCGAAGCCCCAGCTTGCGGCGTTTTATCAGCAACTTGATCCTTGCAACTGTTTCAACCCGGGGATCGGACAGACATCGAAGTTCGCGAAGTACCGTGAAACAGGGGCCACAGAACGCGGGGCCGAGTCGGGTCGCATCAACTGCGGATGACTCAGCTGCGACAGGCCGGCAAACGAAGTTTCTTGCAGATGCTTCAGGCAGCGCTGGACGACCGATTTTCCAGTGCTTCGATTGCGCCGGCTACTCCCTCACCATATTTCGGGTCGGCCATTTTGCAATGCTCGATATGGAGTTGCTGGACAGGCGCCGACACGCCTTTCATCGCGCGCGCGGTATTGTCGAACAGCGCCTGTTGTTGTTCTTCGGTCATGCTGCGAAACAACGTACCGGGCTGAGAGTAATAGTCGTCGTCAACACGGTGATTCCAGTGGTCAGCCGCTCCCTCAAGCGACAACGGGGGCTCACGGAAATCGGGTTGCTCCTGCCACTCGCCGCGAGTGTTTGGCTCATAGGGCGTGGCGCCCCCCATATTCGTATCGACACGCATCAAGCCATCACGATGATAGCTGTGAACGTAATGGGCGCCGCGCGGCGCATTCACCGGTATTTGATGGTAATTAACGCTCAGGCGGTAGCGTTGGGCATCCCCGTATGCGAAGAGTCGTCCTTGAAGCATTTTGTCGGGTGAGAAGCTGATGCCTGGAACCACATTGGCTGGCGAAAAGGCGGCCTGTTCCACGTCGGCGAAATGGTTTTGCGGATTGCGGTTCAATTCCATGACGCCGACTTCGATCAGTGGGTAATCGCTTTTGGGCCAGACCTTTGTCAGATCGAACGGATTGAGATGGTAAGTGGCTGCATCGTTTTCCGGCATGATCTGGACCGACAACGTCCACCTCGGAAAATCCCCGCGTTCAATTGATTCATACAGATCGCGATGGTGGGTCTCACGATCGCGTCCCGCGGCGGCTTCAGCTTCTGCATCGGTCAGATTCGCAATGCCTTGCTGCGTCCGAAAATGAAACTTCACCCAGAAGCGTTCGTTCGCTGCGTTGATGAAGCTGTAGGTGTGACTGCCGAAACCATGCATATGCCGGAAGGTTTTTGGAAGCCCGCGATCGCTCATCACTATGGTCACCTGATGCAGCGCTTCAGGAAGCTGTGTCCAAAAGTCCCAATTATTTTCCGCGCTACGCAGGCCGGTGCGAGGATCGCGCTTGATTGCGTGATTCAGATCGGGGAACTTCAACGGATCGCGCAGGAAAAACACGGGAGTGTTGTTTCCGACAAGATCCCAGTTGCCTTGTTCCGTGTAGAACTTCATGGAGAAGCCGCGAATGTCGCGCTCCGCGTCGGCCGCGCCCCGTTCTCCCGCTACCGTCGAGAAACGCGTGAACATTTCTGTCGTCTTTCCGATTTCTGAAAAGATACTTGCCTTGGTGTATTTGGTGATGTCATGCGTCACGGTGAAGCTGCCGAACGCACCGGATCCCTTAGCGTGCATGCGACGTTCGGGAATGACCTCCCGATCAAAATGCGCCAGTTTTTCGAGAAACCATACGTCCTCGAGTAACGCAGGACCACGCGGTCCCGCTGTTTTTATGTTCTGGTTATCTGCGACCGGCGCACCAAATGCGGTAGTTAATTTGTTCACGATAGATCCTGGGGTGTTCAGCGTTGATTGATCGGGTCAAAGCAAAGGGCCAAGGCAAAGCGCCAAGGCAATCTGCCAAATGACAGCAATGCGATCGCTTTTAGACGGCGCGGACCATAAGGCTTACGATCGCATGATTCGAACTCAGTATGCGATCACGTCCTGGGCACGACAACGCCCCACTAACGGCGAATACTGCCAACCATACGGTGAGTTCTGCCACAGCCACGTGTTCAAGACTACTGGAGCAGATTGGCAACCACGGCTGTCGAGTTGGAGAATTGGCTAGGACCGCTGGCGGACGCGGGCGTTGACCTTCTGCACGCATCGACGCGCCGTTTCTGGGAGCCTGAATTCGCGGGATCGGATCTTGATCTTGCAGGATGGACAAAAAAAGCTTACCGGGCCTTCCCAGTAATACTGTCGGCTCAGTCGGTCTCGACGGCCCGGATTTCCTCGATACGCTGTTCAGCTCAGCATCCGGCGTAATTCGCTCGAATCACACGAACCTCGCGAGTCTACAAGGGCTGAGTGAAAAGGATGATGCGTAACGAGTTCGACATGGTCGCCGTGGGCCGCGCGTTAGGGACCGATCCACAGTGGCCAGCAAAGATCCGGGAGGAGCGCTCAAGTGAGCTCCATCCATTCACAGCGGCGGCGCTAGATACGCTGACCTGATGCCGCCTGATTCGCTGTTATTACGAGCGGCTTGCGTGCGGTGGGCGTGTCCTATGACAAAGCAGCGGCCTCGAATTCAATGCACGAATCGCCCGGCGATATTAGTTGATCGTGGCGTCGGCAAAGACGTGTCTCTCCCACGCTCGCTCCAAATCCCGAACTGAACGAAGTCAGCCCGGGAATCATCGCTTCGAGTACATGACGGTCTTGTTCGCAATGCCGGCAAGCTGCGCAAACTGTGCGGCATGCAATAGCGTCATCACGCTTGGCGGCATCGTTCATTTTCATTGTCCAAGCGAGGCCCAGTACGCCCCGAACACATGCACTGAGAGGAGGTAGCCGATCACGACATTCACAGCAACGCCGGCCGTGAAAGCAATGAAAGGCTTCGCACCCGTCGCGGACAGGCTGCCGAGCCGCGTGGTCAAGCCGATGCTCAGGAAGCAGAAGGTGAACGCCCACGTGCGCAAGGCGGTGATCGGCGCGACGAAGGCGGGTGTCACGACGCTCCGGTATTCAGTCAGCGTGTAATGGCTGCCGATCCACGTAACCAGCGCCGAAGCAATCAGGAAGCCGATCACGAACTTTGGAAAGCGCGTCCAGATTTCGCGCGCGGTCGTCTGCGTTTTCACGGCGCCGGGTTCGTCGCGATCCCAGCGCGTGGTCGCGACAATCGCGAGCACGAACGCCCAGATGCCGATCCAGATGTCGCGACCTACGACCTTCATCAGCGTGAAGGCTTGCAGCGACGCTTCCGGCGCACCGGCAATCACGCTGCCGGCATGCTTCGCCAGATCGCCGTACGCCTGCGCGGCGGCAATACCGGCGGCATCCGCGAATTCCGATGTTCCGATCCACGCACCGGCCACGCCGGTCGGCAAGCCGAGCGCACGCGACACGAATGGCAGCGCGAATACCATCACGATTGCCCAGACCACGACGAGCGTGATGGCCACCGACGCTTGTTCGCGCTTCGCTCGCACTGCCCCAGCAATGGCGATGGCCGCCGACACGCCGCACACCGCGCCGCCCACGCCGAGCACGGCCGCAAAACGCTTGTCCAGTCCGAGCGCGCGGCCGACCAGAAAGATGACGAAGAAGGTGACCAGCGAAACCACGGTCGCCTGCCCGACCGCAACGGGACCCGCCCACACGAGAAGCGTGAAGGGCAGCGTTGCGCCGAGGAGCACGATACCCACCTTGATATAAAACTCGACGCGCAACGCAGGCACGAGCCATGCCGGAAGCCGCCTCAGGTTCGAGACAATCAGGCCGAGCGCAAGTGCGATCAACGGCGGTTCGAGGTTGTACGTCGATGAACTGGTCCAGGCGCCGGCGATAAAAATCAGCGTCGACACCACGAACACAACAAGAAAGCCCGGTAGGAACAGCGCTATCCGCTGCCCGA